>CAYXAX010000346.1:0-1520 GCA_964463055.1 uncultured Gammaproteobacteria bacterium | reverse complement strand
TTTTCATCAGGTGTTCGACGTGGAGGCGGTGCGCATCACGGTCAAGGAAATCCAGTCCTGCTACACGGCCCTGGGCGTGGTGCACCGTCTGTGGCAGTACATTCCCGGGGAGTTCGATGACTACATCGCCACCCCCAAGGAAAACGGCTACCGCTCCCTGCACACGGCCGTGATCGGCCCCGAGGGCCGCACCCTGGAGGTACAGATCCGCACCGAGGACATGCACCGCGACGCGGAACTGGGCGTGGCCGCGCACTGGCGCTACAAGGAAGGCGCGACCCAGCGCAGCAGCGGCCTGGAAAAGCGCCTGGCATGGCTGCGCCAACTGCTGGAGTGGAAGGATATCAAAGACGCCGGCGACTTCCTCGACCGGGTCAAGAACGAGGTGCTGGAGGACCGGGTCTACGTGTTCACCCCCCAGGGGGACGTGGTGGACCTGCCCAAAGGGGCCACGCCGGTGGACTTCGCCTACCACATTCACACCGAGGTGGGTCACCGCTGCCGCGGCGCCAAGGTCAACGGCCACATCGTCACGCTCACCTACACCCTGCAGACGGGCCAACAGGCCGAGATCCTCACCGTCAAGCGCGGCGGGCCCAGCCGCGACTGGCTGAATCCTCATCTGGGTTATATCAAGACGGCCAAGGCCAAGAGCCGCATTCAGCACTGGTTCCGCCAGCAGGATTACGACATGAATGTCCACGGCGGGCGGGTGATCCTCGACCGGGAGCTGGAACGCCTCAGCATGCAGGACCTGAGTTATGAAAAACTGGCCAACAAGCTGGAGTTCGATCAGATCGAGGACATGCTCGCATCCATCGGGCGCAACGAGATCAAGATCGCCCAGATCATCAGGACCGCGGAAGACCTGTCCGGTCGCAAGCGCCTGGACAGCCTCCCCATCGGCACCCCTCACGGACCGAGTGCCGTGCCCGCCGCCAACGAGATCAACATCCTCGGCGTAGGCGACCTGCTCACCAACCTGGCCCGCTGCTGCAAGCCGGTCCCGGGGGACGCCATCGCCGGATTCATCACCAAGGGGCGCGGCATCAGCATCCATCGCCGGGAGTGCCCCAACATGCTGCGCTACACCAACGCGTGTCCGGAGCGGTTAATAGAAGTGGAGTGGGGCAGGGAGGCCCATCAGCCCTACCAGGTGGACGTGCAGATCACCGCCTTCGACCGGCCGGGACTGCTGCGGGATATCACCTCGGTACTGGCCAACGAAAAGGTCAACGTCACCGGCCTCAACACCCTGACCAGTCGCGCCGACCACCTGGTCAACGCCACGCTCACGGTGGAAATCACCAGCATCGAACAATTGAGCCAGCTCCTGGGAAAACTCAGCCAGGTCCCCAACGTCATCCAGGCGTGTCGTGCACTGCACTAGCCCGCATTCTGCGGGCTAGTGGTTTCGGGTTTGGACAGCGGGATTCGGCCGCATCATGCATCTCCCTCTTCCTCCAACTGAAGATTGGGAGGACTCGAAGGATTTAATGAATGTGATTACTCCCCCTCAC
>CAYXAX010000345.1:0-1520 GCA_964463055.1 uncultured Gammaproteobacteria bacterium | reverse complement strand
AAACGGCTATAGCATCCAGGGGATAATGAACGCGGATATCACGAAAAGATCACTTTTCTATAACGGCTTCTGTCACTAGGTGAGCGCGGTTGACCACTGCTTGCGGCTACAGGACAGCACCGAAACGCACAGCGCCGTGACGATTCGAGTCGGCGTCGATGACAAGTTTTGCCGAAAACGGGGCAGCTTGTCTGATCCACAATATCGGAGAAGATAACGGACAGATCCATGCGGGGTGTTTACATCTTTTCGTGATATCCGCGCCAAGACCCATCGTCTCGCCGGGGACACAGTCTGCCACTGACCTGCCGCCTGGATCCGCAGCGAAACCCTGGCGCCCGACTGGATACTGCCGGGCACCGACATTGGAGGCGGCGGCCTGGCGCTGTTTGCTTCACAAAAACACCTGTGCCCCTCCCATTTATCTGTCTAACCAGAAAGTACAGGGCTAGTCACCTATCGATCCCCATCACCATCAGACGTAACCCACCTGCTCCGGCCCCAACTGGCCTGGTAGATGCACCGCTGCGAGTGCCAGGTCACGACACCACACCGGGATGCCCCGTTTCCGCCAATACCTTTTTTATTCGGCATGGCTTCGGGTACGCGCATGTCCTTGCTATATCCACTATCCATCCAAACAGCCGAAATCCCGCCGTCCGGCATGGTTGCAATAAAATTAGATCAAGTCTAAAGTAAGCTCAGGAAGGCGGCATGATGTAGTAGACGTTGAACCCACCCGCCTTGTTCGATGTCAACGACATAAAGGTGGACTTCCGAGATCATTCCCTGACCGGCGAATCGGGTGACGGCGTCGAGATATGGGCCTGATGAGACAGACCCATCGGGTACATCGATCCATAACGCCCATGCGCGCGGCGCAAGTGATGTAATTTTCACCGAATAGACGACTGACGTACACGAAGCGGAAACCAGTAAAGAGGATGGATGCCATGAAACTCAAATTTTTACCTGCAATGATAGCTTCATTTATTCTGGCGGCGGGGCTTGCGGTGATGACCACCGGCCATGCCGAGGACCTGTCGGCCTGGAAGCTGCCGGCGGTGCCGATCCCCAAAGACAATCCTCAATCCAAGGCCAAGATCAAGCTGGGCCATCAACTGGCTTTCGATAACCGGCTGTCCAAAAACCACTCCATGAGCTGCGCCGGCTGCCACCTGCCGTTCGCCGGCGGCGGCGGGCATACCGCACGGGCCTTCGGCCACGGCGGCGAGCTGGGGCGCTGGGCCCCCACGTGGGTCAATTCCGGCTATTCCACGTCCATGTTCTGGGACGGGCGCGCCGACTCCCTGGAGCAGCAGACCGGGGCGCTGAAGGGTCACATGGGACCGCTCAGCGCGCCGGGCGAGATGGGCGGTGATATCGCCGAGGATGTGAAGCTGCTGAACGCCATCCCCTACTATAAGAAGGAATTCAACAAGGCATTCGGCGAGGACGCCAGCGGCGAGAACATCGCCAAGGCCATCGCCGCCTACGAGCGTACCCTGGTGGCCACCAAC
>CAYXAX010000344.1:0-1525 GCA_964463055.1 uncultured Gammaproteobacteria bacterium | reverse complement strand
CGAACGCGGTGCGTGGTGCGCCCGTCTTCTCGCGCCACACTTCGGGACGGTCGAGCTTGAGGATATCGCCGGCTTCCGCGCGCAGGAGCGCGATCTCGTCCTCGGAGAAGCAGTTTGGAAAGAAACAGTAGCCTTGCTCGTCGAAGGACTTGAGCTGATCGTTCGACAGCTTCATGGCGCGCTTCCTCAAAAGGTTGCGGCCGGTTCGCCGGCTCTTACGCTCTTGGCCAGGAATTATAGCGGGTGGTGCCCGTCAACGCGAGGATGAAGAGAAGCTGGGAACCGGCACCGGCTCGATCTCGGTACCGGGTTCGATCGCGACCAGACTTTCCATCGCTTGCGGCGCTGCAGCAAGGCGGGCGACCAGCGCGCGCGCGGCGGCCAGGCTCACGGCGGCGACGACCAGTCCCGCCAGGACGTCGGCGAGATAGTGCGAGCCCTCGATCGGTGTCGCCGCCAGCATCGCCGCGTTGATCAGAACGCAAACCCAGCGCGCCACCCGGACCGGCCACAGGGCGGCGACGATGATCACCGCCAGCGCCGCGTGCAGGCTGGGGAAGGTGATGATGCCTTCCGCGCCAACCCCCTCCAGCAGGCGGTAGCTGCCGTCGCGCAAGCCAAGGAAGACCGGCCAGCTCGTGGAACTCGCGGGCACGACCGTGTGGTTGGCGGCGTGCAGTCCGTCATGCAGCCAGACGCCTTCGGTCGGCAGCACGGCGGAGATGGCAATGGTGATGAGCGCGGCGAAAATGAAGGCCAGCGTATAGACCCGCAGCCAGGCGAGCCGCGCGCTAAAGCCGAGGACTAGAACCGCCACCGTCATCTGCGCGCTGAGCGACATATAAATCGTCCGCATGGCGATCTGCACGTGCGGCCACTGTTCGAGGGTCGCCAAGAGCCCGCGCCAGTCGAAATCGAACGCCCGGTCGAAAGCGGCGGCGGCGGCATCATGCAGGGGCAAGCCGGCGCCCGCCGCCGCCGCCACGTAGGACAAGGGGGCGCCGACGGCCGCGAAGGCGATCAACTGCGCGGTGCAGCCCAGGGCGGAAGCGAGGTGGGGGTCGTCGCGTCGGCGGCTGTAATAGAGGGCGCCACCCATCAGTAGCAGGCAGGTTCCCCCGGGGGCCACGAAGCTGTCGGCGACAAGATGGAAGCCATAGAGGGGTCCGGTCAGCAGCGCGAGGCCGGCGACTCCGGCGATCATAGCCCAGATGATGCCGTCGAGCCGGCGCAGTCCCGCCGCATGCCAGTCCATTGAGGGATCCTGTGTGCTTGTCGCCATTCCGGTAGCATGGGGACGGTTGCCCCCCGGTTAACCGGAATGCGCAAAAACAGGGGCTTTTTGCGTCTGACCCGGGGTCGAGCAGCACGACGGACAAGCATCGACCGGAGCGATGAATCCATCGCTTTTTGTAACCATTAGAACCCTTGCTGGACGCCCGCGCCGGGATTAGGAACGGACGGTCGCATTGCTGCGGCGCAGCCCCGGAGACATCTCAATGGCCTTCCTTGCGGACCACCTCAA
>CAYXAX010000343.1:0-1555 GCA_964463055.1 uncultured Gammaproteobacteria bacterium | reverse complement strand
TACCGCGGCGCAGCGAGTTGAAAAAGGCCAGGGAGGGACTTTTTCAACATCCTGTTAGGGCATTAGAAATTTAGACAGAGGGAACATGGGTTATACACAATTGGACAGCTTTAAAACCCGCTCGCGTCTTTCCGTGGGTGGTAAGGAGTACATATACAGCTCCCTGCCAAAGTTCACTCAGCACTTTGCCGAGGTGCAGCACCTGCCCTACTCGTTGCGTGTACTGCTGGAAAACCTGCTGCGCAGGGAAAACAACGTCACTGTGAAAAAAGCCGACATCGAGGCCCTTGCCCAGTGGGACCCGGCGGCGCAGCCCAGCAAGGAAATCCTGTTCATGCCGGCGCGGGTACTGTTGCAGGATTTCACCGGAGTGCCGGCCCTGGCCGATCTGGCCGCCATGCGCGCGGCGATAAAACGCCTCGGCGGCGCGCCGGACAAGATCAATCCGTTCACCCCGGCGGACCTGGTGGTGGACCATTCCATACAGGTGGACCAGTACGGCAGTGCCACGGCACTGCGGGCCAACAGCGACCTGGAATTCAGCCGCAATCACGAACGCTATCAATTCCTGCGCTGGGGTCAGAAGGCATTCGACAATTTTCACGTGGTCCCGCCGGACAGCGGCATCGTCCACCAGGTCAACCTGGAGTACCTGGCGCGGGTGGCTATGACCGGGGACATTAACGGCGCCACCTGGGTATACCCCGACACCCTCATCGGCACCGACTCTCATACCACCATGATCAACGGCCTGGGCGTGCTCGGCTGGGGCGTGGGCGGTATCGAGGCCGAAGCGGCCCTACTCAACCAGCCCAGCTCGCTGCTGATTCCCCAAGTCATCGGCTTTAAACTCACCGGCCGCATGAGCGCCGGGGCCAATGCCACCGACCTGGTGCTTACCATCACCCAGCAGTTGCGCAAAAAAGGCGTGGTGGGCAAATTCGTGGAGTTCTTCGGTCCCGGGCTGTCCCAGCTGTCATTGGCGGACCGCGCCACTATTGCCAACATGGCGCCGGAATACGGGGCCACCGTAGGCCTGTTCCCGGTGGATGAACAGACGGTCGAATATCTGCGCCTGACCGGGCGCGCCGACGCGGCGCAGCTCACCGAGACCTATTACAAGACCCAAGGCCTGTGGTATGACGCCGGCCAGCCCGACCCCCGTTACTCCGAGACCGTGACCCTGGATCTGGCTACGGTGGAACCCAGCCTTGCCGGACCGTCACGACCCCAGGACCGGGTCACACTGGCAGATGTGCGCGCCTCATTCCGCAAATCGCTGGTCAAGCGGGTTACCGACGGTGGCGGCACGGCCATGGATGAAGAGGCCCAGCGCCAGTGGCTCAGCGAAGGCGGCAGTCCCATGCTGATCCCGCCGGAACTGGCGGCCAAGGCCGGGGACAGCAAGGACCTGTTCAACACCTGCGTGCCGGTGCGCCAGCCCGACGGCGTCAGCTACCACCTGTGCCACGGCTCCATCGTCATCGCCGCCATCACCAGCTGCACCAACACCTCCAATCCGTCGGTGATGCTCGCCGCCGGATTGGAGGTGTTG
>CAYXAX010000342.1:0-1563 GCA_964463055.1 uncultured Gammaproteobacteria bacterium | reverse complement strand
AAATCAGTGGCGCTCGTCGATCTTGATGGGGACGGCAAAATCGATTTATTGACGGCGGATGATCTCAACAATGTCTTTGCCTTCAAGAATGTCGGGACCAGCACCACGCCGGACTGGCTCTACGCGCCGAATTGGTCTTTGCTGTCGACTGGGACGACTACGTCAGGGGTGATGGCGGGCGACCTCAATGGCGACGGTAGACCCGACCTCATGTATTCCGACCCGACAAGTTCCACCGTGGTCTACACTCAGGACCCGGCGGGTATGGGGACGCCCGGCTCCGCCTCCGGTTCCCCGCCTGCGGCGGGCGGCACCACCGTGACGGATACCTTCGACAGCTTTGGCTGCACCGGGGACTGGGTACAGGCCGTGGACGGACCCAATACCTCTTATATACGCGATTGCGGCAACGGCTGGACCGCTTACGCGGAGGACGTGAGAAATCCTGGCGGCAGTGTCTATAACAGCGGCAACGGTCCAGTAGGGAATCAAGGTGTCGTAATATTGGATAACAGTGTCAACGGACCATCCGCCGCCCCCAGCACCACCCTGGGCGTGGCTCAGATATATGACGCTAGTACTGTAGCGCCGCGTGGCGTGATGTGGTTGTTGAAGAGCTTTCCGGTGACGCCTGGCGCAGCGATACAGACCGTTAAGGGCGACTTCCGGATCATGCCCAATTGTCCGTCGTGCATAGGACAGGGTGGAAGCTTCGGGAATTCGGAATACCTCGGCATGGTGGTGTTCGACGGTATCGTTACCGATCCTTCCGGCAGTCTAACCAGTCAAGGTGTTCCTTCACGCACGGATGTGCTGGACGCAAGTATGGTGTATCAGGGTGGAGGGTGTAAGGCCGTCACCTGGTGCGGCTGGAACACGGTGGATCTGGGCGGCACGCTTAGGCCGACCCAGGGCTTCATTACTGTCGCCTTCAAGGTGGAAGATGGCGATCTTGCACAGATTGCCGAGATGGAAGTGGACAATCTGACCGTGAGCAACGTGGTCAACGTGGAACCGGCCGCGCTTCCCGTTGGGGATATCGCTCAATTGTGGAATCAGGATTACCGGGCCAGCGGTACCAACGTCGGCGGCCAGTCCAGCAATTCCGCCGTGGCCAAGGCCGTGAAGACCGATGCCGCAGGAAATGTCTATGTGGTGGGAGACAGCTATAACAGCCTCAATCCCGACATAGTCACACTGAAATACAACAGCGTCGGCGTGGAAGACTCGTCATGGCCGTCGCAGGACGCAGGCACCCGCCATTACGTTATCTATGACGGTGGAGATTCCGATCAGGCGGCGGACTTGGCGGTGGATGCCGCAGGCAACGTCTATGTGACCGGACGCAGCTATAACACCGCCACCAACAGCGATGATTATATTGTTATCAAATATGACAGCAACGGGGTGGTGCAGTGGTCGACGCTCTACGACTACGACGATCTGCATCGTAATGATGATCCTGCGAAATTGGCGATGGATTCCGGGGGCGATGTCTACGTCACCGGCAGCAGCTGCGCCGGTTCCTCGGATTGCAAATACCTGACGGTGAAATTCAGCGGC
>CAYXAX010000341.1:0-1596 GCA_964463055.1 uncultured Gammaproteobacteria bacterium | reverse complement strand
GACTCCGTGGGCTCGATGAGCAGGCACTCCGGAATCAGCAGCGGGAAGTAGGTGGTGGGTGCGTGGTAGCCGAAGTCCAACAGCCGCTTGGCCACGTCCATGGCGTTGATGTGCAGCTCCTTGTCCTCTTTTTTCAGTGTAATGATGAATTCGTGGGTGGCGCGGCGCTTGGGGAATGCCGGTGTGAATCCCGCGGCGGCGAGCCGCGCCATCATGTAATTGGCATTGAGGGTGGAATACTCGGCCACCCGTGTCATGCCCTCGCGGCCCAGCAGGCGCATGTAGATATAGGCGCGCAGCAGGATGCCGGCGTTGCCCATGTACGCCGACAGCGGGCCGATGGTCTGAGGGCGGTCGCGGTCGGTAATCCAGTGGTAGCGCTGCCCGTCGTGACCCACCATGGGGACCGGCAGGAACGGCAGCAGCTTGTCATTGACGCCCACCGGGCCGGCGCCGGGGCCGCCGCCACCGTGGGGCGTCGAGAACGTCTTGTGCAGGTTCAGGTGGACCACGTCAAAGCCCATGTCCCCGGGCCGCACCTTGCCGAGGA
Source organism: uncultured Gammaproteobacteria bacterium (assembly GCA_964463055.1). Lineage (GTDB taxonomy): Bacteria > Pseudomonadota > Gammaproteobacteria > CAWJPQ01 > CAWJPQ01 > CAWJPQ01. The sequence goes on along the minus strand of CAYXAX010000341.1, from coordinate 1,046 downwards.
TGGCGTTGAGGTTGGCGCCGTCGTAATACAGCAGGCCGCCGGCGGCGTGGACGATGCGCGCGATCTCATGGATGCGCCGCTCGAACACCCCGAGGGTGGAGGGGTTGGTCAGCATGATGCCGGCGGTGTGCGGTCCCACGGCCTGTTTCAGCGCCTGCAGGTCCACATCGCCGGCGCTGTCGGTGGGGATCTCGCGCACCTTGTAGCCGCACATGACGGCGGAGGCCGGGTTGGTGCCGTGGGCGGCGTCGGGCACCAGGATCTCGGTGCGCTGGGTATCGCCGCGGTGCATGTGGTAGGCGCGGATCATGGCGACACCGGCAAATTCACCCTGAGCCCCGGCCATGGGTGTCAGCGATACGCCCTTCATACCGGTGACTTCCTTGAGCATGTCCTGCAGCTCGTACATGCAGGCGAGAAATCCCTGGCTGAACGCGGCGGGACTGTACGGGTGGCGGCCGGCGAAGCCGTCCTGCATGGCCAGGCGGTTGCATGCCCGCGGGTTGTATTTCATGGTGCACGAACCCAGAGGGTAGAAGTGGGTGTCGATGGAGAAGTTTTTCTGCGACAGGCGCGTGTAGTGACGTACCGCCTGCATTTCCGATACCTCGGGCAGTGGCGGCGGCGCGTCGCGCAGCAGTGACTTGGGCAGGTCGGCGATGTCCGCGGCGTGCGCCGCGGGGGCCTGGGCCGGTTGGGTGCGGCCGGGTTGTGAATGCTCAAAGATCAGCATGACGATTCATCCGATATGCGTTGTTAAATGTTGGTGCGCGCTGGTGTTACCCCAGGGCGGCCATGGCCTTGTCGTAGTCGGGTTCCTGTGCGATCTCCGGGACCAGCTCGGTATACACCACCTTGTTGTTTTCATCCACGACCACCACGGCACGGGCGGTGATGCCGGCCAGGGGGCCGTCGGTAATCAGCACCCCGTAATCCTTTGATGTCTGGTTGGAACGCATGGTGGACAGGGGAATGACCTTGTCGATGTGCTCGCCGGTGCAGAAGCGGCCCTGGGCGAAGGGCAGGTCCGCCGAGATCACCAGCAT
>CAYXAX010000340.1:0-1630 GCA_964463055.1 uncultured Gammaproteobacteria bacterium | reverse complement strand
TGTTCATTTCGTCAGGGGCCTTTCACCTGTCCAAGCCCTCCGATCTGATCCCCGAGCTGCAGGGACGCCTGCCCATCCGGGTGGAGCTGGACGCGCTCACTGTAGAGGACTTCGTGCGCATACTCACAGAGCCGGACGCGTCGCTCACCCAGCAATACACCGCCCTGATGGGGGCCGAGGGAATGCAACTGCGCTTCGAATCCGACGGCATCGCACGCATCGCGGAAATCGCCTGGCAGGTCAACGAGCGCACCGAGAATATCGGCGCACGGCGCCTGCACACGGTCATGGAACGGCTGCTGGAAAGTCTCTCCTTTGAAGCCCCCGACATCGCCGGCAAAACCGTCAGCATCGATGCCGAATATGTAAACGATCATCTGGGCAAGCTGATCCAGGACGAGGACTTGACGCAATATATTCTTTGAAGACAGAACCCAGAATAAATACCAAACTGCTCAACCCATTTAATTCGAATTCGACATCAAGATGCAGGCCATGGCCGAGACAGCGAATAAACCCACACCGACCAATATCCGTTTGCTGCGTGTATCGCGCATCCTGGAAGTGAGCTTCGACGACGGCGCCGTCTTTCAGCTGCCGTGCGAATACCTGCGGGTCTACTCGCCGTCGGCGGAAGTCCAGGGCCACGGGCCAGGTCAAGCGGTGCTGCAGACAGGCAAGGAGGCCGTTAACATCGCAGCCATCGAACCGGTGGGGGCATACGCCGTGCGCCTGATTTTCGACGACGGCCACCAGACCGGCATCTATACCTGGCCCCTGCTGTATAAACTGGGGGTGATGCAGGAACAGTACTGGCAGGACTACCTGGAACGCCTCGCGTCGGCCGGCTACACCCGCAAGGAACCCCCGCGCCCCGAATAAATAGCGATCGGGTCCCGGCTAAGATAATATGGAGCCCTACCGCGCCCCGCCGCGCATGGACCGAGACCCTTTGTCACCCCGACAGCCATGACACAAGAAGACACCACAGACTTTGGTTATCAGCGCGTTCCCGTAGGGGAAAAGGCGGGACGGGTACGGCGTGTGTTTGACTCCGTCGCCAACAAGTACGACATCATGAACGACGCCATGTCGTTGGGTATCCACCGCGTCTGGAAACGCATGACCGTCGAGCTGGCTCACCTCAGGGAAGGCCAGCGGGTACTGGATCTGGCTACCGGCACCGGCGATATGGCCCTGCGGCTCGCCCGTAAGGTCGGCCCCCGCGGCCTGGTGATCGCCTCCGATATCAACGCCGCCATGCTCACCGAGGGCCGCGATCACTGCATCGATCGGGGTATCGTGGGCAATCTCGTCTACGTCCAGGCCGACGCGGAATACCTGCCGTTTCCCGATGGATACTTCGACTGCGCTGTCATGGCCTTCGGCCTGCGTAACGTCACGCACAAGGAAAACGCCTTGTCCTCCATCTACAAATCCCTCAAACCCGGGGGACAAGTCTTGATATTGGAGTTCTCAAAACCGGCCAAGCCCATACGGCCGCTGTACGATGCCTATTCCCACAACGCGCTGCCCCTGCTGGGCAAACTTATCGTGAACGATGCCGACAGTTACCGCTACCTGGCCGAGTCCATTCGCATGCACCCCGACCAGGAAACCCTGAAATCCA
>CAYXAX010000339.1:0-1643 GCA_964463055.1 uncultured Gammaproteobacteria bacterium | reverse complement strand
AACGTGGGCATGGCCAGGGATGCGGTCATGTTGTGACTGACCGCCTTTTCCATGGACGACATGGGCCGGCCGACGCCGGGGATATCCACTTCTTGAATGCGTCCTGTACCAGCGGCGGCGGGCGCCTGGCGCGCGGCCTGCAGCACATCCTGCCCCTCGATGACTCCGCCGGGGCCCGAGCCCTGCAGGGTGTTCAAATCCACTTTCATCTGCGCCGCCAGGTTGCGTGCGTACGGCGTGGCCTGCCTGCCCGCGGGGCGCGGCGCCGGCTGGGACCCGCCCCGCGTCGGCGCGGGGGTACGCGCGGGCTGCGCTGCCGATACAGCCTTGGACGGGGCCTGCTTGGCCGATGGCTGGGAGGCGCCGCCGGCCGAGATCTGCACCGACTCGGATACCACGCCATCCTGTGTATCCACCAGATAGGCGATGGGCTCGCCCACCGGAACGACGCTGTCCACCGCGGCAATGGGACCGGACAGGAATCCTTCGCGGAACACCTCCACGTCCATAACCGCCTTGTCGGTCTCCACCGTGGCGACCACATCACCACGGGCGACCTTGTCCCCGGGCTGTTTCTCCCAGGTCACGACGACGCCCTCGGTCATGGTGTCCGAGAGCTGGGGCATCTTGATGATATGACTGGCCTGGCTGGGGGCGGCAGGGCGCGGGGTCTGAGCAGCGACCGGGGCGGCCGGCGGCTGTGACGGCTGTGCTGGCTGTGACGGCGGGGGTGCCTTCGCCTGCTGGGTTGCGGGCTTGGCGGATACCGCCGTTGCCTCGCCCTCACTCACCTCATCGGCCGTGGTAACGAGATACGCAATGGGCTCGCCCACCGGAACGACGCTGTCCACCGCGGCAATGGGACCGGACAGGAATCCTTCGCGGAACACCTCCACGTCCATGACTGCCTTGTCGGTCTCCACCGTGGCGACGATATCGCCGCGGGAAATTCTGTCCCCGGGCTGTTTCTCCCAGGTGACCACCACCCCTTCGGTCATGGTATCCGAGAGCTGGGGCATCTTGATGGCGTAGGGTTCAGCCATGACAGGCCCTCATCAGAAAGTCGGGAAACGGACGCGCAGCGACGGCAATATACCCAGAGACAACCCCAAGCATATCCTAGGCCTTGCCAAGCAGCTTGAGCACGGCTTTGACCACGTCTTGCGGATTGGGGATCGCGGCTTTCTCCAGGCGGTGATTGTAGGGAATCGGGACGGACTTGGCCGACACGCGCGCCGGCGCCGCGTCGAGCTCGAAAAAACACTCTTCATTGATAATGGCCATCACCGCCGCGCCGACGCCCACCGGCGCCTCTCCCTCTTCCACCAGCACGGCCTTGTGGGTCTTGCTCACCGAGGCCTTGATGCCTTTGCGGTCCAGGGGACTCAAGGTGAACAGGTCGATGACCTCGGCCTCGATGCCGTATTGCGTGGAAAGGATATCAGCGGCATGCAGGTTCCACTGGGTGGAGATGTTATAGCCGAACAGGCTGACGTCGGTACCCTGACGGGCGACTTCACTGCCCTCCAGGGGGCAGAAATACTCGTCGTCCGGGACGTCGCCCTTCATGTTGTACATCAGCTCGTGTTCGTTGATGAACACCGGGTCGTTGCAGCGCACCGCGCTCTTGAGCAGACCGTAGG
>CAYXAX010000338.1:0-1656 GCA_964463055.1 uncultured Gammaproteobacteria bacterium | reverse complement strand
CTATACCCTCATAAAGTCGTTGGTTTAGTTATCAAGATGCCTTTTTAATAACCGCTTCGACGATACTCGCCGGTGCTTCGTTGTATTTACTGAATTCCATGGTGTACGTGGCGCGGCCCTGGGTCGCGGAACGCAGATCGGTGGCATAACCGAACATCTCCGCCAGCGGCACCTCGGCGCGGATAATCTTGCCCGCCGGGGCGTCCTCCATGCCCTGGACCAAACCGCGGCGGCGATTCAGATCGCCCATCACATCACCCATGTAGTCCTCGGGAGTCACGACCTCCACCTTCATAATGGGCTCGAGCAGCACCGGAGAGGCCTTTGCGGCACCCTCTTTGAACGCCATGGAACCGGCGATCTTGAACGCCATTTCACTGGAGTCCACATCGTGGTACGACCCGTCGTAAAGGGAGACCTTCACGTCCACCACGGGGTAGCCCGCGATAACGCCGTTCTGCAGTTGTTCCTGAATCCCCTTGTCCACCGCGGGGATGTATTCCTTGGGGATCACGCCGCCGACGATCTCGTTGACGAATTCATAACCGGTACCCGGCTCTTGAGGCTCCAAGCGGATATAGACGTGGCCGTACTGGCCGCGGCCGCCGGACTGGCGCACAAACTTGCCTTCCTGCTCCACCGACTTGCGTATGGTCTCGCGGTAGGCGACCTGCGGCTTGCCGACATTGGCCTCCACCTTGAATTCGCGCAGCATGCGGTCGACGATAATCTCCAGATGCAGCTCGCCCATGCCGGAGATGATGGTCTGGCCCGACTCCTCATCGGTGTGGACGCGAAATGAAGGGTCCTCAGCGGACAGCTTGCTCAGGGCGATGCCCATTTTCTCCTGGTCCGCCTTGGTCTTGGGCTCCACTGCCTGGGAGATCACCGGCTCCGGGAACTCCATACGCTCCAGGACGATGATCGCATCGGTGCTGCACAGGGTGTCGCCGGTGGTGACGTCCTTGAGACCCACCGCCGCGGCGATGTCGCCGGCGTAGACCTCTTTGATCTCGTCGCGATGATTGGCGTGCATCTGAACCATACGGCCGATGCGCTCCTTCTGGTGCTTGACCGGGTTGTATACCGCGTCGCCGGAGCGCAGCACCCCGGAATAACAGCGGAAGAAGGTCAGGGTGCCGACATAGGGGTCAGTGGCGATCTTGAACGCCAGGGCGGAAAACGGCTCGTCATCGGCGGGGTGGCGCTCGGACTCGGTATTGTTGGCGTCGTCCAGATGACCCTTGATGGAAGGCACATCCAGCGGGCTCGGCATATACTCGATAACCGCATCCAGCAGGGCCTGCACCCCTTTATTCTTGAACGCGGAGCCGCACAGGGCGGGCACGATCTCGTTGCGCAGCGTGCGTATACGCAGACCCTTCTTGAGCTCCTCGACGGACAATTCCTCGCCTTCCAGGTAACGCTCCATGAGGGCCTCGTCGGCCTCAACAGCGGCCTCCACCAGCCGCTCGCGCCACTTCTTGCACTCTTCCAGCATGTCGGCGGGGATATCCCGTGCCTCGTAGGTCATACCCAGGGCCGCGTCTTCCCAGTAGATGCCCCGCATCGTCAGCAGGTCCACCACGCCCTCGAAGTTGTCTTCCGCCCCGATGGGCAGCTGCAGCGGCACCGGGTGGGCACCCAGACGCTTGG
>CAYXAX010000337.1:0-1665 GCA_964463055.1 uncultured Gammaproteobacteria bacterium | reverse complement strand
TTGAGGTCGAGAAACCAGCTCTGTACCTTGTGGCTGCGCGATTTGATCCTGGCCACGGCGCGCTCGCTGAACGATACCGGCGACAACCCCGGCGTGCAGGACAGGCACTTCTGGGAGCCGGAGTAGATGGCATCGATGCCCCACTCGTCCACCTTGAGAGGGATACCGCCCAGGGAGGTCACGGCATCCACAATGGCGAGGCAATCGTGGCGGTGGGCCAAGTCCACCAGTGTCCTGGCGTCGGACCGGGCGCCCGTGGAGGTCTCGGCGTGGACGAAGGCCACCACCTTTGCGTTGGGGTGCTGCTTCAGTGCGTCCTCCAATTTATTGGGATCCACGGGCGCGCCCCAGGCGTCGTCCACCATGACCGGCACGGCGCCGCAGCGTTCCACGTTCTCGCGCATGCGATCGCCGAACACGCCGTTGCGGCACACGATGACCTTGTCGCCCGGCTCTACCAGATTCACGAAGCACATCTCCATGCCTGCCGAACCCGGCGCCGAGACCGGAATAGTCAGGGCGTTGTCGGTCTGGAAGGCATACTGCAGCAGCACCTTCATCTCATCCATCATGGCGATAAACGCCGGGTCCAGGTGTCCGATGGTGGGACGGGCCATGGCGGCGAGCACCCGCGGGTGTACGTCGGAGGGCCCCGGACCCAGCAGGGTGCGCAGGGGCGGGATGAATGAACCGTGCGTTGTGTTGGTGTCGGTCATGGTGTTCGCCTGCTGATCAATTAGTGGATCGAAAGTATAGGCGGATCGCAGGAAGAGGCGCAATCCGATAAATCAGTTTCGGGTTGCGTGTTTCTCGTTTCGAGTTGGAGAAACAAATCCTTTATGAATATATGGGATTTCCCGCGGGTTCGCGTCTATAGCAGCGACCACACCAAGTTTATGGATTAATTTGTGCGGGGCTTTATGCATCGATATACATCCGGCCGGGATTGAGGATGTTGTCCGGGTCGAAGGCATGTTTCAAGCGGCGGTGCAAGACCATGAGTCCCGGCGCGAGGGGGTGAAACACCTCGCCGCGGCGATCGCCATGGCGAAACAGCACCGCATGGCCGCCCAGAGACGCGGCCCTGTCCCGTACCCGGGCAAGCGACAGGTCGCCTCTGAGCCAGCGCTGCGCACCGCCCCAGTCGATGAGCTCGGCGCCGGGCAGACCCAGGGGCGGCGCCGCCGGCGGCACGCTCATCCGCCACAGTGGCTGCGACCCATGGAAAAATGCCAGGCGCTGCTCGCGCAGGTCATGCCATAACTGCTCGCCCTGCGGGAATGCATCGCCGCCGACCCTGGCCGCGGCGTCGGCCACGCCCGGCTCACTCCCCGACAAGCGCACGAACAGCCGGCCGTCATCATAACAGGCAGCGGACAGGGGCAGCGGCCGGCCGGCCCAGCGGTGCATCATGTCCAGGGCCTGCGCCGTCGACACGGTAAAGCACACGGTGGTCTCCAGCGCCGGGCGCGGCAGCACCTTCAGGGACACCTCCAGCAGTACGCCCAGGGTACCCAGCGCCCCAGCCATCAAACGCGACACATCGTAGCCGGCGACATTCTTCATCACCTGCCCGCCGAACGACAACACCTCCCCCTTGCCGGTAAGGCACTTCACCCCCAGTACGAAATCCCGTACCGCCCCGGCATAAGGCCGGCGCGGACC
>CAYXAX010000336.1:0-1667 GCA_964463055.1 uncultured Gammaproteobacteria bacterium | reverse complement strand
CATCACCGACCACGGCGGGCGCACCTCCCACGCCGCCATCGTCAGCCGCGAGTTGGGGCTGCCGGCCATCGTCGGCACCGGCAGCGCCACCCGGGTGCTGAAGACCGGCCAGAAGGTCACCGTGTCCTGCGCCGAAGGCGACCAAGGGTACGTCTATGAGGGCATCGCCGACTACGAGGCCAAAGAGGCCAGCGTGGAGTCCATTCCCGAGACCCACACCCAGGTGATGTTCAACCTGGCCAATCCGGCCGCCGCCCTGCGCTGGTGGCGCCTGCCCGGCGACGGCGTCGGCCTGGCCAGGATGGAGTTCATCATCAACAACATGATCAAGATCCACCCCATGGCCCTGGTGCGCTGGCCGCACATCAAGGACGCCAGGGCCAAGCGCGTCATTCAATCCCTGACCGCCGGCCGGCGCGACAAGAGCGGCTATTTCGTAGATACCCTGGCCTACGGCATCGCGCGCATCGCCGCCGCCCTGTATCCCAAGCCGGTGATCGTGCGCATGAGCGACTTCAAGACCAATGAGTACGCCCAGCTCATCGGCGGGAAAGAGTTCGAGCCCCACGAGGAAAACCCCATGCTCGGCTGGCGCGGCGCAAGCCGCTACTACAGCGACGGCTACCGCGAGGGCTTCGCCCTGGAGTGCCGCGCCATCAAGAAGGTGCGCGAGGTGATGGGCCTGGACAACGTGATCATCATGATCCCGTTCTGCCGCACGCCCGAGGAGGCCGACCGGGTGCTGGAGACCCTGGCGGCCAACGGCCTTGGCCGCGGAGAACACGGCCTGCAGGTGTATGTGATGTGCGAGATCCCGTCAAACGTGGTGCTGGCGGAGGAATTCGCGCGGCGCTTCGACGGCTTTTCCATCGGCAGCAACGACCTGACCCAGCTCACCCTGGGCGTGGACCGGGACTCGGCGCGGCTGGCGCCGCTGTTCGACGAACGCAACGAGGCGGTGACGCGCCTCATCAGCGAGGTCATCCGCACCGCCCACGCCCATCACTGCAAGGTGGGCCTGTGCGGCCAGGCCCCCAGCGACCACCCGGCATTCGCCCGCTTCCTGGTCCAGGCGGGCATCGACTCCATGTCGGTCAATCCGGACAGCTTCGTGGCAGTGAAGACCCACGTCCACAAGGCCGAGTCGGCCCATAAACACAAGGAAGACGCTCAAACCGCCAGCGGCGGCTGATCACTGTGCAGGAACCACTTTTCCACCAGGACGTTGCGGGAAAACCAGCGGTTTGCTATCAGGCGCCGACCCACGGCCTGCTTGACCCACTCCGGCATGAGGCGCTCCAGGGGAGTCAGGCCGCGCTGGCCGAAGCGCGCCTCGATTCGCTGCTTGTAAGGTGCCAGCTTGTCGTAGGCGTAGTCACCGCCGGCGTTGAGGATGACCTCCGCGGCCATGAGTGAGGACTCGATGGCGGGGCGTATGCCTTCGCCGCTCTGGGCATAGGCCAGTCCGGCGGCATCCCCCACCAGCAGGGCCCCAGCCTTGACAAAATCGCGCCGGGCACTGGTATAGAGCAGGTAGGCGTGGCCGTTGAAGCGGTCTGTGATGTCCGGGATCTTGCCGCGGGCGTTGAGAAAATCACAAAACGCCGCCACGTGCCGCGACAGGTGCTGGTTGTCCTCGCGGCCGAGGCCGATGTTGATGAAGTCGC
>CAYXAX010000335.1:0-1671 GCA_964463055.1 uncultured Gammaproteobacteria bacterium | reverse complement strand
GGTCTGTGGTCCTTTTGCCTGAGCGATTCCGGGCGGGAGTTGCGCCTTCGGCGCCCTCTATTCTGAATCGATGCACCCAATTCAGCGGGGTCTCTCCCACAGACGACCTAATGCTGATCACTATACCTGTTATGACCGTTAAAACCAAGTTTCAGCGCCATGGCGCCGCTGGAAGCCAAATCGGCAGTGTTACAGCAATATCGGTGGAAGTCCCCGGCGGGATCGTTTTTGTGAATCACTGACGCCGGATGAGCCATCCGATGGACAGGCCCTGTACCAGGATGCTGAACACCACCACCGTGTAGGTGATGGTTACGATGACGTCGCGTTCCATACTGGCGGGCAGCGACAGGGCCATGGCCACCGAGATGCCGCCGCGCAGGCCGCCCCATGTCATGATCTGCACGGCATTGGGGGAGAATTCGCGCAGGCTCTTCAATACATTCACCGGTATCGCCACGCTGATGAAGCGCGCCATGAGCACCACCGGGATGGCGATCAGTCCGCTGATCAGGTACTCGGGCGTGAACGGCAACACGAGTACTTCAAGTCCTATGAGCACGAACAGAATGGCGTTGAGAATCTCGTCCAGCAACTGCCAGAAGGTGTCCAGGTGTTCGCGGGTCCTTGCCGACATGGCCAGGTGGCGGCCATGGTTGCCGATGAGCAGGCCGGCGACCACCACGGCGATAGGGCCGGACAGGTGCAGTGTGTCTGCCAGGGCATAGCCGCCGGTGACCAGCGCCAGGGTGATCATGATCTCTACCTGATAGTTGTTGACCTGTTTCAACATCCAGTAGGCGAGCATGCCCGCGGCCAGGCCCAGCAGCAGCCCGCCGAAGGCCTCCTTGATGAACAATAAAAGTATCCAGCCGCTGCCCGCGTTATGGTCGCCGGTAGCGAGTTCCAGCATGACGATGAACAGCGCCACGCCGACGCCGTCGTTGAACAGCGACTCACCGACGATCTTGATCTCAAGGTTCTTGGGCGCGCCGGCGGTTTTTAGGATTCCCATCACGGCGATGGGGTCGGTGGGCGAGATGAGGGCACCGAACAGCAGGCAATACAGCAGGGGGATGTCCAGGCCCAGCAGGGTGAACACGACCCAGATCAGCACGCCGACGATCAGGGTGGACAGGATAACCCCGCCGATGGCCAGCATCGCGATGATGCGGCTGTGCAGACGCAGGTCGTTGACGTTGACATGCAGGGCGCCGGCGAACAGGAGAAAACTCAGGAGACCGTGCAGCACCGTTTTGTCGAAGTCTATCTTGTGCAGCAGCAGCGCCGCCTTGTCGCTCGCGGTGCCCAGGCCGAACTTGCCCAGCGCGATCAACAACAGGGACATGACCAAGGCAATGAGCATCAAGCCGATGGTGGTGGGCAGCCGGATATAGCGGTAGTTGATAAAACTGAACAGCGCAGAGAGGCTCAGCAGAATGGCTATGATGTCGAACAGATCCATGTCAATGCTTCCATGACGATGGGTGGTGCCGGGGGCCGCCCGGGGTGGGTGTCAGCAGGCGAGTCGCGGCAGATCGCCCTTCAGGCCCATGGCGTGGTACATGATGTGGTTCTTGATCAGGTTAGAGTGATTGAACAGGTGCATGCCGGCATTGCGCGCCAGTTTGACCGGCGGCAGCGACGAGCCGAACAAATGCTTGAAGCCGT
>CAYXAX010000334.1:0-1726 GCA_964463055.1 uncultured Gammaproteobacteria bacterium | reverse complement strand
TTGGTGTATGAGACGATTTCCCATATAGCAGAACTGCCCCAGGGCATGCAGGATGAGCAATCACCGGGCCGTTACCGCCTGCACAAAACCGACAGCCCGCGCCTGTTCGCCTGGGCCAATGGCCCCCAGGCCCTCAAGCCCCTGGTGTTCAGTCCGCGGGAGACTGTGTGGCGGGTCAGGCGTGATGAGAATGGGCGTCTCAAGTTCGCCGCCGAGACCGTCCAGACTCCGTTGACCGCCGTCATCGGTGTGCGCGCCTGCGACCTGGCCGCCCTGAAAATCCTCGATCAACACTACCGCAGCGACGCCCACTACCGGGCGCGGCGCAAGACCCTGCTGCTCATCGCCGTGAATTGCACCCACCCGGCGGAAACATGCTTTTGCGCCTCCACGGGCGATGGGCCCCGCGCCGACGCCGGTTTCGACCTGGCCCTGGACGAACTGGAAGACGGCTACGTCATCACCTCGGGCAGCGCCAAAGGCAAGGCCATCGCCGATGCGCTGCCCCAAACGCCGGCCACCCGCGAACAGCGCCGCGCGGGCAAACAGGCCAGCACAGAGGCCGCCGAGCGGCAAACCCGCTCACTGCCATCGCGCAATCTGCGCCATGCACTGTTCTCCAATCTGAATCACGACCGCTGGCAGGACGTGGCCGCGCGCTGCCTGTCCTGCGGCAACTGTACTTCGGTATGCCCCACCTGCTTCTGCCACAGCCAGGGTGAGTCCGCTCATCTCGACGGTAAGGAAACCGAACACTACCGACAGTGGGACTCGTGCTTCACCCAGGACCACAGCTATATCCACGGGGTGACCATCAGGGCCGACACCCAGTCCCGCTATCGCCAGTGGCTGACCCACAAACTGGGCAGCTGGCACGACCAGTTCGGCAGGAGCGGCTGCGTGGGCTGCGGACGGTGCATCTCGTGGTGCCCGGTGGGAATCGATATCACGGAAGAGGCGGCGGCGATCTGCGGGGAGGGTCAATGACCGTCGGTTGCGGGTTCCGAGTGTCGTGTTTCAAGTTGTAAGCGCTCAACATCAAGGTCGGCACATGAAATGAGTCAGGTCGCTGCAGCCACGAAGACCCTGGTACCGTACGAGGCGGAGGTGGTGGGGCGGACGCAGGAGACACCCACGGTGTTCACCCTGCACTTGAAAATCACCAACGGCAACGCCCGCAAACGCTATGCGTTCTCGCCCGGACAGTTCAACATGCTCTATCTCTACGGCGTCGGGGAGGTGGCCATCTCCATCGTCTCCGATCCCGAGGACCATCACATATTGCACCACACCATTCGCGCCGTAGGACGCGTCACCAACGGCCTGGCGAAGCTGCGGCAGGGAGACCGGCTTGGACTGCGCGGTCCCTACGGCCGCGGCTGGCCCCTGGATGCTGCGTTGGGCAGGGACGTGGTCATCATCACCGGGGGCCTGGGCTGCGCGCCCACGGTATCGGTCATCAACTACGTCATGCGCCGCCGCGAACACTACGGGCGCCTGGTCATCATTCAAGGGGTCAAGCACGCCCAGGACCTGTTCTGGCGCCAGCAGTATGAGACATGGGCGCGACACCCCAACACCCAGGTGCTGCTGGCCGCCGACGAAGGTTCACCCCTGTGGCCATGGCACGTGGGGCCGGTCACCGTGCTGTTCGAACACGCCAACATCGATCCCCGCCGCAGCATCGTCATGATGTGCGGCCCGGAAGGCATGATGCGCGCCGCCG
>CAYXAX010000333.1:0-1746 GCA_964463055.1 uncultured Gammaproteobacteria bacterium | reverse complement strand
GTGCGGCCTGTTCAAGATCTCGCCCAGCCGCGCCGCCCAGGCATCACCCATGAAACCGACACCAGTCACCCTGTTCCTGGGCGGCGACGTCATGACCGGACGCGGCATTGACCAGATACTGCCCCACCCCAGCGACCCGCACCTGTTCGAGGCCTTCGTCTCCGACGCACGCCATTATGTGGAACTGGCACAGCGCGCCGACGGCCCCATCAAAAAGCCGGTGGACTATGCCTATATCTGGGGCGATGCCCTGGCTGAGCTGCAGCGGGTCAAACCCGACGCGCGCATCGTCAATCTCGAGACCGCTGTCACCACCAGCGGCGCCGCCTGGAACAAGACCGTCAACTACCGCATGCAGCCCAAGAACATCCCCTGCCTGACGGCGGCGGCCATCGACTGCTGTACGCTCGCAAACAATCACATCCTTGACTGGGGCTACGACGGCCTGAGTCAAACCCTTAGCGTCTTGGACAAGGCGGGACTGAAGCACGCCGGTGCGGGCAACACCCGCGCGCAGGCCCAAGCCCCGGCGGTCATCAAGCTGCCGAGCGGAGGCCGGGTACTGGTCTTCGCCTTCGGCACGGAGACCAGCGGTATCGAACCGGACTGGGCGGCCACGGATAAACAGGTGGGCGTAAATCTGCTCACCGAGCTGTCCGCCAAGACCGTGACCGCCATCGCTGGCCAGATAAGCAAGGTCAAACAGCCGGGCGACATCGTCATCGCCTCCATGCACTGGGGCGCCAACTGGGGATATGACATATCACACGAGCAGCGCGACTTCGCCCACGGCCTCATAGACCACGCCGACGTCGACGTCATCCACGGCCACTCGTCCCACCACGTCAAGGGCATCGAGGTCTACAAGGACAAACCGATCTTCTACGGCTGCGGCGATCTTATCAACGACTACGAAGGCATCGGCGGCCATGAAAAATACCGCGGCGATCTCGGCCTGATGTATTTCCCCAAACTCGACACGGCCACCGGCAGGCTGACAGGCCTCACCATGACCCCGACACAGATCCGCCACCTGCGCGTCAACCGCGCCTCACATGAAGACGCACGCTGGCTGGCGGACACGCTCAATCGCGAAGGTGAGGCCCTGGGTACCCGTGTCGCCCTGGGGGAGGACAATCGGCTGGAGCTGCGGTGGGGTTAATCACGTCCAGTCATGATTGAGCGATACAAGACCGCATGTGTGGTTGCGCTTATCCTGCTGGCGGGTTGCTCGAAAAATCGAGACAACCACGACCATCCGAAATTGATTACGGGCGAGGAACTGTATAACCACCATTGCGCTGATTGCCACGGCACTGACGGCACCGGCAAGCTGTTTGATAGAACTCCGGCCAGCATCCTGACCAGAAAAACCAAGCTGGAGATCGAAGATTACATCGTAAACCCTATCGGGCGTGACAGGAAAATGCCCGTCTTCACAACCATGCCCGCCCCGGAAGCCGCGAAAATTGCCGCCTATGTCCTCAAGCTTAAAGAGAAATATGAGAGCCTGCCTGACAACAAGAGAAAGAATAGAGCCCTGCTGATAGACCCTGAGCACAGATGAGTATTTATCATCGCTCATGCTCACTCGACTTGACCCACCACATCACAGGCATCGGGGACCTCAAAGCCATGCCAATGCTCCATGAGTGCACTTTCGGGAAGGCACCCGGAGACTAGCGCAACCATTTAATTGAGCATGCGAGGACTTGAGTGTCCGAGTTGACCCGGGAGAGGTTCCTT
>CAYXAX010000332.1:0-1784 GCA_964463055.1 uncultured Gammaproteobacteria bacterium | reverse complement strand
CAGGCGCTGCTTGCCCTTGGTCTCCTTGCCGAAGCTGATGGTGCCGGAGATCTCGGCCAGAATGGCCGGTTCCTTGGGTTTGCGCGCCTCGAACAGGTCGGCCACACGGGGCAGACCGCCGGTGATGTCACGGGTCTTGGACGACTCCTGCGGGATACGGGCGATGACATCACCGATACCCACGGTGGCGGCGTCCTCGACACTGACAATGGCACCGGCCGGCAGGTAGTACGACGCCGGCAGATCCGTGCCCGGGATATTGATGTCCATGCCGCTCTCATTCACCAGCTTGATCATGGGACGCATATCGCGGCCGGCAGCGACGCGCTGCTTGGGGTCGGTCACCACCAGGCTCACAAGGCCGGTAATTTCGTCCAGCTGTCGCTGTACCGTCATGCCCTCGGAGAAGTCGTGGAAGCGCAGGGTCCCGGCCACCTCGGTGATGATGGGGTGGGTATGGGGGTCCCAGTTGGCCACAATCTGGCCGGCCTCCACCTCGTCGCCGTCGCTGACGGTGATGACTGCGCCGTAGGGGACCTTGTAACGCTCACGGTCGCGACCCACCTCGTCCACCACAGTCAACTCACCGGAGCGCGACACCGCCACGTTGTTGCCGCTGGTGTGGCGCACCAGTTTGATGTTGTGCAGACGCACCGTGCCCTTGGTTTTGATCTCCACGCTGTTGATGGCCACCGCCCGGGAGGCCGCACCACCGATGTGGAAGGTGCGCATGGTCAGCTGGGTACCTGGCTCACCGATGGACTGGGCGGCAATGACGCCCACGGACTCACCGATGTTCACCAGGTGCCCGCGGCCCAGGTCGCGGCCGTAGCACTTACCGCAGATGCCGTAGCGGGTCTCGCAGGTAATGGGCGAACGCACCATGACCTGATCGATACCCAGAGCCTCGAGCTGATCCACCCAGCGTTCGTCCAGCAGCGTGCCGGCCGGCACGGCGATCTCGCCCTCACGGCCGGGGGCGGACAGGTCATGGGCCACCACGCGGCCCAGCACCCGTTCGCGCAGGGGTTCGACCACATCGCCGCCCTCAATCAACGGCAGCATTTTGACGCCGTTGGTCGTGCCGCAATCGACCTCCGTCACCACCAGGTCCTGGGCAACGTCCACCAGACGGCGGGTCAGGTACCCGGAATTGGCGGTCTTCAACGCCGTGTCCGCCAGACCCTTACGGGCGCCGTGGGTGGAGATGAAGTACTGCAGCACGTCCAGCCCTTCGCGGAAATTGGCGGTGATAGGGGTCTCGATGATGGAGCCGTCCGGCTTGGCCATGAGGCCGCGCATGCCCGCCAGCTGGCGGATCTGCGCCGCACTGCCGCGGGCGCCGGAGTCGGCCATCATGAAGATGGAATTGAACGACTGCTGCTTGGCCTCCTTGCCGGCGGCGTCGGTCACCACATCCGTGCCCAGGCGCTCCATCATGGCCTTGGCCACCTGGTCGTTGGTATGGGACCAGATATCCACCACCTTGTTGTAGCGCTCGCCGTTGGTCACCAGACCCGAGATATACTGATGCTCGATATCCTTGACCTCTTTTTCCGCCGCCGCGATGATGCGCGCCTTCTGGTCGGGGATGACCATGTCGTCGACGCCGATAGACACGCCGGAGCGGGTGGCATAGTAAAAACCCATGTACATGAGCTGGTCGGCAAAGATCACTGTTTCCTTCAACCCGACGTGGCGGTAGCACAGGTTGATGAGTCGCGAAATCCCCTTCTTGTCCAGCTTCTGATTGATCAGATCGCAGGAAAGGCCCGCGGGCAGGA
>CAYXAX010000331.1:0-1816 GCA_964463055.1 uncultured Gammaproteobacteria bacterium | reverse complement strand
AAGAATTTCTTCACCCCGTCCAGCCATGAGCGCTCCTTGGGGCTGTGCTCGTGGCTGTTGGCGCCCATGCTGCGCTCGAACTCGTTGAGCAGTTCCTTCTGGTGGTGATTGAGGTTCACCGGCGTTTCCACCACCACCCGGCACATCAGATCGCCGGTGCCGCCGCCGTGTACCGATCTTACTCCTTTGCCGCGCAGGCGGAACACCCGCCCGGTCTGTGTCTCCGCCGGTATCTTGAGCTTGACCTGTCCCTCCAGGGTGGGCACCTCCAACTCGCCGCCCAGCGCCGCCGAGACAAAACTGATGGGCACTTCGCACAACAGGTCGCTGCCCTGGCGGGTAAAAATGGGATGCTGCTCCACGCGAATCTGAACATACAGATCCCCCGCCGGCCCGCCGTGCTCGCCGGACTCGCCCTCGGCCGCCAGGCGGATGCGGTCGCCGTTGTCCACCCCCGGCGGTATCTTCACCGACAGGGTCTTGTGGTCGCGCACCCGCCCGCGGCCCTGGCAGGTGTCGCAGGGCTGGCTGATCACCTTGCCCTCGCCGCGGCACGCCGGGCAGGTCTGCTGAATGGAGAAAAACCCCTGCTGCATGCGCACCTGGCCGTGACCGCCGCAGGTGGAACAGGTGGTGGGGCGGGTGCCGGGCTTGGCGCCGTTGCCGTCGCAGGTCTCGCACTTGATCAGGGTGGGTATACGGATTTTGACGGTGGTGCCCTGCACCGCCTCTTCCAGGGTCAGGCCCAGGTCATAGCGCAGATCGGCGCCGCGGTGAGCGCGCGGCCCGCCCGCGGCACCCCCGCCGCGGGCGCCGCCGAAAATGTCCCCGAAGACATCGTCGAAGATATCGCTGAACGACGGCCCGGCGCGAAACCCCCCGCCCGCCGCGGCCGAGGGGTCCACCCCGGCATGACCGAACTGGTCATAGGCGGTGCGCTTGCGCGGGTCGGTAAGGATGTCATAGGCCTCCTTGGCCTCCTTGAATTTGTCCTCGGCCTCCTTGTCGTTGGGATTGCGGTCGGGATGGTACTTCATCGCCATGCGCCGGTAGGCCTTCTTGACGTCGGCCTCACTGGCGTTGCGGGATACACCCAGCACCTCGTAATAATCGCGTTTCGCCATTGTGAAGTTTATTTATAGTTTTCTACCGCCCTGACACACGAAGGGGCAACCCTGCGGTCGCCCCTCCACCCGATTGAAAATAACGCTTACGCTGCAGCTCGAGGCATACGCGGTACGTCCCGGCGCGTCCTCAGCCGGTCTTCTTGTTCTTGTCGTCCTTGACTTCCTCGAACTCGGCGTCGACCACGTTGTCCTTGCCGCCGCCGGCATCGCCGCCATGCTCCTGCTCGGCGCCGCCCTCGGCCTGCTGCGCCTGCTCGGCGCCCTGGCCTTCGGCGTACATGCGCTCGGCCAGCTTGGCCGAGGCCTCCGCCAGGGCCTGGACCTTGGCGTCGATGGCCGCCTGGTCGTCGCCCTTCATGGTCTCCTGCAGATCGTTGATGGCCGCCTCGATGCGTGACTTCTCGTCCGCCTGGACCTTATCGCCGGCGTCCTTCAGGGTCTTCTGCACGCTGTGAATCAGATTATCGGCCTTGTTGCGCGCTTCCACTGCATCGCGGAACTTCTTGTCATCCTCGGCATGGGCCTCGGCGTCCTTGACCATCTTCTGAATCTCATCCTCGGTCAGGCCGCTGGAGGCGCGGATCTCGATGCCGGTCTGGCGGTTGGTGGCCTTGTCCTTGGCGGACACGTGCAGGATGCCGTTGGCGTCGATGTCGAAGGTGACCTCGATCTGCGGCATGCCGCGCGGC
>CAYXAX010000330.1:0-1820 GCA_964463055.1 uncultured Gammaproteobacteria bacterium | reverse complement strand
CGGGATTTTTCGACAACCTGGGCCACTCCAACATCATCCAGACCTCCGGCGGCGGCGCGTTCGGCCACAAGGACGGCGGCACCGCGGGCGCCAAGTCCCTGCGCCAGGCCCACGATGCATGGATAAACGGCGTCAATCTGGTGGAATACGCCCGGGAACACGCCGAGCTGCGCGGTGCCTTCGAGACATTCACCAAGGATGCGGATGCACTCTATCCCGGCTGGCGCAACAAACTCGGCGTCAAGGCGGCGTAGATCCTCTCCGCCATGTCACAGGAACAGGCCCCTCGCGGGCCTGTTCTTTTTTTGAGGCGAAGGAAATCCTGCGGCACGTCCCTTGTACAAGGCGACGCAGACGCATCACTGGTATTCTTCATTCATGGGGGAGAGAAAAGAAGATTTCGGTTACTCCCCCTCACTCCGTCCCTCTCCCTGAGAGGGAGAGGGTGGTAAGAGTGGGGCCGGTGGATGGAGGTGGTTGTTTCCTTCTCCTTCTCAGGGAGATGGCCATGTAGAGGGGGATCAAACGAGATGTATTTTGTTTGATCTGAACCCCGCGGCCGGCGACCGTCAATATTGTCATTGCCGGCCATCCGCCCAGTCGGGAAGAGCAAAGGATGAGGGTGGAAGAACCGTGCTTTGCGGAGTGTAATCGATTCCTTCTCCCTCTCAGGGAGAAGGTTAGGATGAGGGGGATCAAAAGAGATTTTTTACTTGACCTGTGACTTGAGACCGGCCACCTGCGACCATGTGATTTTATATACGCGATCAAGGAGGATATGCCATGCATTACGAACTTTACTATTGGCCTTCCATCCAGGGACGCGGAGAGTTTGTGCGCCTGGCCCTGGAAGAGGCCGGGGCCGGGTATACTGACATGGCTCGCGAGACGGGGCGCGGCCGTGGCGTCGATGCCATGATGCGCCTGATGGAGGGCGAGGCGCTGGACAGGCCGCCCTTCGCGCCGCCGTTTCTCAGGGCCGGCAAGCTGGTGATCGCCCAGACCGCCAACATCCTGCAATACCTGGGACCGCGGCTGGGTCTGGTACCCAAGACAGAGGCGGCCCGTCTGTGGGCTCATCAGCTCCAGTTGACAGTGGAGGACTTCGTGGCGGAGATCCACAATACCCATCACCCCATTGCCGGCGGTCTTTATTATCATGAGCAGAAGCCCGAGGCCAGCCGTCATGCGAGCTATTTCACCGCCGAGCGCGCGCCGAAGTTTCTGGGGTACTTCGAGCGGGTGTTGGTCAGCAACGCCGGCAAGGGCTGCATGGTGGGGCGCGGCCTGTCATACGTGGACCTGTCCATGTTCCAGCTCATCGCCGGGCTGCGCTACGCCTTTCCCAACACCATGACACGCCTGACGCCGGAGATTCCCGGTCTGGCGGCGCTGCACGACCGGGTTGCCCTCCGCCCGAATATAAAGCGCTATCTGGATTCCGAGCGGCGCCTGCCGTTCAACGAGGACGGCATCTTCCGCCATTACCCGGAGTTGGAGTCATAGCCGTCGCTTAATCAACGCTGCAAAAAAGAGGGCGGACGAGGGGTGTTGTGTTACGCGTCCCTGCTACCTGCCCGTATCCTCCGCCGCAGGGCCAGTCCCAGCAGACCCGTCGCCATAACAGCGGGCAGGGTGGGATCAAACGCCCCGCCGGGCTGCAGAGTGCAGCCGCCGCTGGACTTCCCCGCCTTGAACGCCAGGGTTACCACTGAGGAGTCGTTGGTGGTGTCGGTGTCCTTCTCGTCGCCGGTAGCCTGGAAGGTGATGTCGCCACTTCCCTCCGCGGTGTTGGCGGTGACATCCAGGGTGCCGGTCAC
>CAYXAX010000329.1:0-1832 GCA_964463055.1 uncultured Gammaproteobacteria bacterium | reverse complement strand
CAACAAGCGGTGGCGGAACCGGTGGTCTATATGATCGATCACTTCGTGGTGGGTGGTTTTTACCGTATCCACACCGGCCGCGGTCCCGATGAAAACCTCAACGCGCCGGGCATGGCCTTCGAGCCTCTGGCCTTCGCCGAATGTTGCAATAGCCCGGATCGCAACCGCGCCCCCGACGCCCACCCCAACCGTTTCTACGCCTATGGCGTGATTGCACGTCTGGCCTTGCTGGCGGCGGCACGGGAGATTCACGCCCTCGCCAACCCCGAGCCTTAATACCAGTGCGTTACACCGATCAGCGTAAACCGCGCCGCGCTTCAACCTCGAAACGAAATTTGCGCTTATGACCGTCAAACTCGGCGTGGTGATGGACCCCATCGGTTCCATCAACCCCAAAAAGGACAGCACCTTGGCCATGCTCCTCGCCGCCCAGCGCCGCGGTTGGACGTTGCACTATATGGAACTGGGCGACCTGCTGTTACGCGACGGCAAACCCCTCGCCTGGATGCGCGAGCTGAATGTGCAAGATGATCTCGCCGACTGGTATCGCTTCGGCGCCCACGGCCTGCAACCCTTGGCGGAACTGGACGTCATACTGATGCGCAAGGACCCGCCGGTGGATAACGAATATTTCTACGCCACCCATATGCTGGAACTGGCCGAAGCGGCGGGCGTATTGGTGGCCAACAAACCACAGAGCCTGCGCGACGCCAACGAAAAGCTCTACACCGCCTGGTTTCCGCAATGCACACCCCCCACCCTGGTCACGCGCAGCGCCGCGGAGATCCGCGGCTTTCTCAACGAACAACAGGACATCATCCTCAAACCTCTGCACGGCATGGGCGGTCATTCCATCTTCCGACTCCATGGCGGGGATCACAATGTCAACGTCGTCATTGAAACCCTCACCCATTTGGGCTCGCGTTATGTGATGGCACAGCGCTTTCTGCCGGAAATACGCGACGGCGACAAACGCATCCTGCTGGTCGACGGTGAACCCGTTCCCTATGCCCTGGCCCGCGTCCCGGCGCCGGGCGAGACCCGCGGTAACCTGGCGGCGGGCGGCAGCGGTGCGGGTGTAGCGCTGACTACCCGCGACCGCTGGATCTGTGAACAGGTCGCACCCACTCTGCGCCGCAACGGCCTGTTGTTCGTGGGCCTGGACGTGATCGGCGACTATCTCACCGAGATCAACGTTACCAGTCCCACCTGCATCCGTGAATTGGATAGTTTGTACGGCTTGGATATCGCCGGCCAATTCATGGCTTGCCTGGAACGGCGCCTGGCGCACTAAACGCTTTATGATCCGCCGCACACACTTCACGAACACCGTGTCGACGCTAATCGCCCGTTGCCTCGCCGTCTGCCTGTGTCTCGCCATCACCGCCTGCAGCCACGATGATGATCAGATACAACAAGCGCAGATCTTGGTATTCGGCACCTTGGTGGACATCACCTTATGGGGGGTAGACGATGCCAAGGCGCAAAAGGCCACGGCGGCGGTGATCAAGACGCTCAATACCCTGCACCACCGCTGGCATGCCTGGGAACCCGGACCGCTCACCGACATCAATGCCCATCTGGCGCGGGGCGAAACGGTGAAGCTTCAACCGGACCAGGTGGAAGTGATTCGCGGGGCCCAAAAATTGTCGCGCGAGAGCGGCGATCTGTTCAATCCCGCCATAGGTCGGTTGATCGGACTGTGGGGCTTCCACAGTGTCGACCGCCCTAGTAGCCGGCCGCCGCCGTCACCCGAAGCGATCCACCGCCTGGTGGCACAACACCCCACCATGGAGGACCTGCGCTTCGACGGCAATAAATTAAGTAGCGAT
>CAYXAX010000328.1:0-1967 GCA_964463055.1 uncultured Gammaproteobacteria bacterium | reverse complement strand
GCCGCGCCATCGCCCAGGCCCTGGACGCCCTGGCCCGCCAGCCGGAGTCGGAGAAATCCATCACCCGCACCCTGTTCATCGGCCTGGCCATGATCGAATCCCTGGCGATCTATGTGCTGGTGATCGTGTTGATCATCCTGTTCCGCAATCCGCTGCTGGAATATTTGTTGAAATAAGCAAACACCGTATAAAGGAAACACAGCCGTGGAATTGGATTGGACCACCTTCATACTTGAGATCATCAATTTTTTGGTGTTGGTGTGGATATTACGCCGCTTCCTCTACCGACCGGTGATGAACGTGGTGGCGCAACGTCGCGCCACCATCGCACAAAACCTGCAGGAGGCCCAGACCACGCAGGAACAGGCCGCCGCCCTCAAAACCCAATACGAAAATCGCCTGGCGGACTGGCAGCAGGAACGCGAAACGGCGCGCCAGCAATTACGGGACGAGATCGAAGCCGAACGCCGGAAACTCATGAAACAGGTGGAAACGGAATTGGCGGAGCAGCGCCATAAGGAAGAGGTGCTGGCTGCACGCCGGGATGAAAACCGTTTACACCTGGCGCGCCGGCAGGCGCTAACCCTCAGCAGCCAATTCGCGGCGAAACTATTGACCCGCCTCGCCGCGCCCGCGCTGGAAAACCGCTTGCTCGACGTGCTGGTCGAGGATCTGGACAGATCGGATGAAGAGCAACACGCTTCCCTGGCCGACGCCCTAAACAATGCTCAAGGCGCGGTGCAGATAATCAGCGCCTTCAGCTTGGAGGATGAACAGGGTCAACGCCTGACGAATGCCCTGCAACGCATCTCCGCCACCCCCGTCCATTGCGACTTCCGTCAAGATCCCGCACTGCTGGCCGGCATCAGTATTCACATCGGATCCTTGCAGCTGCAGGCCAATCTCAAGGAAGAGCTGCGCTTCTTCGCTGAGGCCCTCAGCCATGAGTAATAACGATCCCGGCTCCGCGCCGCTGCTGCCCGACGCCGCGCAGTGCCTGGCGGATTACCGGCCCGGCCTGCGCGTCAGCGAAGTGGGCAGCATCGTCTCGGTGGGCGACGGTGTGGCCTGGGTCAGCGGCCTGCCCTCCGCCGCCATGGATGAGTTGCTGGATTTCGCCGACGGCAGCACGGGCCTGGTATTTCGCCTCGGCAAGGAACGCATCGGCGTGATCTTGCTTTATCAGACCGATGCCCTCACCGCCGGCACCGTCGCCTATCGCAGCGGCCGCAACCTGGTGATCCCGGTGGGCGAGTCCTTGGCGGGCCGGGTCATCGATCCCCTGGGCGCCCCCCTTGACGGCCAGCCCGCACCGGAGTGCCATCAACTGCTGCCGCTGGATATTCTGTCGCCGCCCATCGTGCAGCGCGATTTTGTCCATGACCCTCTATATAGCGGCAACAAGATCGTGGATACCTTGATCCCCATTGGCAAGGGTCAGCGGCAACTGCTGATTGGCGACGACGGCGTGGGCAAGAGCGCCCTGGCGGTGGACACGGTGATCAATCAACGCGACAAGGGTGTGTATTGCGTCTATGTGCTGGTGGGGCAAAAGCGTTCCACCGTCGTGGACATCATCGAGACCTTGCGTTACAGCGGTGCCTTGCAGCATACCGTGGTGGTGGTGGCCGAGGCAACGGCGCTGCCCGGTCTTAAATACCTGGCGCCCTTCGCCGGCTGCACGGTGGCCGAGTCCTGGATGCAACAAGGCAAGGATACCCTGGTGGTGTTCGATGACCTCTCTACCCACGCCCAAACCTATCGCGAACTGTCGCTACTGTTGCACCGCCCGCCCGGCCGCGAGGCCTATCCCGGTGATATCTTCTATCTGCATGCGCGCCTGCTGGAGCGCGCCACCTGCTTGAGCACCGCGGTGGGCGGCGGCACCCTTACCGCCCTGCCCATCATCGAGACCAAGGAAGGCGACATCGCCAGCTACATCCCCACCAATCTCATCTCCATCACCG
>CAYXAX010000327.1:0-1993 GCA_964463055.1 uncultured Gammaproteobacteria bacterium | reverse complement strand
TACACCATCGGCCACGGCCTTGGCAATGACGTCGGTCAGGTAATACTCCCCCTGGCTATTGTTGTTATCGATGGCCGCCAGCCACGGCTTTAACCGCGCGGCGGACACGGCCATGACGCCGGTGTTGATTTCCCGCACCCGCGTCTGTTCCTCGCTGGCATCCTTCTGCTCCACGATGCGCAGCACCCGCCCCTGGCCGTCGCGGAGGATGCGCCCGTAGCCGGTGGGGTCGTTGAGTTCGATGGTGAGCAGCGCCAGGGTGTCCGCGTTTACCGCTGCCGTCAGGGCCTCCAGGGTATCCTGCCGCACCAGGGGCACGTCGCCGTAGAGGATCAGCACCGTGTCATCGTCATGCACTTGCGGCAGGGCCTGGTCCACGGCATGGCCGGTGCCCAGGCGCTGGGCCTGTTCCACCCACGTCACCGGCAGGTGGGACAGGGTCTCGGGGACGTGCTCGCCGCCGTGGCCGTAGACCACCATGACCCGGCGCGGGTTGAGCTTTGCCGCGGTGTCGGTGACGTGTTCCAGCATGGGGCGGCCGGCGACGGTGTGCAGGACTTTCGGCAGGGACGACTTCATTCTCGTGCCTGCTCCGGCGGCCAATATGATGACCGTTAGATTCACTGATAGAGACCTGCGACTGATGTTAACTCAGGCATGTTGCATCACGGTTGCGGGTGGGTCGCAAGTCTCAGGTCAATATAATAAGGAAACATATCTATCGATCCCCCTCATCCTGGCCTTCTCCCTGGGAGGGAGAAGGGATTAAATACCACCCGCTGCACAAGTCCTCTTTTTTCTCCCTCTCCCTCCCAGGGAGAGGGTCGGGGTGAGGGGGAGTAATAGACGATTGCAATACATCAATTGATCGCCCCCATCCAAACGGATTCGCCATTGCTTCGCTCTTCCCATTAGGGAGAAGGAATGATCGTTTGCTTGGTGATGATATCAGGGAGTATATCGGCTCCCGTAAAGAAGGTATTAAAAAGGAAGCGTCAACTACGGACAGCCAAGCAGGCCCAGGTCTTTTCCCCAACGGGTGACCTGCGACCTGTGACCTTTTTAAGGGCCTAGCGCCCCAACTTCTTGCGCAGATTCTGAATAGTACGCAATCTCGCGACGGCTTCCGCCAGTTCCGCCTGCGCCTGCGCATAGTCGAAGTCGGACTTGCGGTCGCGCAGGGCCTCTTCGGCGCGCTGCTTGGCCTCCAGGGCCGCGGCCTCGTCCACGTCTTTGGCGCGCTGGGCGGTGTCCGCGAGGATGGTCACGGTATAGGGTTGGACCTCCAGCATGCCGCCGGAGACGAAAAAGTACTCTTCCTCGCCGCCGGGGTGCTTGACGCGCACCTCGCCGGGCTTGAGGCGGGTGAGCAGCGGGGCGTGACGCGGCAGGATGCCCACCTCGCCCATCTCCGCCGGGGCAAACACCATCTCCGCCGTGCCGGAGAAGATCTCCGCCTCGGCGCTGACGATATCCACGTGCATTGTCATAGCCATGACTGTCGCCTCAAAATGTCAGCGGGTTCGCCTGCATCAGGCGCCCTGCAGTGCCTTGGCCTTTTCCACGGCCTCGTCGATGGTGCCCACCATGTAGAAGGCCTGTTCCGGCAGATCATCGTATTCGCCGTTGACGATGGCCTTGAAGCCGGCGATGGTGTCCTTCACCGACACGTACTTGCCGGGGGCGCCGGTGAAGATCTCGGCCACGAAGAACGGCTGGGACAGGAAGCGCTGGATCTTGCGCGCGCGCATGACGATGAGCTTGTCGTCTTCCGACAGCTCGTCCATGCCGAGAATGGCGATGATGTCCTTCAACTCCTTATACCGCTGCAGGGTGCCCTGCACCGCGCGGGCGGTGTCGTAGTGGTCCTGGCCGATGATCAGCGGGTCGAGCTGGCGGCTGGTGGAATCCAGCGGATCCACGGCGGGGTAGATGCCCAGCTCGGCGATCTGGCGCGACAGCACCAGGGTGGCGTCCAGGTGGGCGAAGGTGG
>CAYXAX010000326.1:0-1999 GCA_964463055.1 uncultured Gammaproteobacteria bacterium | reverse complement strand
CCTTGTTGATGACCTGCGGGCGCGACACCGCCAGCTCGTAGCCCTCGCGGCGCATATTCTCGATGAGGATGGCCAGATGCAGTTCGCCGCGCCCCGCGACCTGAAACTTGTCCGGGTCATCGGTCTCTTCCACGCGCAGCGCCACGTTGTGGATGAGTTCCCGGTCCAGGCGCTCGCGCAGCTGGCGGCTGGTGACGTACTTGCCGTCCTTGCCGGCGAACGGCGAGGTGTTGACCTGAAAGGTCATGGTGACCGTGGGTTCGTCCACGATCAGTGACGGCAGGGCCTCCACGTGGGCGGGATCACACAGGGTATCGGAGATCTTGGGTTCCTCGATGCCGGTGAAGGCAATGATGTCACCGGCGCGGGCCTCGGGCACCTCGACGCGCTTGAGGCCGTGAAAGCCGAGGATCTGCAGGATGCGGCCCTGGCGGCGCGCGCCGCTGCGGGACACGACGGTCACCGGTGAATTCGATTTGATGCGCCCGCGGGCGATGCGGCCGATGCCGATGGCGCCCACGTAGCTGGAGTAGTCCAGTGACGTGATCTGCATCTGGAAGGGACCGTCCACATCCACCTGGGGCGGAGAGACATATTTGACGATGGCCTCGAACAGCGGTGTCATGTCACCGGAAGTCGCGTGCGGGTCGAGACTGGCATAGCCCTGCAGCGCCGAGGTGTAGATCACCGGGAAGTCCAGCTGTTCATCGCTGGCGCCGAGACGGTCGAATAAATCAAAGGTCTGATTCAGCACCCAGTCCGGCCGCGCCCCGGGGCGGTCGATCTTGTTGATGACCACGATGGGTTTGAGACCGCGCGCAAAGGCCTTCTGGGTGACGAACCGGGTCTGGGGCATGGGGCCGTCCACCGCGTCCACCAGCAGCAGTACCGAGTCCACCATGGACAATACGCGCTCCACTTCGCCGCCGAAATCGGCGTGGCCTGGGGTGTCGACGATATTGATGCGGTAATCGCCCCAGGTGATGGCGGTGTTCTTGGCGAGGATGGTAATGCCCCGCTCGCGCTCCAGGTCATTGGAGTCCATGACGCGCTCGGTGATCGGGGCGCGGCTGTCCAGGGTACCCGACTGCTGCAGCAGTCGATCCACCAAGGTGGTCTTGCCATGATCGACATGAGCGATGATGGCGATATTACGCAAGTTTTGAATCACGGATGAAAAACCTCAGGAAGCGAGCGCCGGGGAGGGGCGATGACTGCGATCTACATAAAAACCGACAAATTAGTGGGGTGCGCGAATTAAGACCGCGCAGAGTATAAGCTTTTTATCGGCTGTCGCCTATCCCCCTTGATACGGAATATCTTGGCACTTGCCTATCTTCCGGCGGTGCCGCCTGTGGCCCGGGTGGCGTCAGCGGTTGACGAGGCTAAGGGAGGAAAGTCCGATATCTCGCCTTTTCGCTGAATTGGGTGGGTTGGGCGTGGCGTCGGCGGGAAAGGTGGACTAACGCCGACCGCGTCCGCCCCCGCGCCGCGACACGCGGGGGTCCTCAAATCTGACCCGCAGGTACTTGTCGCCAAAGGCCTTGCCGTCCAGTCCCGCCACGGCTGCCCGTGCCTCGTGACCTTCCATCTCGACAAAGCCGAAACCGCGGCACTTGCCGGTAAAGACATCGGCGACGACATGGATGGATCGCACGGTGCCGAACTCAGAAAAAAGCTCACGAACGGTTGCCTCAGAGGCGCTAGCGGGAAGGTTGCCCACAAACATCTTTTTCAAACCTGTATTCCTCGCTGAGTTTGGGCGATAGGATTGCGCCGAGGCGCAGGATCAATCCGCCCCCCGCAGCGAGCGCTGCGGGGGGCTACGTCAAATACTACAGAACTGCTACGGACTGAAAGTGTGGTTAGCTTTCCACTGCAACCCGGGTCGCCTGGGGGCCTTTGGCGCCCTGCTCAACCTCGAAGGTCACAGTCTGACCCTCTGCGAGGGTCTTGAAACCGTTGGCTGTGATGGCGGAAAAGTGCACAAACACATCAG
>CAYXAX010000325.1:0-2003 GCA_964463055.1 uncultured Gammaproteobacteria bacterium | reverse complement strand
ATACCTCCCTGGACCTGACCGCCATGCAGGCCCTCACCCGCAGCGACCTTATCGGTCGCATCTTCTCCGTGGTGGACGGTTATCTGGTCAGCGATCTCAATGCCATTCAGACGAATCTCTCGGGCAGCAGCGACGCCATTGT
The DNA here is from genome assembly GCA_964463055.1 of uncultured Gammaproteobacteria bacterium. Lineage (GTDB taxonomy): Bacteria > Pseudomonadota > Gammaproteobacteria > CAWJPQ01 > CAWJPQ01 > CAWJPQ01. The sequence continues at coordinate 1,861 of CAYXAX010000325.1, read as the reverse complement.
GGTCAAGCTCGACAGCGCCGGCTCCATCGCCGAGGCCACCTTGCTGGGCGGCGGTGACGAGGATTACGGCACCGGCATCGCCCTGGATGCCTCCGGCAATCCCATCATCACCGGCTACACCGTGACCAATCCCCTCAACAGCGCCAGTGGGCTGCCAAGCGGCCTGAGTCAGGCACAGAACTTCCCCGTCACGTCTAATGCGGCGTCATCACTAAGCGATGCATCTTCGAACAGTGTGGCGGGCAAGGAGGAGGACGGCTTCATCGCCAAGATCGATGACGGGTCGGTGGATGTGAGCGTGACGCTGGCGGCCAGTCCTTCCGGGGCGGTGGCTCCCGATACCAATGTGACCTACACCGCCACGGTGTCAAACCAGGGCACCACCACTGCCGAGGGAGTGGTATTAACCAATACCCTCTATGATCCTAATTCTGATAGTAGTTCCCCTAGTGCCCCGAGTAGTTACCCACTCGACCTGAACCTGGTGTCGGCAGTCGCTGGACAGGGCAGCTGTACACCCAGCGCCGCAGATATCACCAAATTCACTCACGTCGTCATCTGCAGCCTGGGTGCACTCGCTGCTGGCGCAACCACCACTGTAACCGTTGTGGCTACAGCGTCACCCGCGCTTCCCCCGTATGCTCAGCAGAAAGACCTGCCGACAGATAAAGTGAGTGTGACGGCCCTGGCCACCAACAGCAGTACCAACACCAGTGCGGAAGTCCACACGCCGGTGAACGTCAACGTACCGCCCGCGGCCGAGCGTACCTGCGACTTCAACGCCACCAAGCCTACCGGCTGCACGGTACCCAAGCTGGGAGCGTTCGATCCCTATACGCTGGCGGTCCTGGTGCTGAGCCTCGCGGCGGTGGGCGGCCTGCGCCGCCGCACCGGGCGACGCCACGGCGATTAATCCACCGCCAGCCGTCTTATCGGGCTACAGGTTGTAGCCCTTCTCGCCGTGCAGCGCCAGGTCCAGGCCCTCGGTCTCTTCTTCCGGCGTGACACGCAGGCCGATCACGGCGTCCAGTGTCTTGAGAATGATGAAGCTCACTACGCCGCACCAGGCGAAGGTCACCACCACGCCCACCAGCTGCACGCCCACCTGACTGGCGATGGTGGCCCCTTTGGGCAGCCCCATACCGCCCAGACTCGCGGCGGCGAACACACCGGTGAGCAGCGTGCCGATGATGCCGCCCACACCGTGGACCGGAAACACGTCCAGGGAATCATCGACGTGCAGCTTGCGTTTCATGATGTGGGTGGCCCAGAAGCACACCACGCCGGCGAGACCGCCGATGAACACGGCGCCCACGGGGCCGACGAAACCGGAGGCCGGGGTGATGGTGCCGAGGCCGGCCACCATGCCGGTGACGATGCCCAGGGCGCTGGGCTTGCCGTAGTGGCGCCACTCGGTGAACATCCACGTCAGGGCGCCGGCCGCCGCGCCCATGTGGGTGACCAGCATGGCCATGCCGGCGTTGCCGTTGGCGGCCAGGGCGCTGCCGGCATTGAAGCCGAACCAGCCCACCCACAGCATGGCGGCGCCAGTGACGGTCATGGTCATGTTGTGGGGCGGCATGGGCGTATGGGGAAAGCCGCTGCGCCGCTTTAATATCAATGCCGCCACCAGCGAGGCGACGCCGGCGTTGATATGCACCACGGTGCCGCCGGCGAAGTCCATCACCCCCAGTTGACCCAGCCAGCCGCCGCCCCATACCCAGTGGCACACCGGAATATAGACCAGGGTAAACCACAGTACGGAAAACCACAGCATGGCGGAAAAGCGCATGCGCTCTGCAAATCCGCCCACCACCAGGGCGGGGGTGATAAAGGCGAAGGTGAGCTGGAACATGGCGAA
>CAYXAX010000324.1:0-2025 GCA_964463055.1 uncultured Gammaproteobacteria bacterium | reverse complement strand
CATGAAATCCGTACATGTATGTCCGCCCACACAGCGGATTACCCAGGTTGCAATCAATCCAGGCTGTCCCGCCGCGGCAGCGTCAGCACCGCCTCCAGCCCGCCACCGGGGATATTCCTCAGTGACAGTTCTCCACCATGGGAGCGTGCGATGTTACGGGCGATGGTGAGGCCCAGGCCGGTGCCGCCGCTGGCGCGGTTGCGGGACTGTTCCAGGCGGTAGAAGGGATCGAATACCCGCTCCATCTCCTTCTCGGGGATGCCGGGGCCCGCATCGCGAATGCCGATGCGCAGTTGTGTATCGCTGTCCTCCACGATCAACGCGGCGCGCTTGCCGTAGGTAACGGCGTTGTCGATGAGGTTGTTCAGGCAGCGCTTGAGGGCCTGGGGGTGACCGAGAAACGGGGCGGCGGCGGCGCCTTCAATGGTGACCTCGCGGCCCATCTCCTCGGCATCGGACTGCAGGCTCTCCAGCAGGGCGCTGATGTCTATCCACTGGGTGCGCTCTTCGGTGCCGAGGCCGTGGATGAAATCCAGGGTTGCCGATACCATGTTCTCCAGTTCCTGCAGGTCCTTGATGAATTTCGCCTTGAGCAGCGGATCATCGAGCACCTCCACCCGCAGACGCATGCGCGTGATGGGGGTCTTGAGGTCATGGGACACGGCGGCGAGGATGCGGGTGCGCTCCTGGATGTAGCCGGCCAGTCGCGCCTGCATGGTGTTGAATGCCTGGGCGGCGCGGCGCACTTCCAGCGGACCCTTCATCACCAGTGGCGGACGGTTGATGTCCTTGCCCAGGGCCTCGGCGGCCAGGGCCATGTTCTGCAGCGGGCGAGTGACCCAGCGCACCGCGATCAGCGACAGCAGGATCACCGAGATAAGCAGGATGATCAGCTTGGGAAACAGCGCATTCAGGGAAGTGTTGACGTCGTTGGCGAGATACGACTTGAACGAGATCCAGCTGTTGTCTTCGAGACGCACCTTGATGAGGAAGATGGTGCCGTTGGCGGTCTTTTGGTACGGCACCACCGCCACCGGCCAGCGCTCGCCCAGGAAGTGCCGCAGCACCTCCTCGAATGCGTGGGCCGCGTTGTTTTCAGCCGTCACGCTGGCCGGCGCCGGCGGCCCGGGTTCGGCCTTGGAGACCAGCACCGAGAAGGCGCTCAGGGACGACACCACGCTGGCGCGGTCCTCGGGCTTGAGGGCGTTGAGCACGGTGACGATGTCGGAGATGCGGCGCGCCGTCTCGATGGTTCGGGTTTGATAAAAGAACTCCTCGCGGTCCTCCTCGCGCATGACCACGCTCAGAAACTGAGCGATGATCAGGCCGATGACCAGGATCCACACCAAGCGCCCAAAAAGGGACTGGGGCAAGAGGCGCATCACACCTCCCGCTCGACCTTGGCGGACAGCACGTAGCCCTTGCCGCGCACGGTCTTGATGATCTGAGCCTCCTTGGGGTCCTCGCGCAGGCGGTGGCGCAGACGGCTGACCTGTACGTCGATACTGCGGTCGAAGGGATCGGCCTCGCGGCCCTGGCACAGATCCATGAGCTGGTCGCGGTCCAGCACGCGGTTGGGGTGGGTGAGGAAGACCATGAGCAGGCGGTATTCGGCGCCGCTCAACGGCACTACCAGGCCCTCCGGGGCCATGAGGTCACGGGCCGCGGTGTCCAGGCGCCAGCCGGCGAAACGGATATAGCGCGCATCATCGATGCGCTCCTGTACCGAGCGATGTTTCGCGCGGCGCAGCACGCCCTTGATGCGCGCCAGCAGTTCACGGGGATTGAACGGCTTGGGCAGGTAGTCGTCTGCACCCATCTCCAGGCCGACGATGCGGTCCATGTCCTCGCCGCGCGCGGTGAGCATGATCACCGGCACCTCGGAGTGGGCGCGCAGGTTGCGGCACAGTACCAGGCCGTCATCGCCGGGCAGCATGACATCAAGGACGATGAGGTCCGCGGGAGACTTTTCCAGGGCCGCCCACATGGCCTTGCCGTCGGCGACGGCGCTGGTGCGGTAGCCGT
>CAYXAX010000323.1:0-2027 GCA_964463055.1 uncultured Gammaproteobacteria bacterium | reverse complement strand
ACCGACACCGCGGACTTCGTGCCGACGGCCACGGCCAGCGCCTGATCATAAGGAGGACCAATACCATGATGACCAATCCAGGCAATCGCCTTACCCAGGGTCAGTTCTCGTTCCTGCCGGATCTGACCGACGAGCAGATCACCTCGCAGATCAAGTACGCCCTGAAGAACGGCTGGGCGGTGAACGTGGAGTACACCGACGACCCCCATCCGCGCAACACTTACTGGGAGATGTTCGGTCTGCCGATGTTCGACCTCAAGGACCCCGCCGGGATCCTGATGGAGATCAACGAGTGCCGCAAGACATTCCCCAACCACTACATCCGGGTTACCGCGTTCGACAACACCCGCGGCTGGGAAACCCCGCGCATGTCGTATCTCGTCAACCGGCCCAAGCACGAGCCCGGCTTCGGTCTGGTTCGCCAGGAGGTCGACGGCAGAAGCATTCGTTACACCGTCCACAGCTACGCCACGGACAAGTCGGAAGGCGAGCGGTACGGCAAGTAAGTTCTCTGTAGTACTGAGAGGGGGCGGCCTGCAACGGGCCGTCCCGCTTTCGGGTATCCCGTCAACGACAGTCACGGTGTTCGCGTCATGCGGACCGGCACAAGCGGCACGGCGCGTCATGAAAGTTGCCCTGATGTCCGCACCTCAATCCCAACGTAAGCGGAGTGTGTTATGGCAGACGTAAAGGACCACGAAGAGCAGCAGGCAGGCGGCAGCGTGTCCGAGAAAAATGTCCCGGACGACACGCCCATCGATCTGGATGGGGAGTTCCGCAATTCCCAGGTTCAGGAAGTCCTGGACAAGCTGGACCGCGAGCTCATCGGCCTGAAGCCTATCAAGACACGCATTCGCGAGATCGCCGCTTTACTGTTGGTGGATCGCATGCGCCGCAAGCTGGGACTCAGCTCCGGCGCGCCGAGCCTGCATATGTGCTTCACCGGTAACCCCGGCACGGGCAAGACCACCGTGGCCATGCGCATGGCTGAAATTCTTCACCGCCTGGGCTATGTCCGCGAGGGTCACCTGGTGGCGGTGACCCGCGACGACCTGGTGGGCCAGTACATCGGTCACACCGCGCCCAAGACCAAGGAAGTACTGAAAAAGGCCATGGGCGGCGTGCTGTTCATCGACGAGGCGTACTACCTGTACCGTCCCGAGAACGAGCGCGACTATGGTCAGGAATCCATCGAGATTCTGCTGCAGGTCATGGAAAACCAGCGCGATGATCTGGTAGTGATCCTGGCGGGTTACAAAGACAGGATGGACAAGTTTTTTCAAAGCAATCCGGGCATGTCGTCGCGCATCGCCCATCATCTGGATTTTCCCGATTACGCCGCTGACGAACTCATGGCCATTGCCCACCTGATGCTCGATGAGCAGCAGTACCGGCTCAGCCCCGACGCGGAAAAGGCCTTTCTGGACTATATCAAGCGGCGCATGAAAATGCCGCACTTCGCCAACGCCCGCAGTGTCCGCAACGCACTGGACAGGGCGCGTCTGCGCCAAGCCAACCGGCTGTTCGCCAAGACCAAATCAAACCTCACCAAGAAAGACTTGGTGACCATGGAGGCCGAGGATATCCTGGCCAGCCGGGTCTTCAAGGACGGTCTACCCGACAGCGACGCCTCGCCGTAAATTTAAAAGGCTAGACGCCGGTCACATCCCCGTCCCGGGGCGGGTGTACTCTGTACTAAAGTAAATCAGTCTCCTTGTCGATGTACTGATGAAGCTGCCAATTTCAGGCAGTCTATGTACGGAGGTACATATGTCCCGGAGTATCAGGGAGATCATCCCGATAAGGACGCTGCCGAAGGTGATTCAGGCGGGATACTACAACAGGGCGCGGCTGGCCGTGCTGCGATTGGGTAACCCCCTGCGCCTGGAAATGCCGGACCTGCATGGAATCGATGTCATTCTGGACGACTATGCGTGGATGGCCGTGGACAGCAATCAAATCGACATGCCTCTGCTGGCATGGACCGACTTCGATATACGCCGCCGCACGGGGCTGCACCAACCGGT
>CAYXAX010000322.1:0-2036 GCA_964463055.1 uncultured Gammaproteobacteria bacterium | reverse complement strand
CAGCCTGTGCAACGCCTTCCCGACCCTGTTCGACGCCATCGATGAATCCGAGACCATGGAGATCGACGGGGTGGGCAAGGAGGTGTTCTGGCAGGTGACGGATCACTGCTACCTGTGCGATCTGTGCTACATGACCAAGTGCCCCTACGTGCCGCCCCACCCGTGGAACGTGGACTTCCCCCACCTGATGCTGCGCGCCAAGGCGGTGAAGTTCCGCAAGGGTGAATTCAGCCTGCGCGACAAGGTCCTCACGTCCACCGACGTGGTGGGCAAACTCGCCACCATCCCGGTGGTGGTGCAGGCCGTCAACGCCGCCAACAACAATAAACTGGTACGGCGCATCATGGATAAGGTGGCGGGTATCCACTTGGCCGCGCTGCTGCCCGCCTATCACAGCGATACCCTGCGCCGGCGCGCCGCGCGCCGCGCAAAGCCCGCGCTGACCCCCATCGCGACGGACGGGACCCGGGGCCGGGTGGTGTTGTTCGCCACCTGCTACGGCAACTGCAACGAGCCCCAACTCGGCGAAGACCTCATGGCCGTGTTCGAGCACAACGGCATTCCGGTGGAGCTGGTGGAACAGGAGCGCTGCTGCGGTATGCCCAAGTTGGAGCTGGGGGACATGGAGGCGGTGCAGCGCGCCAAGGAATTCAACATCCCGCGCCTGGCCCGCTGGGTGGACCAGGGTTGGGATATCGTGGCGCCCATTCCGTCGTGCGTATTGATGTTCAAGCGTGAGTTGCCGCTGATGTTCCCCGAGGACGAGGCGGTACTCAGGGTCAGCCGCGCCATGTTCGATCCCTTTGAGTACCTGATGCTGCGCCACAGGCACGGTAAGCTCAACACGGAATTCAGACAGCCGTTGGGCAAGGTGGCCTACCATGTGGCCTGTCACCAGCGGGTGCAGAACATCGGCATGAAGACCCGCGAGGTGTTCGATCTCGTGCCCGATACCGAGATCGAGGTCATCGAGCGATGCTCCGGCCACGACGGCACCTACGCCGTCAAAAGCGAGTATCACGAGACCTCCATGAAGATCGGCCGGCCGGTGTTCAACCGCGTGGAGAAGGCCGGCGCTGCTCATTACACCAGCGATTGCCCCATGGCCGGTCACCAGATCGAAAACGGCCTCAAGGAAAAGGGTGCGGGACCGGAACACACCCTGTCCCTGCTGCGGCAGGCCTACGGCATCTGATCGGAGAAAACTTTATTGTGGAGCCGAACATGAACAAGCTGACGCGGGATGACCTTTACTCCCTGGAAGAGTACGCTAAGGCGCGGTCCGAGTTTCGCGCGCGCGTGATGCAGCACAAGAAAAACCGTATCGTCGCCCTCGGTCCCCACGCCACGCTGTATTTCGAAGACCGCCTCACCATGCACTACCAGATTCAGGAGATGCTGCGTGCCGAGCGCATCTTCGAGTCCGCCGGGATCGAGGAGGAACTGGCCACTTACAATCCGCTGATCCCCGACGGCGCCAACCTCAAGGCCACGTTCATGCTCGAATACGGCGACGAGGAAGAGCGGCGCAAGGCCCTGGCCGGTCTGATCGGTATCGAAGACCGTGTATGGATAAAGATCAATGACTACGAGAAGGTGTGGGCCATCGCCGACGAGGACATGGACCGCGAGACCAGCGACAAGACATCCTCGGTTCACTTTCTGCGCTTTGAATTCACGCCCGACATGGCCGCCGCCGCCAAGGCGGGCGCGTCCCTGAGCGCCGGCATCGACCACGATCACTACACCCACCAGGCGGAGCCCCTGCCGCGGAACGTGCGCGACGCGCTGGTCGCCGATTTCGACTAGCCCATCCCCCCACCTGCGACCGAGAACGCGTTGTGAACACACGCGAATAACCGCCGTCGGCGCGTTCGTGTAATATGCGGGTTGAATTGGATACAATACGCCGTGCCGCGGCCGGCGTCCGCCGCTAACGGACGCCGCTATCACGTGGTTTCCTTTTTATTCAGCCGGGAACATGAAGACAAAATACGAAGCCTCCGACATCGAGGTGCTGACCGGTCTTGAGCCGG
>CAYXAX010000321.1:0-2058 GCA_964463055.1 uncultured Gammaproteobacteria bacterium | reverse complement strand
GAAGTCCTTGAGCGGTACCTGCTCGGCGGTGAGAAATTCCAGTTGGGTGGCCATGAGATCAGATTGAAGGATTAAAAGATTGAAGGATTGAACGTGTGCTGCTTATGCGGTGGTCGCGAGTCATTAGTTGTGTGTCCCTTTCTATCTTTTAATTTTGTGATCTGCCCTTCACACTTCCGCCAGATCGCCCTTACTCTCCAGCCATGCGCGGCGGTCGCCGGCGCGCTTTTTGGCCAGCAGCATATCCAGGAGATTGTAAGTTTCGTCCTGCTTGCCCATGGTGAGCTGCACCAGGCGGCGGGTCTCCGGGGCGATGGTGGTCTCGCGCAGCTGCGACGGGTTCATCTCGCCCAGCCCCTTGAAGCGCTGCACGTTGACCTTGCCCTTCTTGCCCTCCGCGGCGATGCGGTCCAGCACGCCCTGTTTCTCGGCGTCATCCAGGGCATAAAAGACCTCCTTGCCCACATCGACGCGGTACAGCGGCGGCATGGCCACGTGGACGCGGCCCGCATCCACCAAGGCCGGGAAGTGGCGCACGAACAACGCGCACAGCAGACTGGCGATGTGCGCCCCGTCGGAGTCGGCGTCGGCGAGGATACACACCTTGCCGTAGCGCAGGCGCTTGAGATCCTCCGAGCCGGGATCGACGCCCAGTGCGATGGTGATGTTATGCACCTCCTGAGAGGAGAACAATTCACCCTGGGCCACTTCCCAGGCGTTGAGGATCTTGCCGCGCAGGGGCAGGATGGCCTGGAATTCGCGGTCGCGGGCCTGCTTGGCCGACCCGCCGGCGGAGTCGCCCTCCACCAGGAACAACTCGGTGCGCTCGGTCTCCTGGGAGATGCAGTCGGCGAGCTTGCCCGGCAGGGCCGGGCCGCTGGTCACTTTCTTGCGGATCACCTGACGCCCCGAACGCTGGCGCGCCTGGGCGCGCTGAATAACGTACTCGGCGAGACGCTCGCCGGTCTCGGTGTGCTGGTTGAGCCACAGGCTGAAGCTGTCCTTGACCACGCCGAGAACAAACGTGGCGCACTCGCGGGAGGTCAGGCGCTCCTTGGTCTGGCCGGAAAACTGCGGCTCCGACAACTGCACCGACAGGACATAACTGCATCCGTCCCACACATCGTCGGGGGTAATGCGTATGCCGCGGGGGATCAGGTTGCGGAACTCGCAGAACTCGCGCACGGCGTCGGTCAGCCCCATGCGAAAACCGTTCACGTGGGTACCGCCCTGGGGCGTGGGAATCAGGTTGACATAACTCTCGGTGACCGGCTCGCCCTCGCCCTGCATCCAGGCCACCGCCCAGTCCACGGTCTCCTGGTTGCCCGACATGCTGCCGGTGAACGGCTCGCGGGGCAACAACTCGGCGCCCTGACCCAGGGCCTCCTGCAGGTAACCCTTCAAGCCCTCGTCGTAGCGCCACTCCAGGCGCTCGTCGCTGCTCTCATCGAATAAGGTCACCGTCAGACCGGGACACAGCACCGCCTTGGAGCGCAGCAAATGCTTGATCTTCGCCAGGGAGAATTTGGGACTGTCGAAATACTTGGGATTGGGCCAGAAGCGCACCGTGCTGCCCGATTTTCCCTTGGCGGCCTTGCCCACCACTTCCAGGGGTGAGGCCTTCTCCCCATCGGCGAAGGCCATGTTGTATTCCTTGCCGTCGCGCCGGATCCATACCTCCAGGTGCTTGGACAATGCATTGACCACCGACACACCGACACCGTGCAGACCGCCGGAGAAGCGGTAGTTCTTGTTGGAAAACTTGGCGCCGGCGTGCAACCGGGTAAGGATGAGCTCCACGCCGGAGACCTTCTCGCCGGGATGCACGTCCACCGGCATACCGCGCCCGTCGTCGCTGACCTCCACGGACCCGTCGCGGTAGATGGTGACATCCAGGTGCTTGGCGAACCCGGAAATGGCCTCATCGACGCTGTTGTCGATGACCTCCTGGGCCAGGTGATCGGGACGGGAGGTATCGGTATACATCCCGGGGCGCTTGCGCACCGGCTCAAGACCGGTCAGCACCTCGATGTCGGAGGCTTCGTATTTTGTCTTCAT
>CAYXAX010000320.1:0-2084 GCA_964463055.1 uncultured Gammaproteobacteria bacterium | reverse complement strand
CTGCGACCTGCGACCTGCGACCTGCGACCTGCGACCTGCGACCTGCGACCTGCGCGTCATAAACCCGGCCTCGAAACTCCCCGGGCTTATCTATAAAATATGCCCATGCACCCCACCTTCATCCATCTTCGCGTCCACAGTGAATACTCCCTGGTCGACGGCGTAGTACGCATTCGCCCGTTGGTGGGTGATGTCGCCGCGGCGGGGATGCCCGCGGTGGCGGTGACGGACCAGTGCAACCTCTTCGCCATGGTCAAGTTTTACCGCGCGGCCCAGGCCGCGGGAATCAAGCCCATCGTCGGCGTTGACCTGTATGTACACAACCCGCACAACCCCGGAAACCCGGCGCAGCTCGTGCTGCTGTGCAAAGACCGCGGTGGCTATCTCAATCTCAACCGGCTCATCTCGCGCAGTTATATCGAGGGACAGCACGGCGGCGCCTTGCCGACCATCGACAAGGCATGGCTTGAGGGCGGGAGCGAGGGCCTGATCGCGCTGTCGGGAGGGCGCCACGGCGACATCGGACAGGCATTGCTGCAGGGCCAGACAGATCTGGCGGGAACGCTGCTGGATGAATGGGCATCATTGTTCCCCGACGGATTCTACCTGGAGCTGCAGCGCACCGGGCGTGAACATGAAGAGATTTATATCCGTGCCGCCGTAGCGCTGGCCGCGCAGCGGGATATCCCCGTTGTCGCCACCAACGACGTGCGCTTCCTGCGCCGCGCGGACTATGAGGCGCACGAGGCACGGGTGTGCATCTATGAAGGACGGACCTTGGATGATCCCCGCCGCCATCGCCGCTACAGCGATCAACAGTATCTGCGCACACCGGCCGAGATGACGGCGTTGTTCGCCGACATCCCCGAGGCCCTGGAAAACAGCGTGGAGATCGCGCGGCGCTGTAATCTGGAACTGACCTTCGGCCAGCCGGTGCTGCCGGCATTTCCGCTGCCCGAGGGCGTTACCGTGGAGGGACATTTGCGTGAGCAGTCCCGGCAGGGACTGGCGCACAAGCTGGTGACCCAGTTCGGTGAGGGCCAGGACAGCACGCCCGGGAAGCAGCCGTATTGGGAGCGTCTGGATTACGAGCTGGACGTCATCATCAGCATGGGGTTTCCCGGCTATTTTCTTATCGTCGCCGATTTTATCCGCTGGGCCAAGCTGAACGATATCCCCGTGGGCCCGGGCCGCGGCTCGGGTGCCGGGTCATTGGTGGCCTATGCCCTGGGCATCACGGACCTGGATCCCATTCGTTATGATCTGCTGTTCGAGCGCTTTCTCAATCCCGAGCGTGTGTCACTGCCGGACTTTGATATCGACTTCTGCATGGAGGGGCGGGACCGCGTAATCGACTACGTGGCCGACCGCTACGGGCGGGACCGGGTGTCGCAGATCATCACCTACGGCTCCATGGCGGCCAAGGCCGTGGTGCGCGACGTGGGCCGCGTACTGGGTTACCCCTACGGCTTTGTGGACCAGATTGCAAAACTGATCCCATTCGAGTTGGGTATGACCCTGGACAAGGCCCTGGAACAGGAAGAGCGGCTGAACGAGCGTTACAAACAGGAAGACGAGGTACATACCCTCATCGACCTGGCGCGCTCCCTCGAGGGCCTGGCGCGTAACGCCGGAAAGCACGCCGGCGGCGTGGTCATCGCCCCTTCGGCACTCACCGACTTCATGCCACTGTATTGTGAGCGCGGCGCCGGCAGTACGGTCAGCCAGCTGGACAAGGACGACGTGGAGGCCATCGGGCTGGTGAAGTTTGACTTCCTTGGCCTGCGCACCCTGACGATTATCGATCACGCCGTCAAGACCATCAACGCGCTGCGCCGCGAACGCGGTGAGACCCCCGTGGACATGAGCCTGCTGCCCATGGACGACGCGGAGGCGTTCGCGCTGCTGCAGCGCTGCGCCACCACCGCCGTGTTCCAGCTCGAATCGCGCGGCATGAAGGACCTCATCAAGCGCCTGCAGCCGGACTGCTTTGATGAGATCGTGGCGCTGGTGGCGCTGTTCCGCCCCGGCCCGCTGCAGTCCGGCATGGTGGACGATTTCATCGACCGCAAGCACGGCCGCGC
>CAYXAX010000319.1:0-2109 GCA_964463055.1 uncultured Gammaproteobacteria bacterium | reverse complement strand
GCCGGTGCGGCTCATCAGATTCAGCGGAACCATGGCGAACTGGCTGGACGCCCCGCCCTGCAGGAACAGCACCTTGTAGCTTGCCGGGATGGCCAGGAGTTCGCGCAGGTCTTTCTCGCACTGCTCGGCCAAGGCGACGAACTCCTTGCCGCGGTGACTGACCTCCATCACCGACGAGCCGCTGCCGTGCCAGTCCAGCAGTTCCTCCTTGGCGCGTTGCAATACCTCTTCGGGCAGCATCGCCGGGCCGGGACTGAAGTTGTATACGCGTGACATATCAGCTACCTCTGGTTCAAAGTTGAATCAAATTCTGTACTAAACCTTAAAGGGTCTCAGGTCGCAGGTCGCAGGTCGAAGCAAATATCTCATTTGATCCCCCTCATCCTCACCTTCTCCCCGGGAGGGAGAAGGGACCTATCACCACCCATTGTCCATCCACTCTTCCCTCCCGCACCCTTCGCTTCGCTCTTCCCTCCCAGGGAGAGGGCTGGGGTGAGGGGGAGTAATAGAAACTGCAATCAATCTCTTGATCGCCCTGACCCGGAGGGTTTCGCCCCCTTCGCTTCGCTCTCCCCGTGGGGAGAGGGGAAAAATATGGTCATCGCGACGACGGTAATATAATACGCCGCGCCTTAATACATGTTGTCCCTGACTTGCGACCTGAGACCTGTGACTCTTTTATGAGTCGCCGTCCTCGTCAATATCCGTCTCGCCATCGGCGTCTTCTTCCGCCGCGGCGTCACCCAGACTCTGAATCTTTTCCACCCCCGCCAGGCGCTGGCCTTCATCCAGGGCGATGAGCTTGACGCCCTGGGTATTGCGGCCCATGGTGGAGATGCCTTCCACCGGGGTGCGCACCAGCGTACCGCTGTCGGTGATGAGCATGATTTCATCATCGCTGCTGGTCAGGGTGGCGCCGATCACGTCGCCGTTGCGGTCACTGGTCTTGATGGAGATCACGCCCTTGCCGCCGCGCCCCTGGACGGGATATTCGCTTACGGGCGTGAGCTTGCCGAATCCCTTTTCGGTGGCGGTCAGCACATTGCCCGCATCGCAGATGATCAGCGAGATCACCCGCTCCCCGGGCGTCAATTGAATACCGCGCACCCCGCGGGCGTTACGGCCCATGGCGCGTACTTCGCTTTCACTAAATCGGATGGACTTGCCGCCGCTGCTGAACAGCATCACGTCCTGGGACCCGTCGGTCACCGCCACGCCGATGAGGTATTCATCCTGCTGCAGTTCGATGGCGATCAGACCGCTGGATCGAGGTCGGGAGAAGGCCGGCAACGGCGTCTTCTTCACCACCGCCTGGTTGGTGGCCATAAAGATGAACTTGCCCTCCTCGTAATCGCGGATCGGCAAAATGGTGTTGATGCGCTCCCCCTCCGCCAGGGGCAGCAGGTTGAGGATCGGGCGCCCGCGGGAGATACGGCTGCCCTGGGGCAGGTCATAGGCCTTGAGCCAGTAGACCTTGCCGTGACTGGAGAAGCACAGAATGGTGTCGTGGGTACTGGCGACGAACAACCGGTCGATGAAGTCCTCTTCCTTTACCGTGGTGGCGGCCTTGCCGCGTCCGCCGCGGCGCTGGGCCCGGTACATGGTCAACGGCTGGGTCTTTACATAGCCGCTGTGTGAGAACGTAACCACCACCTCTTCCTCGGTGATGAGGTCCTCTGGATTCAGTTCCTGCAAGTCGGCAACGATCTCGGTGCGGCGTGGGTCGCCGTACTGTTCGCGCACCTGCAGCAGCTCCTCGCGGATGACGCCCATGAGCATCTCGGGGCTGGACAAAACCTTAAGTAGTTCCTCAATTTTACCAATTAATTCTTTGTATTCATTTGTTATCTTTTCCTGCTCCAGCCCCGTCAACCGGTGCAGGCGCAGGTCCAGGATGGCCTGGGCCTGGACCTCCGACAGGTGATAGCCGTCGTCTTTGAGCCCCAAGTCCGGGGCCAGGCCGTCGGGCCGCGACACCGTCTCGCCGGCCCGCTTGAGCATATCCACCACCACCCCGGGCAACCAGACCTGGCGCACCAGCGCCTCCTTGGCGGCGGCGGGACTGGCCGCGGCCTTGATCAGGGCGATGATGGGATCGATGTTGGCCAG
>CAYXAX010000318.1:0-2120 GCA_964463055.1 uncultured Gammaproteobacteria bacterium | reverse complement strand
TATTGCTCAACCTGGCGCAGGTGTTGGTTGAATTGTCCGCAAAGATTGGCCAGTCGTTGGTTGTCTGCCGGCTCCAGGGAAAAGTCACAGGATTGTGGTTGCGCGTTCAAGATAAGTTTGTGGTTCGCTTGCTCAAAATGCAATAAACGTTCGGGGGATCAGGCCCACTTGGCGGCGGGCAATGCGCTATGGGCATCACCGACGACCGCACCGCGCAGGGAATTGGGCAGCACCTCGGTGATGGTCACGTGGGCAAAGTCCCCGATCAGGGCGGCATTGCCGGGAAAGTTCACCACCCGGTTGTTTTCCGTGCGCGCGGCAAGCTGATGCGGATCCCTGCGTGACGGACCCTCCACCAGCACCCGCTGCACCGTCCCCACCATGGCATCGCTGATGGCCTGGGCCATCTCGTTGACGCGCGACTGTAGCGCGGCGAGCCGCGCCTGCTTCACGGCGGCGGGCACTTCATCGGGCAGTGACGCCGCCGGCGTACCGGGACGCGGGCTATAGATGAAGCTGAATGACTGGTCGAATCCCACGTCATCGATCAAATCCATGGTGGCCTGGAAATCGGCGTCGGTCTCGCCCGGGAATCCGATGATGAAGTCAGAGGAAATGCTGATCCCCGGGCGCGCCTCGCGCAGCCGGCGGATAATGGATTTATACTCCACGGCGGTGTGACCGCGCTTCATCAGGCTCAATATCCGGTCCGAGCCGCTTTGCACCGGCAGGTGAACGTGCCCCGCCAGTGCCGGCACCTCCGCATAGGCCTGTATCAAGGAATCGGAAAAGTCCACCGGGTGTGAGGTGGTGTAGCGAACCCGTTCGATACCGTCCAGGGCGGCGATGTAGTTGATCAGCAGCGCCAGGTCGGTCTCATCGCCGTCTTCCATGAGACCGCGGTAAGCGTTGACGTTCTGTCCCAGCAGCGTGACTTCACGCACCCCCTGCCGAGCCAGGGCGGCGACTTCGTTCACGACGTCCTGGAACGGCCGGCTGAACTCCTCGCCACGGGTATACGGAACGACACAGAACGTACAATACTTGCTGCAGCCCTCCATCACGGAGACGAATGCGTTCGCCCCCTCTGCGCGGGGGACCGGCAGGCGGTCAAACTTTTCGATCTCGGGAAAGGAAATGTCTATCACCGCCCGACGTGCGGCGCGGGCTTCCTCCAGCATCTGCGGCAGGCGGTGAATGGTCTGGGGCCCGAAGATCAGATCCACATAAGGCGCGCGCCGGCGGATGGCCTCGCCCTCCTGGCTGGCCACGCACCCGCCCACACCGATCACCACATCGGGCCGGATTTGCTTCAGGGCGCGCCACGTCCCCAGCAATGAGAAAACCTTCTCCTGCGGCTTGTCCCGCACCGAGCAGGTATTCATCAGCAGGATGTCGGCGTCTTCCGGAGAGGAGGTTGTCTCGATGCCGTGCGATTCCCTCAAGATGCTCGCCATCTTGGAGGAATCGTATTCATTCATCTGACAACCGAAGGTCTTTATGTAAAGCTTTCGCCCCATGCAGTGTGAGCCAAAACCTCTAGAAAATGTAGGCTACTATGTTTCATCAAACGACGCCAACCCCATCGTGCCCCTTGTGAGGCGCTATCCCAGCTTAATCAATCAATTGAGACTTCAAGCCGTGGCAGTCATGAATGGATATCGGACGGGAAAGGCGGCACATTACCCCTGATACCGCCGACGCTCCGACCATTTTCGCGGGTTCCGGCGCCGAAGTCCAGTGTGGATACCCCCGTACATGTCAGGCCAGGCCCGCCCTGGGGCCGGCATACCCGGCGTGTGTATGTTCTGGATTAATGCCTTGGGCGTCATGCCGGGGGTTTCCGGCGGCTCCCCGAGGCTGTCCCGTCAATCACAACGCCAAAAACGCTGGATTCCGCGCCTGCGCGATGATGCGACCGGCATAACAATCGTTCACAGGCCCCTTACAATAGTGAAATTCGCCCGCCTGGGGTATAGTGCGCACCATTACTGTGCAGACGCGGGTGCTGGGGACGTGGGACATCACCTCTGTTTTGTGAAATCATAAAATTATCAGTTATTTAAGGAGAAAAGAATGACAATGAAGCGTTCGCTGCGACCCTCCATCACGGCCTTTTT
>CAYXAX010000317.1:0-2164 GCA_964463055.1 uncultured Gammaproteobacteria bacterium | reverse complement strand
CTTAGAAGGCCGATGCTCTATCCGAATGAGCTACGGGCGCAACGACTCGAGCCGCTCGCCCTGCCCCCCCCGGCATCGGTGCGAGGCGCGACCGTGACGACCCAGGCCCTGCAACAACGCCCTCCCGGTCCATGGCCCACAATCAACAGCGGCTTATCCAAAACAGACGCCCGGCGGTCTGCCCACTACTACGCTAAGACCCGGCCGGGCACTGGGAATCCGTCAATCAAATCACCCCCCAGCGACAGCGCCGGGATATATTGCCAATATTATGCCTGAATCTTATAAAGAAAAGGACACTGAAAAGAACATCTGGTCGGGGTAGAGGGATTTGAACCCCCGACATCCAGCTCCCAAAGCTGGCGCGCTACCAGGCTGCGCTATACCCCGGTGTAATCGTACCCCACGCACGATATATTCGAGCTTGGCGATAATACGCACAGGCACACACTGCGTCAAATCCGCCGTCCCTTCCGGGCAGGTTAGGTCTGAAATCCACACTCACAGCAACCGCCGTCACACGCGTATCCAGCGCCACGCCACCAGCCACGCCAGCGCCGCAAGCATCGACGCGACCCCGTACGTCCATGCAGGGCCGGCGCTGGCCCACATGTAGCCGCTGTAGAGACTGCCCACCGCCCCGCCTGCGCCGAAGCTCATGCTGCTGTAAAGGGCCTGACCGCGTCCCTGCTGCCGGCCACTGAAGAATCCATGTATCAATTGGATGGCGGTGGCATGGTAGACGCCGAAAGACGCCGCATGGAGCAGCTGGGCCATCACCACCACCGCGGGCGTGTCCACATACCACCCGATCAACAGCCAGCGCAGCACCGTCAACGCCAGACTGCCCAATAACAGGCCCCGCAGACCGAACAGCGGCACCAGACGGTGCATCACCAGGAACACGCCTACCTCTGCGATGACGCCCAGGGCCCACAGCTGACCGATGGTGCCGTTGGTGTAACGATGCTCTCCCAGATAGATGGTGAAAAACGTGTAATACGGCCCATGACTGGCCTGCATCAGAAAACATACCGCCAACAATCCGAGCACCTGGGGTCGGCGCAAGGTCCGGGCCAGGGGCGTATGCACCGCGGACGTATCTTGGCACTCCGCGGCGGGCACCCAGAGACTCGCCAACCAGATGCCCGCCATGAGACTCAACACCACCGCCGGCACCAGTGCCGGCCCGCTCCCCTCCAGGGCCTCGCCGAGTACGACCACGGTCAGGATAAAGCCGACAGACCCCCACAGCCGGACGATACTGTAGCGGTGGGTATGGTCACCCAGATGGCGCAGGGTGGTGGCCTCCAGCTGCGGCAGTGCGGCGTTCCAGAAAAAGCTGAACACCAGCATCACCGCCATCAGCCATGCGTAGCTCTCGCCCAGGAACACCGCGGCAAAGGCGACCGTGGATGCCAGAGAGGCGAGCCGCACCACCGGCATATGCCGGCCGGTGTGATCGGCGATCCACCCCCACACATTGGGAGCCACGATCTTGGTGGCCATGAGAGCTGCCATCAGCTCGCCAATGGCCACGGGGGAAAACCCCAGGGATTCCAGATACAGCGACCAATAAGGCAGCAAGGCGCCCAGAGAGGCGAAATAAAACAGGTAAAACGAGGACAGGCGCCAGTAGGGCATTGGATCAGATGGCAAGACTGAAAGATTATAAAGGTTGAAAGATTAAAGGATCGAAGGGGGCAATGGGACAACCGCCCCAAGATCCATGGTCATGGGTCTCTTTTTCTTTTAATCCTTTAATCTTTTAATCTTTCAAGTCCGACGAGGCGGGAATGATCGGCGTCGTGGCCTTCACATCGATATTCTGAGCCCGGTGACGCAGGATGTGGTCCATCAGGACGATGGCCAGCATGGCCTCGGCGATGGGCGTGGCGCGCACACCCACACACGGGTCGTGTCGGCCGGTGGTCACCACGTCCACCGCGGAACCGTTCACATCCACGGTACGGCCGGGAAGCAGGATGCTGGATGTAGGCTTGAGGGCGATGCTTACGACAATGTCCTGCCCGGTGGAGATACCGCCGAGTATCCCACCGGCGTTGTTGCTCAGAAAGCCAGCGGGCGTGATCTCGTCACGATGCTCACTGCCGCGCTGCCCGATGCTGGCGAACCCCGCGCCCACCTCCACGCCCTTGACGGC
>CAYXAX010000316.1:0-2182 GCA_964463055.1 uncultured Gammaproteobacteria bacterium | reverse complement strand
CTCCCTGGCCTTTTTCAACTCGCTGCGCCGCCAAAAGCGGGGTGTTTTTCAACACCCCGCTAATGGCGGATAATGTGTCCACAGTCCGGCGGTCACGAGACCCGCCGGAGTGATTCACACCCCCCTCTTCCGAGCGGGAGATGCCGGCGTAGGTGTTGATGTCCGTACCGTGTAAACCGCTTCTCGCAAAGTCATCCTTCATCTGGTGATTGCGCCGGAATAGGGTGACCACGTCGAAGATCAATCCGGACAGCGCATTGAAGCGTGTGACACGAAAAACCAGGCCGCGCACGGACATGGGACGTACGCTGCGCACCTCACGCAGCTTGGGCAGGAACGCCAGCGCGATGGCCAGGCGCGCCAGCGTGGAGACAAGGAATACCCCCTGCAGGGCGCTGATCAATGTGACGGAATGGCCGGCCACGCTAAACTCGCGGGGCATCCAGGCGGCGAGAAACCCGCCCAGCATGGCGCCCAGGAAAACTCCCACTCCCAGCACGACATTGTGAAACGCCAAATAGGTGGTGCGCTTGGGACTGGGCACCAGGTCGTAAAGAAAATTGCCGGCACTGAGGGTGAACCCCGCCCAACTCAATCCACCCAGCACCTGTACGCCGATCAAGTACCAGAAGTCGCTGGAGACCAGCCACATGGATGGCAGAAACGGAATCACCGCCCCCGTCAGCACCAGTATCAGACGATTGCCGAACACATCGCTTAACCGGCCCCAGGTGTTCAGTGCCAGAAACTGCACCAGCACCACGACGGCGGTATTGGCCATGAACTGCAGGTAGGAGAAGTGCAGGTCGCGCAGCATGTACACGGTAAAAAACGGTGATGCGATGGCCACCGCGAACTGCATGCTGGCCATGAACAGCGAAAAATAGATAAATGGTGAGCGCCGCAGGCGCCGCAGCCAATCCGATGTCACCAGGGGCGGCGGGGCGGCCGACACTGCCACCGGTTCGTGCATGCGCCCGAGGTGATAGGCGGAGACCACGCGCGCTGCGGCGGCCGCGCCGAAAATAATCAAATACCCCGCCAGGGTGTGACCGCGGGAATCGAAAAAGGCCAGCACCATGCCGGCGACGACCAGCGACACGAATGCCGTGGCGCTGGCCAGGCGCGTGCGGCGCGCGAAATAACGGCCGCGGCGGCGCTCCGGCACCAGTTCCCCCATAAGGCTTATCCACTGAGGCGCGATGAAGTGGGCGGTGGCGTAATAAACGGTAACGCAAATGACCAGGAGCATGACGGCATGGCTGGGAAATAACGCCGGCAGCACCATGATGGGTAACCAGGTCAGGGCCTGGAACGCGGCGCCGGTCATGATCAGCGTCTTGCGCCGCACCTTGTAGCGGGCGATCCATGCGGACAGCAACTGCATGAACGATCCCAGCAGCGGGGGCAGCGACGCCAGCACGGCGATCTGCGGCGTGGTGGCCTTGAGGAACAGCGCAAAGGCGGAGAAATAGGTCTCCCCCGCCCCCGACATGACGGAAAAGGCCACGCCATCCCGCACCGAGTGGCGCAGGGAGGCATCGACCTGGGGATCTTTTGCGTATCTTACCGCCATGCGCGATGTACCGTGAATCCGGGGTGACCGGCTCACCCTGACGGGTGCCGCCGTGACGGCCAGTTCAGTTGAGGGTGATTTTGATTTCGCGACCAGCCGGCCGCCTCCCTGACGGGACGGGAATCCATTCGTCGACTTCCGACCCGGGATATCCCCCCGCGCAAGGCCGGCGGGATTCTATCATGATCCGGCGATGTTTAAATCGGCATCCGGCGGCACCATACATCAGCCGAGGCATACCGCCCCCTTGCTCAGACAGTTGCTTAATGCAATATAAAATCTGTACACTTTCGCGCCGGTACGAACCGGGTTTTTACATCGTCGGTCAACCACCCTCTCCAGGTCCGTTCATGTACTCCGCCAAGCTTACCCGCTGTGTTGAATGAATATCCCCGCGATGGTCAATCCGTGAGACGCAAACGTGCATCTTGAATTAATCACCTTTGACCCGTTACGCACCCTGGACATCCCCGCTGCCCGTTATTTGAAACCGGAGGCGTGGTTTCGCCACAAAGACCTGGTCCATGCCGCCCATTGGGTGCTGTTCCCGGAGTACTGGCAGGTCAATCCGCTGGTCTACGCATGGAAAAAACGCATCTTTCCCAG
>CAYXAX010000315.1:0-2227 GCA_964463055.1 uncultured Gammaproteobacteria bacterium | reverse complement strand
CACCGAAGGCGGCCTGGATGTCACCGCCGACGAGTCCCGTATTCGCGAGGCGTGTGCCCGCCTTCAGGCGCTGGGCAGCAGGGTCTCCCTGTTCATCGACGCCGAGCCTGATCAGGTTGAGGCCGCCGCACGCACTGGTGCAGTGATGATAGAGATCCATACCGGCCACTACGCCGACGCGCCGGATGCTGATACCCGCCAGCGGGAATTCCAGCGCATTGTCGCTGCCGCGGACCTGGCCCACGGTCTGGGCCTGCAGGTCAACGCCGGCCATGGCCTTAATTACCAGAACGTCGGCCGCATCGCCGCCATCCCGGTGATATGCGAACTGAACATCGGGCATGCCATCATCGCCCGCGCCCTGTTCACCGGGCTTCAGGCGTCCGTGGGCGAGATGAAGCGCCTGATGGCGGAGGCGCGGCGATGATATACGGCATCGGGACGGACATCGTCCGTGTCGCCCGCATTCAGGAGAACCTGGATCGTTTCGGGCGCAAGTTCGCCCAGCGCATCCTGACGCCTGGCGAACTCGATGAATTCGACGCCACCAACCGGCCGGCCCATTTCCTGGCGCGCCGTTTCGCCGCCAAAGAGGCCGCGGTCAAGGCCCTCGGCACCGGATTTCGCCAGGGAATCGATTTCCACCACATCGGCGTGGAGCACGATCCCCAGGGTCGACCGTTACTGGCCTTTTTCGGCCCGGCGCGGACCCTGGAAGAGAGCCTGGGCATCAGCACGGGCTTTATCAGCCTGGCCGATGAGGACGACCACGCCGTTGCCTTTGTCATGTTGCTAGCCCATGGCACCGCCACCCAAACGTCTTAGGGCCTGTTTTACTTCTTAGCTTGCAAGGTACTGAACGGCTTTGTTAAAATCATCTACTTAATTGCGGGGTGGAGCAGCCTGGTAGCTCGTCGGGCTCATAACCCGAAGGTCGCAGGTTCAAATCCTGCCCCCGCTACCAGTTCTGGACGTGGCTCACAACTGACTCATTTTGTTGGGCTTACGGCAAAGGCGATCGTCTGGCCTTGGTCGGTAATGGGTTTGGGCATCGGTTCTGCATGGCCGTATTGCGGTACAGCGTTCTGATGTGTTGTTCGAATCGTGCGTTGAAATAGTGGGCCTCGGGCCCACTTTTTATTTAAGGTGCTCACGTATGCGCCAGGCACCTGAGAAATTGTACGAATTGATAGAACCGGTGCTGGACCGGCTGGGCTATGAGTTGGTGGGTCTGGACTTCAGTCCTAGACCCGGGCAGGGCTTATTGAGGATATACATCGACTCGCCCCAGGGGATTACCCTGGAAGACTGCACGAAAGTCAGTCATCAGGTCAGCGGTCTGCTGGATGTTGAGGACCCGATTCTTGGCCCTTATACATTGGAGGTGTCCTCCCCGGGGCTGGACAGGCCGTTATTCACGCGGGAGCACTTTTCCCGCTTTGCAGGCAACCGCGTCAGGGTGCAGCTGCATTTTTTGCTGGACGGACGGCGTAAATTCACCGGTGTGCTCCACGGTGTGGAACAGGACAATGTAGTGATCGAGGAAGACGGTCACCTGGTGACGGTGCCTTTGGAACGGATCGCCAAGGCGAATCTTGTGCCGGAGATTTAAGTATGTAATTTAACTGGCTGTATTTTTTGAGTTATATGTGATGGATTGCGGACAAGCCGCAACCCGCCCTGCGGGTGAAACCAGCGCGTGAGAGGTTCCAAGGCATGAATAAAGAGATCCTGATGGTCGTTGACGCCGTCTCCAATGAGAAAGGCGTGAGTAGAGAGGTCATCATTGACGCCATAGAAACCGCGCTGGCCACCGCCACAAAGAAACGCTATTCCGACGAGGTGGATATTCGGGTATCCATCGATCAGGAGACAGGGGACTATCACAGTTTCCGACGCTGGCTGGTGGTGGAAGAGGTGGAGGAACCCGAGAGTCAGCTGACGCTGGAAGAGGCTCAGGCGAAACAGCCGGGTATCCAGATCGGGGAGTATGTCGAGGAGCCTATCGATTCCATTGCCTTCGGGCGCATCGCCGCCCAGACCGCCAAACAGGTTATCGTGCAGAAGGTGCGCGAGGCGGAACGTGCCCAGGTAGTGGAGCAATACCATAGCCGCATCGGTGAGCTGGTCACCGGCGTCGTCAAGCGCATTGAGCGCGGCGACATCATTCTCGACCTGGGCAATAACGCCGAGGCGGTCATTACCCGCGACGAGTTGATTCCCCGGG
>CAYXAX010000314.1:0-2245 GCA_964463055.1 uncultured Gammaproteobacteria bacterium | reverse complement strand
CGCAGGTCGCAGGTCGCAGGTCGCAGGTCGCAGGTCGCAGGTCGCAGGTCGCCAACAGGCTGCGTCGCTTACCTGCGGGCGTCAAAAGGTTTTTTCCTCGACTTGGGACCTGTGACTTGAGACTTTGTTTATAGTTTAAGCATAAACACCAGCGCATCTTCCCGCCCGCCGAAAGCGGGGTAATACCCCTTACGTACCCCGATCTTGCGAAAACCCATGGCTTCGTACAATGCCAGGGCCGGGGCGTTGGAACAGCGCACTTCCAGCACCGCCACGCGGGTGCGATGGCTGCGGGCATAGGCCAGCAGGTGATCCAGCATATAGCGGCCCAGACCCTGGGCGCGGTACTCGGGGTTGACGCACAGATTCAGGATGTGGCCCTCCCCCGCGCCCAGGGACATGATCCCGTAGGCGGCCAGCACACCGTCGTGCTCCAGGACCCGACAGTAATACCCCACCCGCAGGCAGTCGCGGAATATGCCCTCGGTCCATGGAAAGTCGTAAGCGCTGGCCTCGATGTCCATGATCGCGCTCAGATCCGACTCCTGCATGGGCCGTACCCAGTGGGCCTGATCCTGAGTATCGAAATTGACCGCCATCTCAGCCCCTCTCCATGACCCGTAACGCGAATTGAAGGTCTTCCCAGGCCTTGCGCTTGTCCCGGGGGGTGCGCAGCAGATAGGCCGGGTGATAGGTGACCACCACGGGTATCCCCGCAGACGAATACTTGTAGACCTTGCCGCGCATCGCGCCCAGGCGGGTATCGGTATCGAGCAGGTTCTGGGCCGCCACCCGGCCCAGGGCCAGGATCACCTTGGGAGCGATCAACTCCACCTGGCGCTTGAGAAACGGGGCGCAGGCAGCCACCTCTTCCGAGCGCGGATCGCGGTTATTGGGCGGCCGTGACTTGAGGATATTGGCGATAAAAACCTCCTCACGGCGCAGCCCCACGGCCAAGAGCATGGCGTTGAGCAGCTGCCCCGCGCGCCCCACGAACGGTTCGCCTTTGCGGTCTTCCTCTGCCCCTGGCGCCTCGCCGATAATCATCCACCGGGCATGCCGGTCTCCCACGCCGAAGACCGTCTGTGTCCGCGTCTTGTGCAGATCACAGGCGGCGCACTGAGCCACCTCCGCCCGCAGCGCCGCCCAATCCATGCGCGCAATGCGTGCCTCCCTGCTCTCCGCCCCGCGCGGCGGCGGCGGCTGCACCGCTACACGCGCCTCCATAGTCGGTTCCAACCGGCGCTCTCGCGACAACCAGCGGGTGATGCCCATGGCGTCTAGATACTGCTGTCTGCGGTCAGATGTTTCCATGAATCTTCAACAATAAAGTCTCAGGTCTCAGGCCGTCGCAGAGTTCCGCGTCCCGAGTTGCGTGTTCCGGGTTGAAACGCCGCCATAATAACTCGAAACCCGGAACACGAAACTCTTTATCAGGCGACCTGCGACCTGTGACTTGAGACCCGAATTTAAAGCCCCTGCGGGTGTGTCCGCACCGTACCGGATTCTATCTTGTCCAGGGCATTGATGTAGGCCTTGGCCGAGGCAATGACGATGTCCGTGTCGGAGCCCTGGCCGTTGGCGACACGCCCACCCTTGGCCACGCGCACCGTCACCTCGCCCTGGGAGTCGGTGCCGCTGGTGATGGCGTTAACCGAGTATAGCAGCAGCTCCGTACCGCTCTGGACCATCGAGTCGATGGCCTTGAACGTTGCGTCCACCGGTCCGTCCCCGGGCGCGGTACCACGACACTCCTTGCCGTCGATGGTCAGAGTGACAGCCGCACGCGGGATCTCGCCGGTCTCAGTACATACCTTGAGAGACACCAGCTTGATGCGTTCGTTCTCGGCTTCCAGGTTGGAATCCGTAACCAGCGCCTGGAGATCTTCGTCGTAGATCTCATGCTTCTTGTCCGCCAGCTCCTTGAAGCGGTAGAACGCGTTATTGAGCTCCTCCTCCGTGGTCAGGGTCACACCGAGTTCCTGAAGGCGTGAGCGAAAGGCATTGCGCCCGGAGTGCTTGCCGAGCACCATGCGATTGGCGCCCCAGCCCACGTCCTGGGCACGCATGATCTCATAGGTCTCGCGAAACTTCAGCACCCCGTCCTGGTGGATACCGGACTCATGGGCAAAGGCATTGGCGCCGACGATGGCCTTGTTTGGCTGCACCGGAAAACCGGTGATGCCGGACACCAGGCGGCTGCACGGGACGATCTGGGTGGTTTCCAGACCGGTGTCGCAGGGAA
>CAYXAX010000313.1:0-2247 GCA_964463055.1 uncultured Gammaproteobacteria bacterium | reverse complement strand
AGGCCCTGGGCGGCGGCCTCCTCGTAGCCGGTGGTGCCGTTGATCTGGCCGGCGAAGAACAGCCCGGCGATGTGTCTGGTCTCCAGCCACGGGGTCAGGTCGCGCGGATCGAAGAAGTCGTATTCGATGGCGTAGCCGGGGCGGGTGATATGGGCCGATTCAAAGCCGCGGATGGAATGCACCATGCGCTGCTGGATATCGAACGGGAGGCTGGTGGAGATGCCGTTGGGATACACCTCGGTGGTGGTCAACCCCTCGGGCTCGATGAAGATCTGGTGGGCGTCCTT
Organism: uncultured Gammaproteobacteria bacterium; assembly: GCA_964463055.1. Lineage (GTDB taxonomy): Bacteria > Pseudomonadota > Gammaproteobacteria > CAWJPQ01 > CAWJPQ01 > CAWJPQ01. The sequence goes on along the minus strand of CAYXAX010000313.1, from coordinate 1,960 downwards.
TTCCGCAAAGCGCACCACCTTGTCCTCCACCGACGGGCAGTAGCGCGGGCCAATGCCTTCTATCACGCCGCTGTACATGGGCGAGCGGGAAAATCCCTCGCGGATGATGTCGTGGGTAAGCGCGTTGGTATGGGTGATGTGGCACGGCACCTGGCGCGGGTGCTGACTCGCGTCACCGATGAACGAGAACACCGGCAGCGGGTCATCGCCGTGCTGAACCGCGAGCCGCGCGTAGTCGATGGTGCGCCCGTCGATGCGCGGCGGGGTGCCGGTCTTGAGCCGCGCGACGCGGAACGGGCGTTCGCGCAGGCGCTGGGCCAGGGCGTTGGCCGGCGGGTCGCCGGCGCGCCCGCCCTGGTAGTTTGACTCGCCGATGTGAATGCGCCCGCCGAGAAACGTGCCCACGGTGAGCACCACCGCGGGAGCGCGGAAGCGCAGGCCCATCTGGGTCACCACACCGGTGACGCGATCGCCTTCAACGATAAGGTCATCGACGCCCTGCTGAAACAGTGTCAGCCCCGGCTGGTGTTCCAGGGCCGATCGCACCCACTGCTTATACAGCGCGCGATCGGCCTGGGCGCGGGTGGCGCGCACCGCCGGTCCCTTGCTGGCATTGAGGATGCGAAAGTGAATACCCGCGTGGTCGGCGGCGCGCGCCATCGCGCCACCCAGCGCGTCGACCTCCTTGACCAGGTGGCCTTTGCCGATACCGCCGATGGCCGGGTTGCAGCTCATCTGGCCCAGGGTCTCGATGTTGTGGGTGAGCAGCAGGGTACGCGCGCCGCTGCGCGCCGCCGCCAGTGCCGCCTCGGTGCCGGCGTGGCCGCCGCCGACAACGATCACATCATAAGAAGCATGCTCAGACATGGGAGACACCGGTGATGCGGATGAAAGTTAAACAGGGATCCGCGCTGTCGCGGCGGGATATTACCGGTCCCGCCCGCGGGCGCGACAAGCGCGCCGTCACGTAAAGTTTGCCGCTGCCGGGCCGTTAAACAGCTAGTGACGGCAAGGCGCCGGACAGCCCTTGCTGTCAATCGAAATATCATAACACATACAATCCCTTAGCCACAGACGGCGCACATGAAAGAGGCACTCGACAAAGTAGTATCCGACATCGGTCAGGTCATCCTCGGCAAAGAACACACCCTCAGGCTGGCGCTGACATGCCTCATCGCCCGCGGGCATCTGCTCATCGAAGACCTGCCCGGCGTGGGCAAGACCACCCTGGCCCATGCCCTGGCCCATGCCCTGGGCCTGCACTTTCAGCGTATCCAATTTACCAGCGATCTGCTGCCGGCGGACATTCTCGGGGTATCGGTGTTCGATCGCAACCTGTCCGAATTCCGTTTCGTGCCCGGCCCGGTGTTCGCCCAGGTGATCCTCGCCGACGAGGTCAACCGCAGCACGCCCAAGACCCAGAGCGCGCTGCTCGAGGCCATGGAGGAGCACCAGGTCACCATCGAAGGCACCACGCACCCGCTGCCCGAACCATTTTTCGTCATCGCCACCCAGAATCCCACGGAACAGGTGGGCACGTTCCCACTGCCGGAGTCCCAGCTGGACCGTTTCATGATGCGCCTGGAAATGGGCTATCCGGATCAGCAGGCGGAACGCACCCTGCTCAAGGGCCGCGACAGCCGTGACCAACTGGCGCACATGTCCCCCAGCCTGACCCAGGAACGGCTCATGGCCATCCAGGAGGCGGTGGTCTGCGTCCATGTGTCGGATGCGCTGCTGGACTACCTGCAGGCGCTGCTGGGTTTCAGCCGCGAGGCGCCTTATTACAAAACCGGCCTGTCACCCCGTGCCGGCCTGGCGGTACGTCGCTGCGCCCAGGCATGGGCGTTCATGCACGGCCGTGACCACGTGCTGCCGGAGGATGTCCAGACGGTGCTGCCCAGCGTGGTCAATCACCGCCTCAAGGCCGCGCCGGAATTCAGCGAACACGCCCATGACG
>CAYXAX010000312.1:0-2264 GCA_964463055.1 uncultured Gammaproteobacteria bacterium | reverse complement strand
CCTCATCCTAACGGCTTCGCCCCCCTCGCTTCGCTCTCCCCTGAGAGGGAGAAGGAATTCCCACTATCTCGTTGCGCTGTTCCCGTGGGAGGAGAGTTTCCCCCGCACCCTGCGCTTCGCTCTTCCCTCCCAGGGAGAGGGACGGGGTGAGTGGGATCAGAAGCAGCGGCTTTCCTTAGTGTGTGTCAGCTGGTAACTCACTGCATGCCATGGCGATGAACTGATCCGGCACGATCACTGGCGAGCGTTTGCTACTTACCCCCCGCCATCAACGCCGCCATCTTGGCGCTGTCGGGGGCAAGGACCACGCCCTTCTCCGTGACGATGGCGTCCACCAGGGATGCCGGCGTGACGTCGAAGACAGGATTCCACGCCCCCGCTCCCTGCGCGGCGATGCGTGTGCCGGACACGCACAACACCTCATCCTCGGCGCGGCGCTCGATGGGGATCCGCGCGCCGCTGTCGATGGCCATGTCGATGGTCGAGGTGGGCGCCACGACCATCATCTTCACCCCGTGATAGCGCGCCACCACGGCGGCGTTATAGGTACCGATCTTGTTGGCCACGTCGCCGTTGGCGGCGATGCGGTCGGCACCGACGATCACCCAGCGCACCTGGCCCTGACTGAGCAGATATCCCACCGCTCCCTCCGCAATAAGGGACACCGGGATGCCGTCCTGAATCAATTCCCACGCGGTCAGGCGCGCGCCCTGCAGCCACGGTCGCGTCTCGCCGGCGAACACATCGCTGATGCGGCCGGCGGCATAGGCGGTACGGATGACACCCAGGGCGGTGCCGAATCCGCCGGTGGCCAATGAACCGGTGTTGCAGTGCGTCAACACGGCGCCGGGCTGATCGATCAGCGCGGCGCCCAGCTCGCCCATGCGGTAGTTGGCCGCGATGTCCTCGTCATGGATGCGCCGCGCCTCCGCCAGCAGCGCGGGAAACGGATCGCCGTGGATGCCGGGGAACACCCCGCGCATGCGCTGCAGCGCCCAATTGAGATTGACCGCGGTGGGGCGCGCCTGGGCCAGGTCAGTCAAGTCACCCTCGATATGTTCCCGCCACTGCGGCCCGCTGTGGCGGAAACTGTCCCGGCCGGCCAGCGCGACACCGTAGGCGGCGGAAACGCCGATGGCCGGTGCGCCGCGTACCACCATGTCGTGGATGGCGCGGGTCACCGCCGCCGCATCCCGCGCCGTGATGTGCTCGACGCGCTGGGGCAGCAGGCGCTGGTCGATCAGCCTGACCCCCTCGTCGCCCCACTCAACCGCGCGTATATTGTCGTGTTGCTTGTTCACAATAGGATTCACCCACCCATGGTTGTCGATACATTGAATATTCGTTTGCTACGCCGCCTCTGCCTCGGATTTGGATGGTCAGAGGCGTTGATTGCCGGCTGCCAGCGCGCGCGGAGAGAGCATCGATGCGCCGGCCAGTGCGCTTAACTACATGTGTGCCCTGCCGATATAACCAGAACAATGCAATACGATTACTTGCCGACCGTGAGCCACATCAAACGCTATCTGTCATTCACCCTGGTGGGCCTCATGCTGGTCCTGCCGGTTCATCCGGCGGCGGCCAATGATACCGCCCCGAAACCGGGAAGCGCCCCTGCCCCCGCGGCCGCGCCAGCCTTCTCATGCACCGGCCACCTGGATCAGCCCATGACAGAGGCATTCTACACCCACTGCCTGGCCCCCACCGAAGGCCCGCCGGCCATGCAGGCCGACAGTGACATGGAACATGCGCCAGCGACGAAATGTGCGGCCACGCCGGATCATACAGAACATGCGACCTGCGACCAGCGACCTGGGACCATTATCAATCCTCCCACCCCGCGGGATGGATCGGCGATGCAGTTCATCAGCCTGGAACCGGTCCCCTTTGAATTCGACAAGGCGGTACTCACCGATGCGGCGATACACTCACTGGACGCGATTACCGCCTACCTGCGCAGCCAGCCCGGTGTAACCAGCGTGCTGGTGTATGGCCATACCGATAACGTGGGAACCGGCAATTACAATTATACCCTCTCGGACAAGCGCATTCATGTCATCACTGCGTATCTCGTCGGCCACGGCATTGCGCCGTCCCTGATTCACGAAGCACCGCGCGGCGAACGCATGCCGGTGGACGAGTACTGGACCCCGGACGGCCGCAAGCGAAATCGCCGGGTTGAGGTCTACGCGGTCGTGCGCTGAAAGACCTGGGTCGCAGGTCGCAGGTCGCAGGTCGCAGGTCGCAGGTCGCAGGTCGCAGGT
>CAYXAX010000311.1:0-2275 GCA_964463055.1 uncultured Gammaproteobacteria bacterium | reverse complement strand
AGTATTCGGCCCAGTAATTGACACGGGTCGTGGACAGCCACGCCATGGACCTTGCCAGCGAACCCGCAATATATCCGGTAATTTTACTCAGCATGTCCATTACCTTACAGGAAAATTTGGCGCAAATCCCACAATTTCCAATTACACAAAATTAATTTGTCGTCCAACATTCAATGTCTTACCGTGTCAAGAGACGCATTGGGTCACCCATCTGAACGCCAGTTTCAAGGATGTTGGGAAATGCAGGTCACGACGCGAATTATGCCGCATCATAAACTCGTAGCCCAACCGTCTGGAACGGATGCGGCACAGGGTAACGAGTAGCCTCGACTTGTATGATGGCCGCATCCAGACTGGAAACGCCCTGTCATCATGACACCCGCCTCCCCCATTCGCGGCCGTTTCGCCCCCACACCCAGCGGTCCGTTGCATTTCGGTTCCCTGGTCGCCGCACTGGCGAGTTACCTGGATGCGCGTTCACGCGGCGGCGAATGGCTTCTGCGCATCGACGATCTGGACCATGACCGGGAAGTTGCCGGAGCCCGTGAAACCATCCTCGAGGACCTCTCAGCGCTCGGTTTCCATTGGGACGGTCCTGTGTACGTGCAGCACGATCGCAGCAAGCGTTACCGCGAAGCGGCGGACCGGTTGCTGGCGAAGGGATTGGCTTTCCCGTGTGCCTGCACGCGAAAGGACATCCAGGAACAGAGCGACCCCGGGGAGCCCGTGGCGATTTATCCGGGCACGTGCCGCAACGGACTGCCTGCCGGGAAGGAGGCGAGAAGCATTCGCCTGCATGTATCCGACCGGGTCATAGAGTTCAAAGATGAGTGGGCCGGCCCGACGCGGCAGGACATGGCGCGGGAGGTCGGCGATTTCGTGATCTGGCGCGTGGAAGACATTGCGTCCTACCACTTGGCAACCGTACTCGACGATGCCGATGCCGGTATCACCCGGGTCGTGCGCGGCGCCGATCTGCTCGATTCCACCCCGCGCCAGATCCTGCTGCAACACCTGCTCGGCTTGCCCACCCCCGCCTACGCACACTTCCCCGTCGTGCGTGCTGAAGACGGGCGCAAGCTCGGGAAACAGACCCAGGCTCCCCGGATCGATACGAGCCGCCCGGCGAAAATCCTGTCCATGGCGCTCGCGTTTCTGCGCCAGTCACCACCCGTGACCCTGGCCTCGGCGTCACTCGAGGACGTCTGGCAATGGGCGTTCACTAATTGGGCTCCACAGGCAGTAAAGTCGCCCTTGCCATGAATGACATTCCGGCGTCGAAACGCATTCGCGCATCCGGTTTCCGTCCGTTCCCGGGCCTGCGCAATGCGCACTTGCAGACGCTCGCAGGCGGCTTGCTCCCGGCCCGTCTGCATGCGCCGGTCACCCGCGAACGCTGGGAGTTGCCCGATGGCGATTTCGCGGATGTGGACTGGGCCGAACCCGAAGCGCCGCAGGGTTGGGCCCTGATCATGCCCGGCCTGGTGGGCGACCTCCGCTCTCCTTATGCCACCCGGATGTTCAATGGCTTGTACCAACGCGGTTACCGGACGGGCCTTCTCAACTACCGGGGCCTGTCCGGCACGCCCAACCGGTTCCCCGCCGCCTATCACGCGGGCTTCACGCGCGATCTCGACCTGGTCTCGCGGCGGCTATCCGACCGCCATGGCCCGGGCATCGTTATCGGTTACTCCATGGGCGGAAATTTGTTACTCAAGTGGCTCGGGGAGGGCGGTGCCGACTTGCCGCTACGCGGCGCCGTTGCAATTTCCGCGCCGTTCCATCTGGCGCCTGCCGCAGACCATCTCAGCGAGGGTCCGGCCCGCTTCTACGGCCGCTACCTGACCCGCCTGATGCTCAATCGGGTGCGGCGCAAGTTCGAACTGACACCGCCCCCCCAAATGCCGCCGATGGAGAAAATCCGCTCGCTACGGGATTTCGACGAGCACATCACCGCACCCTTGCACGGGTTTGATGGCGCGCAGGATTACTATGACCGCAACAGCTGCATCGGGGGCCTGGGGCGGATCACCATTCCCACCCTGATCGTCAACGCCCTGGACGATCCTCTCATTCCCCGCGGCACGCTACCCAACGATGACGCACTGTCGCCGCACGTCACGCTCGAGCTGTCGGAACATGGCGGGCACATCGGTTTCGTGGGCAAGACGCCCTTCGGACGATCACATTTCTGGATCGAGGACCATGTGCTCGAATTTCTTGCCCGTCATCCGGACAAAACGGCTTCCTGATTGGCGAAGCACCAAAACCGGTC
>CAYXAX010000310.1:0-2293 GCA_964463055.1 uncultured Gammaproteobacteria bacterium | reverse complement strand
AGAGCCCCATCCTCACCACCAGCAACGCCCTGCAGGGCCAGACGGTGGGCAGCGTAAGCGGTTTGCTGGCGCTGTACACCAAGGATGAGATCAAGCAACTGGCCAAGGACCGCACCGCCGACAGCCGCACCTACACCGTGGGGGTGACACGGCCCATCAACAGCATGCTGCAGGTGAGCGGCGACATCACCATGACCAGTCTTTCCGGGACGCCGGCCTCCGGCGGCGTGTTGGCCATCGACGGCACGGGCAATGATGTGTTCTATTCCGCGCAGTTGATCGGACTCAGCCTGATCAAGCAGGGGGACTTGGCAATCCTCGGCGTGCGCTATGCCGATACCAGTACCGCCAAGACCACCACCTTCAGTTTGAATACCCGCTATCCGGTGAACAACGCATGGCACATCAATCCCCGTCTGCGCGTGGATTGGCGTACCTTTACCCAGGACAACAGCACCCAGTGGACGGTGGCGCCGTCCATCCGCGTCAACTATCGCTTTCGCCGCCACTACCAGTTCGAGCTGGAGGGCGGCAGCGACTGGGCGGCGCGGGACCTGATCAGTGGTACGGAAAACTCTTCGGGGTATTACGTCAGCCTGGGATACCGGGCCGACTTCTGAAGGTCGTGCGAAAGGTGTCGCCCATGCGGGTGCGACATATCAGGCGGCGGTTGGTCAGTCGCTGGGCGATCGGTCGGCACCTTGCGTGCGCCGGCGGTATTCACGCATCTCCTCGCGCAGCGGTTCGGTACGGCGCATCTCCCGGCCGATGTAGTAGACCAGTAGAAACAGTCCCATGCCCAACAATATTCTGGTGATCATTGTGTAAATCCGGCGATGTAAAAGCAGTATAACGTATAATTATTTGATTATAGCGGCCCGCCCCGGCGGTTGCTTGAGCCGTCGCCGGGGTACCGGAAGACCTCAAAGGATTTCAATTCGTTACATCGCGATCGGCCGGCTTCGCGTCGGTTTGTTGTCATGACGCCGGCGGTTCGGGCAGACGCCCGCTGATCCAATAATCCACCCGTTGCGGATGCTCCTTAATATAGGTGGTAACCGCCTGTTTCACCCCGTCATCGCGCGCCTGCAGCATGGCCTGTTCCAGTTCCGGCATGGGGATATACATGCGGGTCAGGAACCCCGTGACCCGGGGATCGAAGTGGTTGTAAAAGCCGCGCCGCGCCACGGCGTGAATCTGTTCACGTCCGCCCAACAGGTGTTTGGGGTCTTTGAGGTAACGCAGGTGCCACTTCTGAAACATCCAGTGCGGACTCCATGCCGTGGCCACCACCCAGCGGTGCCCGCGGATGGCGCGCTTGAGGGCCGCGGTCATACCCGCCCCGCTGGAGGCCACCAGGTCGTAACCGGTCAGGCCGTAGCCGTCGATGGCATTCTGCGATGCCTGCATCAACCCGGAGCCGGGGTCGATGCCGTAGATACGGTCGTTCAGCCGTTTCCTGACCGCGGGCTTTTTCAAGTCGGCGAGGCTGTTCAATGCCTTCGCCGGCACGTAGTCGGGCACCACCCAACCCAACCGCGCGTTGATGTACAGGGGGCCCAGGTCCATCACCTTGTCGGAGACCTTTTTCCAGTAATTGCGGTGGGTGGTGGGCAGCCACGCCATGAGCATCACGTCCAGGTCGCCGTTGGCCACGCCCTGGTACTGTATGCCGATATCGGACATCACCAGGTCGACGTGATAGCCGAGGCGGTTGTGCAGCAGGCGCCGCGCCAGTTTGGTAACGAACTCAGCGTCGGCCCAGGCCGTCCAGCCGATGCGGATGGTCTTATCGGCGGCGGGTGTCGACGCGGGCTGCGCGGGCGCCGTGACGACGGCGCTGTTCGTCGGTACCGCGGGAACGGTGCCGAAGGCGTAGACGTAAATGAATACCGCTACCGCCGCGACGGCGAATACGCCGTTTAGTACATACTTGATGGATTGCTTCATGGGCAGCCCGTCTACCGGTTATCGGTGTTTCGGCTGAACAGCGCCTTCAGCCGACGGGTGACGCTGGTATGATGCGCATCACCGAAGCTCTGGGTGATGCGGTCCAGGATAATGGCCAGCAGCACGACGCCGATGCCGCCCTCGAAGCCCACGCCCACCTCCAGCCGTTGTATGCCCCGCAGCACCTCCTTGCCCAGGCCGCCGGCCCCAATCATGGAGGCGATGACCACCATGGACAGGGCGAGCATGATGTTCTGGTTGATGCCCGCCATGATGGATTTCCTCGCCGTGGGGATCTGCACCTTGAACAGCAGCTGCATGGGCGTGCAGCCGAAGGCCTGGC
>CAYXAX010000309.1:0-2311 GCA_964463055.1 uncultured Gammaproteobacteria bacterium | reverse complement strand
CAGTGAGGCCTTACGGTGAAGTGTTCGCCGCCACGTGATCGCCGGCGGCCTGCAGCGCCACTTCGTATCCCTTCGCGCCGAGGCCGCAGATGACCCCCTGGGCGATGTCGGAGAAATAGGAATGGCGGCGAAATGCCTCGCGGGCATGGATATTGGACAGGTGCACTTCGATGAAAGGTATCGCGACGGCGCTCAACGCGTCACGTAAGGCAATGCTCGTATGGGTAAAGGCGGCCGGATTGATGATGATGAAGTCGATCCCGGCGCCCTTGGCGTTCTGAATGCGTTCGACCAGTTCGTGTTCGGCGTTGCTTTGAAAGTGTTCCAGGTCATGTCCCATTTGGCGGGCCAGGGCCTCCAGTCGCTGGTCGATTTCCTGGAGGGTGATGTGACCGTAGTGGGCGTGCTCCCGTTGACCCAGGAGGTTCAGATTCGGACCGTGGAGGACCAATAATTTGGCCATTTCAGATTTCCAGTCTACCTCTTGTATGTCCCGGCCTGGGGATGGATTTGCGGCAAATACCGGCAAATCCATGCAACTTAGCCAAATAATTGCGCATTTGCCGACATTTTGCACATCGCGCAAATGTTTGTCCATATCATCTTCATGATATTGGGCAGGAAATTTCCATTTCGGTGAGGTGCACCGCCCGGGACCGGCGGGTGCTACATGGAGGCGCTGCGGTCCAGCAGGTGTTTGAAGTCATCGGCGTCCTGGTAGCCGATGAGGCGCAGCGGGCGCTGTTCCTTGCCCTTGCCGTTGAAGAACAGGATCGCCGGCGGTCCGGGCAGGCCATAGGCATTGAGCAGCGCTTGGTCCTTGGCGTCATAGGCGGTGACGTCCGATTGCAGAATGACGAACCGGGACAGCGCCGCCTGGACCTGGGGGTCGGAGAAGGTGTTGCGTTCCATCTTCTTGCACTCGATGCACCAATCGGCATAGAAATCCAGCATCACCGGCTTGCCCCGGCTGTCGGCCGCGGCCAGTTTGTCGCGCAGGCCGCTCAGGCCCTTCACCGGGACGAAGCGCAGCGGGGCGCTGGCCGCCGCGCCGCCGCCCACGAGGCGCGAACCCTTCAGAGGCTGGAGCGCGTCCTGTCCCCCGCTGGCGGCGCCCGCCAGGACCATCACGCCGTAGATCATGGCCAACCAGCCGGTGCCCTTGCGCAGTTTGTACCAGCCGCCGGCGTCGGCGGGGAGCTTGGTGAGCGCACCCAGGTACACGGCGCTGATGATCAACAGGCCGGCCCATAAGGCCATGGTGACCGGCGCGGGCAGGATGCGCTCCAGGAACCAGATGGCCGTGCCCAGCATGAGAATGCCGAACACCGTCTTGATGGAGGTCATCCACGCCCCGGCCTTGGGCAGCAGCTTGCCCGCCGAGGTACCGAAGATGATCAACGGCAGGCCCATGCCCAGGCTCATGACGAACAGCGCGCCGCCGCCCACCACCGCGTTATGGCTGTGACTGATGTACAGCAACGTGCCGGCCAGGGGCGCCGCCACGCACGGCCCGACGATGAGGGCGGAGAACAGCCCCATGGCCGCCACCCCCACCAGGGTGCCGCCGCGCTGGCGATTGCTGAGGGTGGCGAGCCGGGTCTGCCAACTGCTCGGCAGCTGCAGGTCGTACAAGCCGAACATGGACAGGGCCAGGGCGACGAACACGGCGCTGAACGTAGCGATGATCCATGGTGCCTGGAACACCGCCTGCAGGTTTTTGCCCATGAGCCCGGCCGCCACGCCGGCAGCCGTGTAGGTCAGCGCCATGGGCAGCACGTAGACCAGCGACAGGGTGAATGCCCGCCGCGTGGTGATGTTGGCGCCCTGGCCGACGATGATGCCGGACAGTATCGGTATCATGGGGAACACGCACGGAGTGAAGGCCAGCAGCAGGCCGATGCCGAAGAAGCTGAGTAACGTGAGGGACAGGTTGCCCCCCGCCAGGGACTGGGCGATGCGGTCGGTCTCGGACAGCGCCGCTGGGGGGGCCGTACCCGATGTGCCGCTGCCGGCTGCCGGCAGGTTGATGTCCACGGTCTTGGTCAGGGGCGGGTAACAGAAGCCGGCGTCGGCGCAGCCTTGATAGTGGGCGGTCAGCATCAGGTGGGCGGGCTGGGCCGTGCCGCGGGTCACGGGAAGGTGCGCCACCACTTGTTTATAATAGACCTCCATGGGGCCGAAGGTGTCGTCCACCTTCATCTTGCCCGGTGGGAAGTCGGGCTTGCCCAACTGCGCGCCGTCAGCCGACTGGATGGAGAAGTGAAATTTTTTGCGGTACAGGTAATAGCCGTCGGCGATGTCCCAGCGT
>CAYXAX010000308.1:0-2333 GCA_964463055.1 uncultured Gammaproteobacteria bacterium | reverse complement strand
CGTCGATGGCACGCCCGGGCGGGCCGGCGAAGCGTTCCGAGATGGTGAAGTTCTCCATGCCCGGCGGCATGCGGATGTGGGCCTTCCACGCCTTGATGAACTGCGGATTGCGTACGTCGCGGTGATCGGGATCGATCAGCTCCACCATGATGTAGGCAAAGCGGTCGCCGTCGCGGGTGAAGCCGCCGCCGGCGGCGGTGTTGCGCCCCAGATAGGCCACGTCGGTCTTGACCAGGCCGCCGCCCAGGGACTTGTCCGTGGCGTCGAGACTTTGTTCTAGCTCGTTGACGAAGTCGCTGACCCGCTGCCGGGGTGTGCCGGCGGCGAAGGCCACGTTGGCGTACAGCACCGTCCCCTCCGGCGAGGGGAAAAACTCGAAGCCGATGCGCCCGCCGGCCAGCAGGCCGATGCACACGATCATGACCGCCACCAGCGCGGCGATGGTGGTGCCGCGATACGCCACCGCGCGGGTGACCAGGGGCCGGAACCAGTGGTCGCGGTAATGATCGAAACGCTCGTCCAGGCGCTGGCGCAGGGGGCTGGAGGTATGCTTGTGCATCTTTAGGAAGGCGTGGCGCAGATGCCCCGGCAGGACGTAGAAACTCTCCACCAGGGACGCGGCAAGCACGCAGATGATGACAAACGGTATGGCGAACAGGATCTTGCCGATGGGCCCGCTGACCAGCATCAGGGGAAGAAACGCCGCCACCGTGGTCAGCGACGACGCCAGTACCGGGATCTGCATGCGCCGCGCCCCGCCTTCTGCCGCGGTGAGGGCCGGTTCGCCGCTTTGATAATGGGTAAGGGCGTCCTCGCCCACCACGATGGCGTCATCGACGATAATGCCCAGTGCCATGATCAGGGCAAACAGGCTGATCATGTTGATGCTGCCGCCGGCCACGTAGATGATGCCCAAGGTGGCGAGGAACGACACCGGGATGCCGGCGGTGACCCACCACGCCACGCGCCCGTTGAGGAACAGGAACAGGATGGCCATCACCACCAGCAGGCCGCTGCCGCCGTTCTTCAGCATCAGGTTGATGCGTTCGTCGATGAGCTCCCAGGACTGATCAAAGGCCTTCACCGTCACGCCGGCGGGCAGCTGCGGGCGCACGGCCGTCAGCCACTGATCCAGGATGTGCGCCGCCTTCAGGGAGTCGCCGTGTTCGGCGCGAAACAGCTGCAACTCCACCGCCGGCTTACCTTGATAGCGCACCGCCACTTCGCCGTCCTGGGGGCGGCGCTCGATGGTGGCGATGTCGCCGAGGCGCAGCAGCCGGCCGCGTTCATCGGCGCGCAGGGGCAGTTGCGCGAACCCCTCCGAGGTGCGGCGCTGGTCAAGACTGCGCAACTGGCGGCCCGCCTCGTCGCGGCCCACCGTACCGGCGGGCAAGTCGCGGCTCAACGCCTCCACGCGATCGGCCACCTGATCCAGGGTCATGCCCAATTGCGCCAGGCGCGCGCTGGGGATCTGGATGGCGATCTCCTGCTTCGGCAGGCCGGTGATGGTGACCTTGGCGATGCCCCGCGCCAGCAGGTCTGATTCCATGCCGCGCACCAGGTGGCGTAGTCCGGCGGGGTCCGCCGGCCCGCTTACCAGCACCCGCGCCACCGGCTCGTAGCGTACCACGCGCGATATCTCAGGCTTTTCCGAGGTCTGGGGCAGGGTGCGCAGCAGGGCCACGTCCTCCTTGACCTGTTCCATGGCAGTGTCCATGTCGGTGCCTTCATCGAACTCCAGGCTCACGGCGGAGATACCGTCGGCGGAGGTCGAGGTCATTTCATGGAGGCTGTCCACGCTGCGCAGGGTCTGTTCCAGGGGCACGGTGATGGCGGTCTCCACATCTTCCGCCGTGGCGCCGCGCCACTCCACGCTCACGTTGATGATGTCCAGTGTGAAGTCGGGAAAGAACTGGGTGTTGAGTTTTGACAAGCCCCACAGGCCGGCCAGAATCATCAGCAACATGAGCAGATTGGCCGCCACCCGGTGGTGGGCGAAGATGCCGAGGAGATCGCGGCGATGGACGCTGCTCATGATTTCGCGGTATCGGTGGTCTTTACGCGTAGGCCGTCGATGGCATTGGGGAGGTGAGTGATGATGGCTTGATCACCCGCGTGAAGCCGCTGGCTATGCACCAGGACCATGGTCTTGCCATCCTGGCGCCGCTCACCCACGACGCTGACGTCCACCCCGGCCATACGCCCGTCGTGCAGTAAGTAAACACGCTTCATGCCATACAGGGCGGTGGACGGCAGGACCACCACATCAGGCAGAGGTGCCAGCTCCACGGACAGGTCCACGAACTGACCCAGGGCCAGGTGCTCACGCCCGG
>CAYXAX010000307.1:0-2366 GCA_964463055.1 uncultured Gammaproteobacteria bacterium | reverse complement strand
CCCGCCGAGATCATAGAGAAGATGGTCGAGGGCCGGCTGCGCAAATTCCTGGCGGAAGTCACGCTGGTGGGCCAGCCCTTCGTCAAGGATCCTGATGTGAATGTGGAAAAGGTCCTCAACAACGCCGGCGCCAAGGTCATCGGGTTCGAGCGTTATGAAGTCGGCGAGGGCATTGAGAAGGAAACCACGGATTTTGCCCAGGAAGTCATGAGTCAAGTGCATGGGAACTAACCCGGAATCCCTGTCACCGTCGTCCCTGCCCTATAAAAGAATACTATTGAAGCTGAGCGGTGAGGCGCTGACCGGGGAGGATGATTACGGCATCAACCCCGGCGTGGTTGAGCGTATCGCCACCTCTGTCCAGGAACTGCTGGATATCAACGTCCAGATCGGTATGGTCATCGGCGGCGGCAACATATTCCGCGGCGCCGCACTGGCCTCCGCCGGATTGGACCGCGTGACCGGTGATCAGATGGGAATGCTGGCCACGGTGATCAACGCACTGGCCATCCAGGACGCCCTGGAGCGCCAGGGGATTTACGCTCGGGTCATGTCTGCGCTCAAGATCAATCAGGTCTGTGAGGATTACATCCGGCGGCGCGCCATCCGCCACCTTGAGAAGGGACGCGTCGTCGTGTTTGCGGCGGGGACGGGTAATCCCTTTTTCACCACCGATTCGGCGGCCAGCCTGCGCGGCATCGAGATCGGCGCCGACATCCTGCTGAAGGCCACCAAGGTCGACGGTGTCTACTCGGCCGATCCCAAGTATCACCCGGACGCCACCCGCTATACGCGCCTGACCTATGATGAGGTCATCGACCGGCGGCTGATGGTCATGGATACCACCGCGATTGTCTTGTGCAGGGATTACAGCCTGCCGCTGCGTATATTCGATATCAACAAACCGGGCGCCCTGATGCGGGTTGTCATGGGCGAGGACGAAGGCACACTCGTGGAAAATGGGGAAGCCGCATGATCAGCGATATCATGAATGAATCCACAGCGCGCATGAAAAAGAGCATCGAGTCGCTGCGTGCCGAGTTGAGCAAGATACGCACCGGCCGTGCCCACCCCAATCTCCTCGACCATGTCTCGGTGCCGTATTACGGTTCCGAACTTCCGGTGAATCAGGTCAGTAACGTCGCCATTGCGGAGGCGCGTGTCCTTACCATCACGCCGTGGGAAAAGGACATGATTCCCGTGATCGAAAAGGCCATCCTGACATCGGACCTGGGGCTGACGCCCTCCACGGCGGGCATGACCATACGCATTGTGCTGCCTCCCCTGACCGAGGAACGCCGCAGGGATCTCATCAAGGTAGTGCGCGCTGAGGCGGAGGCCGCGCGGGTGGCTATACGTAATATCCGGCGCGATGCCAACAATCACATTAAAGAATTACAGAAAAATAAAGATATCAGTCAGGATGACGAGCGCCGGGGCGAGGAGGAGATTCAGAAGCTGACGGACAAATATATCGCGGAAGTGGACAAGAATCTGACGGCAAAAGAGGAGGAAATGATGGAGATATGAGCGATAAACGCTCACACCGGATTGTCTGCGCACCCACTCCCTTGTACCGGTCGCCACGCTCGAGCCGATACAGTCCCCCAAGGTGATTTTGTAATGTTAGACGGTAACCCTGAATTCTATCCGCCCACCACCCGCAGCGAGAGTCTGCCCCGTCATGTGGCCATCATCATGGATGGCAACGGCCGCTGGGCCAATCACCGCCGCCTGCCGCGTATTGCCGGCCATCGCGCCGGGCTGCAGGCGGTACGCAAGATTGTCGAGCAATGCGCGAGCAAGGGCATTGAGGCGTTAACGGTATTTGCCTTCAGCACGGAAAATTGGCGCCGTCCGCAGCGCGAGGTCAAGCTGCTGATGGACCTGTTTCTCTCCGCCCTGGAGCGGGAGGTGGCCAAGTTGCACGAGAACGGAATCCGCCTGCGTATCATCGGCGACCGGAGCCGCTTTTCGGCCAAGCTGCAGCGTCACATGGAGAGTGCCGAGCGGCTTACCGCCGGCAACCGGCGCATGACCCTGACAGTGGCCGCCGACTACGGTGGGCGCTGGGACGTCACTCAGGCGGCGCGCGCCGTCGCGCGGCGCATAGAGGCCGGCGAGTTGTCAGCCGATGCCATTACCCCGGAGATGATCGAGGGCGCGCTGGTGGCCCATGACCTGCCCGAGCCTGATTTATTTATCCGTACCGGCGGCGAGCAGAGGATCAGCAATTTTCTTCTGTGGCAGCTCGCTTACACGGAATTATATTTTACCGATACGCTGTGGCCGGACTTCGATGAACAGGCCTTTGATGCGGCCCTGACATCGTACGCAAAGCGACAGCGCCGCTTCGGCCGCACGGG
>CAYXAX010000306.1:0-2375 GCA_964463055.1 uncultured Gammaproteobacteria bacterium | reverse complement strand
GGCGGCCACGTATCCCTGCAATTCCAGTACCAACAGCATGGATGAAACCTCCTCGGGCGTCAATCCGCTGCGTTCTATTAGCACATCCATGGAGATGGGGTCAAAAGCCAGCATCTCCAAGAGCCGGCTCTGGGCGGGGTCCAGAACATCCCTGCTTTCCCTATGGATAGCATCGGTCACCGGCCCGGCAATGTTTAACACATACTGGGACAGGGCGCCCAGCTCTTCGAGGATATCACCCACCGTCTCCACCAGCTTGGCCCCCTCGCGGATCAACACATGGCAGCCGCGGGACAGGGGGTTGTGGATGGAGCCGGGGACGGCGAACACCTCGCGGCCCTGGTCCACGGCGCAGCGTGCCGTGATCAGGGAGCCGCTGCGTATGGCCGCCTCCACCACCAGCGCCCCCAGTGCCAGGCCGCTGATGAGCCGGTTGCGCTGGGGAAAGTGGGCCGGCCGGGGGGGTGTCCCCGGCACAAATGCCGATACCAGGGCGCCCTGGTGGCGTATCTGGGCAGCGAGACCCTGGTGCCGCGGCGGATAGATACAGTCCAGCCCGCTGCCCAGTACCGCCACGGTAACGCCCCCGGCGTCCAGGGCGCCGCGGTGTGCGGCGGCGTCGATGCCGGCGGCCAGACCGCTGGTGACAGCCAAGCCCGCCGCCGCCAGGGCGCGGGCGAATTCGAATGCGGTGTCCCGGCCCTGGGGTGTGGGGTTACGGCTGCCCACCACCGCCAGCTGCGGCCGAGACAGTAGGCCGGGATCGCCCTGCACGAACAATACCGGCGGCGCATCGTCAATTTGCCGCAGCAGGGATGGGTAGGCGGGGTGATCCAGGGACAAGGCGGTAGAGCCGGTACGCGCCAGCCAGGCCAGGTCGCGTTCCACCGCCGCCCAGTCGGGTCGCCGCAGGGCTTCCTGCGCGGCGGGATCCAGGGTCGCGGAAAGCCGGGCGCGGGCGGCGCGCTCAAACACCGCCTGGGGCGTCACGCAGGTGCGGAGTAACTGGCGCACGCTGCGCGGGCCGAGGCCTGGCGTGCGGCACAGGGCCAGCCAATAGGCCAGTGCATCCCTGTCATCGTTGTGTTGGCTGTGGGGCATCGCTATTTCCCTATAGGTCCGCCTTGCCGCACGGCGTTTGCCGCCGTGGTATGTGGTGTGCGCGTCTGTGGCCGGCGCTATGGATTCTTCACCGTATCGAAGATGCGCATATCCTTTTCCGCCTTCATCACCAGCGCATAGCTGACGTGGTCGAAGGCCTTGACCACCATGACCAGGCCGGCGCGCAGATCGGGCAGCGTCACCTTGCCACCCTCCACCGTGTCGTGGACCGTCTCACCCTTCTGATACACCGCCAGGACGTCGCCCTGGGCCATGCCCTTGTCGGTGCCGAGATTGAGCACCACGGTCTGATACTGACCGATTCGCGACACACCGTCCAGCACTGAGATGATGCGGCCCTTTACTTGCTTGGCAGGGGCATGGGGCTGAAAGTACTGCTCGATGCCCTGGGGCTGGGCCGGCAGCAAGCGGTCGCCCACCAGGGTCTCGCGGTTGGACGTGGCGATCACCAGCGTGGTCGGATCACCACTTTTGACCACCTTGGCCGTGGCCACTCGCAGTGCCTCATAACCCAGCAGGTCATTCGTCTCGGGGTCTCGGTAGGCGTCACCGATACGATAGATATCATAATCCGTGGCGTGCTTGTCCGGCAGTGACCGCGCATAGATGGTGTCCGAGGCGCCGGTGATGACGCGGTCGTCCTCATCGGCCACGACATAGCCGGCGCTGTCGATGTCCTTTTCGCTCAGGACCCGCGGGTGCATGAGAAACTGACTGATGGCGTCCACCGGAATGGTGGGGATGGCCTCCTCGATGGGAGAGGTGCGCGTGTGGGGCGAGAGCTTGACCGTCTGGCGTCCCCGCTCCACCTGCAGGACCGGCTTGCCGTTTTCGTATTTCAGCACGATCACGTCGCCGGGATAGATCAGATTGGGGTTGTCGATCTGGGGGTTGACGCGCCAGATCTTTGGCCACAACCACGGATCCTTGAGGAAGCGTGCCGAGATATCCCACAGGGTATCGCCCTTGACCACCGTGTAACGGGTTGGGTGATCCGGCCGCAGTGTCAGCGTATCCGCGCTTGCCACACCGACGGCCATTGTCAGCGATACCAGAAATCCGATAAATAATCTTTTTAAATTAATCACTTAAACACCCCTGTCGACATGTCGTGCGGGTGGCCGATACACCCATGCTGATCCCTGAACGGGGCTGAACAGCCCTGTCTAATTCAGATATCATAGCGATACCCGTAACATAATCGGCAAATCAGGCGGAAACGTTGAAGTAAATCACATGGCGATACTCAAAAT
>CAYXAX010000305.1:0-2402 GCA_964463055.1 uncultured Gammaproteobacteria bacterium | reverse complement strand
TTTTACCGCTGGCTGGACAATGAAAAAGACGCCGGTTGAGTGGTTGGCCGTGGGCTTGTTAGTGGCGCCCTCCCTGGTGTTCGCCGGGGATGCGGCGCCGCAGGCGGCCGACAAGCCCGCGGCGCAGTCCAAAAAGCAGGTCGCTGCGCCGCCGGATCCGGCGTTGCTGGAATTTCTCGGCGAGTGGGAGACAAAGGATGGCAAGTGGTTTGATCCGACACAGTTGGAGGATTCAAACATGACACAGCAGCATCAGGACCGCAGCACCGATAAGAAAGAGGATAAACCGAGTGATTAGCCGTGGTGTGATCGCAGTGCTGGGCCTGATGTTGCTGGCATCCGTGTCAGCGGCGCGCGCCGATGCCACGCCATGGACCGCGCTGACCCCCCAGGAGCAGGCCATCCTGAAGCCGTTCAAGGATCACTGGACGGATCTTGCGCCGCAGCGACAGGAGCGGCTGCGCAAAGGCGCCAGGCGCTGGGCGCAGATGTCACCGCAACAGCGTGACCGCGTGCGGGAGCGGTTTCAGCGCTGGCGGCGAATGACACCCGAACAAAGAGATCGTATCCGTCAGCGCTTCAAGCGCTACCAGGCCTTGCCGCCGGCGGAACAGGAACGCCTGCGCCAACGCTACCGATGGTTTCGCGGTCTGTCACCCGAGCGGCGCGACGCCCTGCGCCAGCGCTGGCGCAATATGACTCCGCAACAGCGCCGCGCATTTCGTAATCGTCAATTAAACAGGTAGCGGATTGTATGAATCGGCATGTTTTCGCTGCCCGTCCCGGAATATTCCCCTGTTGTTTCACCGCCCGGGCTAATGACGGTGTCAACCCATCCTGGTCAAGTGCGTTACTTCTATTAACCGTACCGGTTCGTGCCGGCGTTTTGTGCACAACGGCAATAACATCACTAAAGGTGTAACCATGAAAATGCGCATAAGCAAACTGTGGAGAGTGTTGGCGATGATGTTCCCCCTGGCCCTGCTGGGGTGCAACAGCGGATCATCGTCGTTTTCCGATACCGGTACGGGGGGCGTGGTCATCGGGCTCACCGACGCCCCCGGTGATTTCGTCACCTATCAGGTGGACGTGACATCACTCACACTCACGAAGGCAAACAATGCGGTGGTGGAGACGGTCCCGGTCAAGACCCGGGTGGACTTCGCCCAATACGCGGACCTGACTGAATTCCTCACCTCCGCCACGGTACCGAGCGGTACCTATACATCGGCCACCATGACCCTGGATTACAGCAATGCCGATATCGAAGTGGATGACGGTTCCGGCGGCATCGTGAAGGTAAGTTCCATCCAGGACGAGCAGGGCAATCCCATCACCACCCTGGACGTCTCCGTGGTCATGTCCGACGGCAAGACGGTGGTGGTCGCCCCCGGCGTGCCGGCCAATATGACCGTTGACTTCAATCTCGCGGCCTCGAATGCCGTGGACCTGAGCGGCACGCCGACACTGACGGTTCAGCCGTTCGTGGTGGCAGACATCGATCCCGCGGCCCCCAAGTCTCACCGGCTGCGGGGCATGCTGGATACCGTTGACCTGCAGACCAGCAGCTTTCAGGTCATCATGCGCCCGTTTTTCCACCAGTTGACCGGCAGTGACCGGCAATTCGGTACGCTGACCGTCGCCACGGACAGCAACACCCTCTACATTATCGACGGCGCCAGTTATCAGGGGACTAATGGTTTGGATGCCCTGGCCAACCAGAACCAGTTTTCCGCCGTGGTGGCCATTGGCGATGTGGACCCCAGCACGCATACCTTCACCGCCACTGAGGTCCACGCCGGTACCAGTGTGCCGGGGGGGACGCTGGACGCGGCTACCGGCACGGTGATCAGTCGTGCCGGCGATGTGCTCACCGTCAAGGGCGCGACGCTGGTGCGCAGCAGCGGCACGGTGACCTTCAATGATACGGAGACGGTGCAGTTGGGCGCCAGCACCAAGGTATTCCGCCAGCTGGATGCGTCCGCCCACACCATCGCCGACATCTCCGTGGGGCAGCGGGTGACGGTGTTCGGGACCGTGGATGCCGCTGATACCACCCAGCTGAACGCAACTAATGGCCTGGTGCGCATGAAGCTGACCACCCTGCGCGGTATCGTCGCGAACTCCCCCAGCCCGTTTACCGTATATCTGCAGACGATTGACTGGCGCAGGGTTGCCGTCTTTAATTTCAGTGGGACGGGCATCGACAGTGCTCACGACGCTGATCCAACCAATTACGAAATAGGCACGGGGTCGCTGGATATCACCAATGACACCCCGTCCACCCCCGTCAAGATCCTCGGTTTCGTGACGCCGTTCGGTCAGATCGGGCAGACCTCGACAGTCGATTTCAACGCGCAGACCATCGTCAATCTATCGGAGGTTGGGGCCCTGCTGGCCGT
>CAYXAX010000304.1:0-2405 GCA_964463055.1 uncultured Gammaproteobacteria bacterium | reverse complement strand
GCCTCCACGGTATTGACCCTGTTTGTGATCCCGCTGATCTACTACCTGTGGCAGCGGGGACGTGTCACCACACCAGTGTAATCCCGCCGGGCACCCCCGGCATTTTGGTAACGGAGTAAACGACCATGACAACAGAACGCATCGTACGCATTTTCGCCGGGGCCGTGGTACTGGTTTCCCTAGTCATCGGTGCCCCCGCCAGTCCACTGTATGTGAGCAGCTACTGGTTATGGCTCACCGCCTTTGTGGGCGCCAACCTGTTCCAGAGCGGTTTCACCCGCTTCTGTCCCCTGGAGATCATGCTGCGCAAGGCGGGGGTAAAGTCGTAACCGGTTTCGGGTTTCGAGTCTCAGGCGCAGGTCGACCAAATACGGCGGCCTGCCGCTTGAGATAGGAAACCCGAGATAGGCGATTTATACCAATCGTTCCCGACGTGTATATGTAGTGGCGAATTCCTGATCATCATCAAACCCTGATTCCCCCCAGGAACTATATAATGGCTTCCCCTGTCTTTCAGGAGGCAGGGCGGCATTTACACGGGTTTACACTCTTTTACGGGACGATTGTGTAGCATGGATATGGCACAGCCCACTGCAAAGGATACCCATGGCGAAGACCGACACTGATACGCACTCCGACATCGCCCGGAACCTGGGCCTTGACCACGCGACGAACCGCAGCAAGAAAAGAAAGTGGTTACTGCTGGGCGGCGTGGTCATCGTGCTCGTTGTTATCGCGTTCATGTGGATCAGACGTGACGACGGCGATACCGTCCAGTACAAGACCGAGCAGGCGCAGCGCGGGAACCTGACGGTGATAGTCACCGCCACCGGCACACTTGAGCCCACCAACCAAGTGGACGTCGGCAGCGAGCTGTCGGGCATCGTGGATGGCGTGTATGTGGATTACAACGATATCGTCAAAGTGGGCCAGGTATTGGCAAAACTGGATACATCTAAACTCGACGCACAGGTGCTGCAGTCCAAGGCCGCGCTGAGCGCGGCCCAGGCCAAGGTCCTCGACGCCAAGGCCACGGTTCTGGAGACGAAACTCAAATATGACCGCTGTGTCGCCCTGGCCAAGACACAGATGTGCTCGCCTCAGGACGTGGACACAGACCGCGCCGACTATGTCAGGGCCCAGGCGTCTGAGGCCAGCGCCAAGGCCGCGGTATCCCAGGCCCAGGCCACCCTCGACGGCATCCAGACGGATCTGTCCAAGGCGGTGATTCGCTCACCCATCAACGGCATCGTGCTGAAGCGCTCCATCGAGCCCGGACAGACCGTCGCCGCCTCCCTGCAGGCCCCGGTACTGTTTACCTTGGCCGAGGACCTGACCAAGATGCAACTGCAGGTGGACGTGGATGAGGCCGACGTGGGCCAGGTCAAGGCAGGGCAGTCGGCCACGTTCACTGTCGACGCCTATCCGGATCGAAGCTTTCCCGCACGCATCAACCAGGTCCGTTACGGCGCTCAGACCGTCCAGGGGGTCGTCACCTACGAGACTATCCTCGACGTGGACAACACCGATCTATCACTGCGTCCCGGCATGACGGCGACGGCGGACATCGTCGTCAAGAAGGTGGACAACGCCATCCTGATACCTAACGCGGCGCTGCGCTTCGCGCCGCCGGCACAGCAAGCCCAGACGTCGACACGCAGCGGCGGGAGCCTGTTCAGCCGCCTGTTTCCACGCCGGCGGCACGACACCCAGAAGACCCGTGAACCCGGGACCGGCAATAACGAGCAGAAACAGGTCTGGACACTGCAGGACAATAAGCTCGTCGCCCTCAAAATCACCACCGGCGCCACCAACGGCATTATGACGCAAGTCACCGGCGGCGGTGGGATCGAACCGGGCACGCCACTGGTGGTCGATATGACCGGCGCCGGTGGTTGATCCCTAGCGGGTCACGCCGATGAACGGCCAGCCTCTCATCAGCCTGCGATCCGTCACCAAGGTCTATGGGATGGGCACCGCCGCCATGCAGGCGCTGCGCGGCATCGACCTGCACATCGACAGGGGTGAGTTCGTCGCCGCCATGGGGCCCAGCGGCTCCGGCAAGTCCACCTGCATGAACATCCTCGGCTGCCTGGACACGCCCAGCGCCGGGGTCTATGAATTCGAAGGCGTCGACGTCGGGCACCTTACCCGCAACCAGCGCGCCCTGCTGCGCCGCGGTTATCTCGGCTTTATTTTTCAGGGCTTCAATCTCCTCAACCGCACCTCGGCATTGGAGAACGTGGAGCTGCCGCTGATTTACCGCGGCATGGCGGCGGAGGAACGCCGCGCCCGCGCGCGCAAGGCCCTGGACGCCGTCGGCCTCAGGGAATGGGAGCATCACACCCCCGGTGAGCTCTCCGGCGGGCAGCAGCAGCGGGTGGCCATCGCCCGCGCCATCGTCA
>CAYXAX010000303.1:0-2430 GCA_964463055.1 uncultured Gammaproteobacteria bacterium | reverse complement strand
TGTTCATTTCGTCAGGGGCCTTTCACCTGTCCAAGCCCTCCGATCTGATCCCCGAACTGCAGGGACGCCTGCCCATACGGGTGGAACTGGATGCGCTCACCGTACAGGATTTCGTGCGCATCCTCACCGAGCCCGACGCCTCTCTCACCCAGCAATATACCGCCCTGATGGGGGCCGAGGGGATGGAACTGCATTTCGAGGCCGACGGCATCGCGCGCATCGCCGAAATCGCCTGGCAGGTCAACGAGCGCACCGAGAACATCGGCGCCCGGCGTCTGCACACCGTCATGGAGCGGCTATTGGAGACGCTCTCCTTTGAAGCACCCGACATTACCGGGAAGACGGTCAGCATCGATGCCGGGTATGTCAACGATCACCTGGGCAAACTGATCCAGGACGAGGATTTGACGCAGTACATTCTTTAAAGGGCGCCACAGAGAGGCGCATTCAAAACCGATTTCGGCGAATCCGATCTTTGGCAATCCAACTTCAAGATGCAAGCCATGGCTGAGACAGCGAATAAACCCACACCAACGAATATCCGATTGCTGCGTGTATCACGCATCCTGGAAGTAAGCTTCGATGACGGCGCCGATTTCCGTCTGCCGTGTGAATATCTGCGGGTCTACTCACCGTCGGCGGAAGTCCAGGGCCACGGGCCGGGCCAGCAGGTACTGCAGATCGGCAAGGAGGCCGTCAATATCGCGGCCATCGAACCGGTAGGGGCATACGCCGTGCGCCTGATCTTCGACGATGGCCACCAGAGCGGCATCTATACCTGGCCCCTGCTGTACAAACTCGGGGTGATGCAGGATCAGCTCTGGCAGGACTACCTGGAACGCCTCGCGGCGGCGGGCTATACCCGCAAAGAACCCCCACGCCCCGAATAAATAGCGATCGGGTGCCGGCTCATATAATATGGCACAGTACCGCGCCCCGCCGCGCCTCCATCGAGATCGATAGCCGCAGCGACAGCCATGGCAGAGGAAGACACCACAGACTTTGGTTACCAGCGCGTACCCGTCGCGGAAAAGGCCGGACGGGTACGGCGCGTGTTCGACTCCGTCGCCAATAAATACGACATCATGAATGACGCCATGTCGTTGGGCATCCACCGCGTCTGGAAGCGGGTGACCTCAGAGCTGAGCCACCTCAGGGAGGGTCAGCGTGTTCTGGATCTGGCCACCGGCACCGGGGACATGGCGCTGCGCCTCGCCCGCAAAGTCGGCCCGCGCGGCATGGTCGTCGCATCGGACATCAATGCCGCCATGCTCACTCAGGGCCGCGACCACGGCATCGACCGGGGCATGGTGGGTAATCTTGGTTTCGTCCAGGCCGATGCGGAACACCTGCCGTTTCCCGACGGGTACTTTGACTGCGCCGTCATGGCCTTTGGCCTGCGCAACGTCACGCACAAGGAAAACGCCTTGCGCGCCATTTACAGGACCCTCAAACCCGGGGGACAAGTTTTGATACTGGAATTCTCGAAACCGGCCAAACCCATTCAGCCGCTGTACGATGCCTATTCCCACAACGCCCTCCCACTGCTGGGGAAGTTGATCGTAAATGACGCCGACAGCTACCGCTACCTGGCCGAGTCCATCCGCGTGCACCCCGATCAGGAAACCCTGAAATCGATGCTGATGCATGCCGGTTTTGAACACTGTGACTACCTCAACATGAGCGCCGGCATTGTCGCCCTGCACCGTGGGTACAAGTTATAACAACCACACCGATCCGGGACCCGCGGCCGCCCCATGAGTGATTCGATACAGATCCCAACAGCCATGCTCGCCGCCATTGAGTTGGCACTGAACCGTTATCTGGCCATGGACCCGGACACCATGTCACGCCTCGCCGACCTTTCCGGCAAGGTCATCGCCATCCACCTGCGCGGCCTCAATACCGCTTTCTACCTGGTACCGCACATCAGCGGGGTGCGTGTACTGACCGCTTATTCCGGCCAGGCGGACACCGTCCTGCGCGGCACCCCCGGGGCCTTCATGCGTCTCGGCGCCACCACGCGGCCCGCCGGCGTCCTGTTTTCCGGCGATGTGGAAATCAGCGGCGATGTGGAGCTGGGACAGAGATTCAAGAAGATCCTCGACGCCATGGAGATCGACTGGGAGGAACAACTGTCCAAACCCTTCGGCGATGTGGTGGCACACGGCATCGGCAACCTGATTCGTGACTCCGCCCGGTGGCTGCACGACTCCGCCGAAACCCTGGGAATGGACATGGCCGAGTATCTCCATGAAGAGTCGCAGCTGCTGCCCCGGGATTTCGAGATTGATGAATTCCTGGCCCATGTGGATACCCTGCGCGGTGACGCCGATCGTCTCGAGCAGCGCATCAAGCGCATACAGCAGCAGCTACAGGGGGATGATGCGTGATACTTCTCCCCGGTCAGATTCTGCGCATGATGTACAT
>CAYXAX010000302.1:0-2454 GCA_964463055.1 uncultured Gammaproteobacteria bacterium | reverse complement strand
GCACCACCTCCATCTCGTATTCCTTCCACCCCAGCGCCGACTCCTCGATGAGCAGTTCATGGGTGGGTGACAGGTCCAGGCCGCGCTCGCAGATCTCGATGAACTCCTCGCGGTTGTAGGCGATGCCGCCGCCGCTGCCGCCCATGGTGAACGAC
This sequence comes from uncultured Gammaproteobacteria bacterium, assembly GCA_964463055.1. GTDB lineage: Bacteria > Pseudomonadota > Gammaproteobacteria > CAWJPQ01 > CAWJPQ01 > CAWJPQ01. Next base: position 2,299 of record CAYXAX010000302.1, on the reverse strand, counting down.
GGGCGGATGACCGTGGGGAAACCGATCTGGGCCTGCACCTGATGGGCCTCTTCCATGCTGTGGGCGATGGCCGCCCGCGGCGTGGCCAGGCCGATCTCGGTCATGGCGGTGCGAAAGCGCTCGCGGTCCTCGGCCACGTCGATGGCCTCGCGGGAGGCGCCGATCATCTGCACCCCGAAGCGCTCCAGCACGCCGTGATGGGCCAGGTCCAGGGCGCAGTTCAGGGACGTCTGCCCGCCCATGGTGGGCAGCAGGGCGTCGGGGCGCTCCTTCTCGATGATCTTCGCCACCGTCTCCCAGTGAATGGGCTCGATATAGGTGGCGTCGGCCACGGACGGGTCGGTCATGATGGTGGCCGGGTTGGAGTTGATGAGGATAATGCGATAACCCTCGTCGCGCAGGGCGCGGCACGCCTGGGTGCCGGAATAATCGAACTCGCACGCCTGGCCGATGACGATGGGGCCGGCGCCGATAATGAGGATGCTGCCGATGTCAGTACGCTTGGGCATGGTGTGCAGACGGGCTCGGTAACAATCAGTGTTTCGCGGAGCGGCGCGCGGCGGGCGTCGCCTTGACGCCCTCACCGCGGTGATCGCGCATCAGCTTGGCAAAGTCAGTGAACAGGGTGCTCACCTCGTGAGGCCCGGGACTGGCCTCCGGGTGGCCCTGAAAGCAGAATGCCGGCCGGTCGGTGCGCTGCAGACCCTGTAAAGTATTGTCGAACAGCGAGCGGTGGGTGATGCGCAGGGTCGGCGGCAGCGACGCCTCGTCCACGGCGAAGCCGTGGTTCTGACTGCTGATCAGCACGCGCCCCGTGTCCAGCGCCAGCACCGGGTGGTTGATGCCGTGATGGCCGAACTTCATCTTCACCGTCCTGGCGCCGCTGGCCAGGGCCAGCAGCTGGTGGCCGAGACAGATACCGAAGGTGGGGATGCCCGCGTCCACCAGGCGCATGATGGCCGCGATGGCGTAATCACACGGCTCCGGGTCGCCGGGGCCGTTGGACAGCAGAATGCCGTCGGGGGCCATGTCCATCACCGCCGCGGCCGGCGTGGTGGCGGGCACCACCGTCACGCGGCAGCCCGCATCCACCAGCAGGCGCAGCATGTTGCGCTTGACGCCGAAGTCATAGACCACCACGTGCAGTCTGTCACCGTCATTGGGGGCGGTGCTGGCGGCGGCATCCGCTTCGATGGAAATCGTGCCGCGATCCCACGCGTAGGGCGCGGCGGCGCTGACCTCTTTGGCCAGGTCCAGGCCCTGCATGCCGGAAAAGCCGCGCGCCTTCTCCAGGGCGGCGGCTGCGTCCACCCGGCCGGCCATGATGCAGCCCTTCAGGGCGCCGTGCTCGCGCAGCAGACGGGTCAGGCGGCGGGTATCGATATCGGCGATGGCCACCACGTTGTGGCGGCACAGGTAGTCATCCAGACTGCCCGTGGCGCGCCAGTTGCTGTGCCGTGGCGGCAGGTCGCGGATCACCAGGCCGCTGACGAACACCCCCGCCGATTCCGCGTCGTCGTCGTTGACGCCGGTGTTGCCGATATGGGGATACGTCAGGGTGACGATCTGTTTGAAATAAGAGGGATCGGTAAGGATTTCCTGATAGCCGGTCATGCCGGTGTTGAACACGACTTCACCCACGGTCTCGCCTTCAACGCCGATAGACTCCCCGTAAAACAGGGATCCATCCTCCAAGGCAAGTAAGGCTGGCGCCCGCAATGCTGCTCCCTCTCTAGACGTGCAAAGCGGGAGATGGCCGCCGCCTTTCTCCCGCCTGATAAACTGATATTCCGTAAAAAACGGCCTCAGAACCTATACACCAAATTGTAATGTCTAGCCCGATTCTTGTCTATTCATGGAGATTGAAAGAATCCCAAAAAACCGGGCGCTGTCTCCCCCCTTTATAATCTTTAACTCTTTTAATCTTTGAATCTCCCAATCATCGCAGCCCCAACACGTCCTGCATGTCATACAGTCCCTTATTCTTGCCCACAAGCCACAGCGCGGCGCGTACCGCGCCGCCGGCGAAGGTCATGCGGTTGGAGGCCTTGTGGGTGATCTCCACGCGCTCCCCGGCGGCGGCGAACATCACCGTGTGGTCGCCGACGATGTCGCCGGCGCGTATGGTTTCGAAGCCGATGGTCTTGGCATCGCGCGGGCCGGTGCGGCCCTGGCGGCCATAGACGGCACACTCCTTGAGGTCGCGCCCCAGCACCCCGGCCACCACCTCGCCCATGCGCAGGGCGGTGCCGGACGGCGCGTCCACCTTGTGGCGGTGATGGGCCTCGATGATCTCGAT
>CAYXAX010000301.1:0-2496 GCA_964463055.1 uncultured Gammaproteobacteria bacterium | reverse complement strand
CCGCGCATCGCCCATGACGCCCACCGACTTCACCGGCAGGAACACGGCAAAGGCCTGGTTGACCTGGTCGTAGAGCCCGAAGTGGCGCAGTTCCTCGATAAATATCGCATCGGCGCGGCGCACTAAGTCTATGTACTCCTTTTTCACCTCACCGAGGATACGCACCGCCAGGCCGGGACCCGGAAAGGGATGCCGGTAAACCATGTCATAGGGCAACCCCAACTCAAGACCGATCTTGCGCACCTCATCCTTGAACAGTTCACGCAGCGGCTCGATCAGCTTGAGGTGCATCCGCTCCGGCAAACCGCCCACGTTGTGGTGGGACTTGATCACCGCCGCCTTGCCGGTCTTGCCTGCGGCGGATTCGATGACATCGGGATAGATGGTCCCCTGGGCCAGCCACCTGGCGTCCTGAAAGCGCCGCGCCTCTTCTTCGAAAACCTGGATAAAGCGGTTACCGATGATCTTGCGCTTCTGCTCCGGGTCGGATACGCCGCGCAGCGCCGTCATGAACCGGTCCGATGCCTCCACCACCGTCACACGGATTCCCATGTGCTGGGCAAACGTCGCCATGACCTGTTCGGCCTCGTGCAGACGCAGCAGGCCGTGATCGACGAAGATACACGACAGCTGCTCACCGATGGCCTTGTGCAGCAGCGCCGCCACCACAGAAGAATCCACTCCACCGGACAAGGCCAGCACCACCGGTTCGTCGCCGATCTGGACCCTGACCTGCTCGATCAGCCCGTCGATGATGTGCTCCGGTGTCCAGCGGGCCTCGCAGCCGCAGATCTCGCGCACGAAGCGCTGCAGAATGCGCGCCCCTTGCCGGGTATGGGTAACCTCGGGGTGAAACTGCAGGCCGTAATAGCCGCGCGATTCGTCCGCCATGCCGGCGATGGGCGCGTTCTCGGAACTGGCGATCAGCTTGAATCCCTCCGGCAGCCGGGTCACGCGGTCGCCGTGACTCATCCACACATCGAGCATGCCGTAGCCCTCGGGCGTGGCGTGGTCCTCGATGTCGCGCAGCAGCTGGGAGTGGCCGCGGGCCCTGACCTGGGCGTAACCGAATTCACGGTGGGTGGATAACTCAACATCGCCGCCCAACTGCGCCGCCATGGTCTGCATACCGTAACAGATACCCAGGACCGGTACGCCCAGGGCATAGACCTCCTGGGGTGCCCGCGCGGTCTGGGCCTCGGTCACGGACGACGGCCCGCCCGACAGGATGATGCCCTTGGGCGCAAAGGCCTGCAGTGTCGCGACAGGCATATCGTAGGGGTGAATTTCGCAATAGACACCCGCTTCGCGCACCCGGCGGGCGATCAACTGGGTGTACTGGGAACCGAAATCCAGGATCAAGACACGGTGAGCGTGCAGACTGGAGAATGTAGTATTGGTCAAGGGGCGGATTCCAAACGACTGGTCAATAAAATACAGCCGCCGCGGCACATACGCCGGCGGACAGCTAGTCTATTTTGTAATTGGGTGCTTCCTTGGTGATGCTCACGTCATGCACATGACTCTCGCGCACGCCGGCGGAGGTCACGCGCACAAATTGCGGCTTGGTACGCATTTCATCCATGGTGCCGCAGCCGGTATACCCCATGCTGGCGCGCAGGCCGCCGATCAACTGGGTGATGATCGCCACCACACTGCCCTTGTAGGGCACGCGGCCCTCGATGCCCTCCGGCACAAGCTTATTGACGTTCTCGGCGAATTCCTGGAAGTAGCGGTCGCTGGATCCCTCGCGGGCGGACATGGCGCCCAGGGACCCCATGCCGCGGTAGGACTTGTAGGACCGCCCCTGGTACAGTTCCACTTCACCCGGCGCCTCCTCGGTGCCGGCGAACATACTGCCGATCATCACGCAGTGGGCGCCGGCGGCGATGGCCTTGGCGATATCGCCGGAGTAGCGGATGCCGCCGTCGGCGATCACCGGTGTACCGCTTTTTTGCAAGGCGCTGGCCACATTGGCAATGGCCGTGATCTGCGGTACCCCCACGCCGGTAACGATGCGCGTGGTGCAGATTGATCCCGGGCCGATACCCACCTTGACGGCGTCAGCACCCGCCTCCGTGAGGGCCAGCGCCGCGTCGGCGGTCACGATATTGCCGCCGATCACCTGCACGTCCGGGTAGTGGCGCTTGATCCAGCGCACCTGATCCAACACACGCTGGGCGTGGCCGTGGGCGGTATCCACCACGACGATGTCCACCCCGGCCGCCACCAGGGCCGCCACTCGATCCTCGGTACCGGCCGCGGTGCCCACGGCGGCGCCGACGCGCAGCCGCTCCAGGCTGTCCTTGCAGGCGTTGGGATTTTCCTTGGCCTTTTGAATGTCCTTGACGGTGATCATGCCGCGCAGTTTGAACTCGTCGTTGACTACCAGGACTTTTTCGATGCGGTGTCTGTGCAGCAGCGCGATCACCTCTTCGGTCCCCGCCCCCTCCTGTACCGTCACCAGCCGCTCCTTGGGCGTCATCACCGACGTCA
>CAYXAX010000300.1:0-2517 GCA_964463055.1 uncultured Gammaproteobacteria bacterium | reverse complement strand
CATGCGCAGTTCCTGCTCGATCTGTTCCAGGCTGGTGTGGCGCACGTCCTTGCCCTTCACGAAATAGATGATGTATTCGCAGATGTTGCGGGCGTGATCGCCGATACGCTCCAGGGCGCGCGCCGCCCACACCACGTCCATAAACTGGGTGATGGAGCGCGGGTCTTCCATCATGAAGGTGATCATCTGCCGTAACAGTGCTTCGTACTCGCGATCCACCTTGATGTCTTCCTGGGCCACCTGAATCGCCGCATCCACATCGGTGCGGGCATAGGCGTCCAGGGTGTCGTGCATCATCTTGCGCACGTGATCCCCGAGGTGATCGATGTCCACGTAGCGCTTCACCGGCCGGTCCATTTCTGAGATGTGAACGGCCATGCGGGCGATCTTCCCGGCCTCGTCGCCGATACGCTCCAGGTCGGTAATGGTCTTGATGATGGCCACCAGCAGCCTGAGGTCGCGGGCGGCCGGCTGGCGGCGCGCCAGGATCTGGGCGCAGCGCTCATCGATGGCCACCTCCAGGGCATTGACCTTATAGTCATTCTTGACCACCGCCGCGGCCATCTCGCTGTTACCCTCGATGAGGGCCTTCATGGCGTCAGCCAGCTGCTGCTCCACCAACCCGCCCATGGAAAGCACTTGGTTGCGGACGGCTTCGAGTTCCTCATCATATTTCTGGGAGATATGATGACCGATATCAATTTTCTCCATGTCGCGTCTCTATCATCTTAAACAGTGTAAGGATTATCGGCGGTTGTCACTAAATTCCCTGTCAGATTACTATGTTACTATATCATGACGGATAATAGATGACAGAAAGATGACAGTTTCGCCTCTTAGGTTTCGTCTTTCCACAGCGTATCCAGCCCGTTTGTCGCCCCCGCCGCTTTGTCACATAGTTGTCATAATCGACGTATAGACTTCCGCTATCTTCGGGTGGTGAGGACACCGATACCCGCAAGATTTCTTTGACAACACTGGAGGCAAATATGCTGCTACTTCTAAAAAGACTGCTCGCGACATGGGTTGTCCTTTTTACTGTCGGTTCCGCCAACGCCGTCCTGGCTGGCGAGGTCACCGAAATCGCCGGTGCCGGCGCCACCTTCCCCTACCCCATCTACGCCAAATGGGCGGAGGCCTATCACAACAAGACCGGCGTCAAACTCAATTACCAGTCCATCGGGTCCGGCGGCGGCATCAAGCAGATCAAGGCCAAGACAGTGGACTTTGGCGCCTCTGACGCTCCGCTCAAACCCGAGGAGTTGGACGCCGCCGGGTTGCTTCAATTCCCCATGATTATCGGCGGTGTGGTGCCGGTGGTGAATCTGCCGGGCATCAAGGCCGGTGAAATCAAGCTGTCCCCCGGCCTGCTGGCGGACATCTACCTGGGCAAAATCTCGAAGTGGAACGATGCCGCGATCAAGAAGCTGAATCCGGGCGTCAACCTGCCTTCCAAGCGCATCAGCGTCGTGCACCGCTCCGACGGCTCCGGCACCACCTGGATATTCACCAATTACCTCAGCAAGGTGAGCAAGGCGTGGGCGGACAAGGTCGGCAACGACAAGGCCGTGGCCTGGCCCACGGGTGTCGGCGGCAAGGGCAACGAGGGCGTTGCGTCCTACGTGACCCGTATCAAGGGCTCCATCGGCTATGTAGAGTATGCCTATGCCCTGCAGAACCACATGACCCACGTCAAACTGCAAAACCGCGACGGCAACTATGTCGATCCCACCAGCGAGGCCTTCCAGGCGGCCGCGGCCAATGCCGATTGGGCCCACGCCCCGGGCTATTACCTGGTGCTGACCGACCAGCCCGGCAAGGACAGCTGGCCCATCAGCGGCGCGAGCTTCATCCTGCTGTATAAGGACCAGGCCAAGCCGGCCGTGGCCCAGGCGGTGTTGAAGTTCTTTGACTGGTCATACCACAACGGCGCCAAGATGGCCGAGCAGCTGGACTATGTGCCGATCCCGGAGAACGTCGTGTCCCTGGTGGAAAAGACCTGGCACGAAGATATCAAGGGCGGCAATGACCAGTCCGTGTGGTCCCAGGACATGGTGCAATAAGCGACTTGGATCAGATATAATCCCGTCGCCTGGGTGCGACGGTTCCAGCAGAAGGAGCCGACTGTGTCGGCTCCTTCTCATTTACAAATAACGGTTTGAGGGAACACCGGTTGGATCGGCAACCAACAGCGAACCTCTCGGGGACGGATGCGGGGCGCGGCAAACTCGCTGATGCCCTGTTTCGCAACGCCACTCGCACCTTCGCCTTTCTCCTGCTGGCCGTGGTCACCACCATCCTGGCCTCGCTGCTTGTCGGCGGTCTCCCCGCCCTGAAAAAATTCGGCTTCGGATTTCTCTCAAGTACCGAGTGGAACCCCGTCACCGAGCAGTTCGGCGCCCTGGTGGCGATCTTCGGCACCCTGGTTACCTCGGCCATCGCCATGCTCATTGCCGTCCCGGTCAGCTTCGGCATCGCCCTGTTTGTCACCGAGCTGTCGCCGCGCTGGCTGAAGCG
>CAYXAX010000299.1:0-2531 GCA_964463055.1 uncultured Gammaproteobacteria bacterium | reverse complement strand
TCGTGTTGGCGCGGAACATGGGGAAGACATAGTCGCGGACGAATTCCTCGCGCAGGTCCTCGATGAAGATCTCCTTGACGCCCAGCGCCGCCGCCTTGGTACGCGCCCGTTCCACCTCATCCCCCTGACCGATGTCCGCGGTAAACGTTACCACCTCGCACCCGTAGGTCTCCTGCAGCCACTTGAGGATCACCGAGGTGTCGAGACCGCCGGAATAGGCGAGCACTACTTTCTTTACGTCTGACATGGCTGGAGGTCCGCGGTCTTTGATCGGGGTTACAGGATGATAAACAGTTTTGGGTTTCGTGTTCCGGGTTTCGAGTTAAAACCCCGGCTTCGTGCTGCTCAGCTACAAGTATGAAGCCTGACGGTATCTAAGTGAACTTCTTCCATCATTTCCGCTGCCTTGCCCGGCTACCCTTTGGCAGCCCCTGCCTTGGCCGCGACTTTCTGGCTGCGGCGCAGGCGGGACAACAGCCGTCGGGCCAGGTCGCCGAACAACTCGGTCTGTGTCGGGTGGGGATGGATCGCCCGGCCCACCTGTTCCAGGGTCAGAGCGCAGGAGACCATCAACACCGCCTCGCCGATGAGGGTGTCGGCGTGATCGGTGAGCAGGTGCACGCCGAGGATGGTGCCGCTATTCTTGTCCGCCACCAGCTTGATCATGCCGGCGGTCTCACCGGTGATCATGGCCTTGGCATCGATGCTCATGGGCACCTTGACCTCCACCGCGTCCACGCCCTTGGCCTTGCACTGCGCCACCGTCAATCCCGCGAAGGCCGCCTGGGGGCGGGTAAAGATGACGCCGCAATCCTTGTCCTGATCATAACGGTCGCTGTCGCCGAGGATATTGGCCGCCGCCACACGACCCTGCTGACTGGCGGTGTGGGCCAGCATCAGCCCGCCGATGACGTCGCCCACGGCGAAGATGTGCGGCACGCTGGTGCGACAGGCGGCGTCCACCTTGACCGCAGGCCCCTCGACGGCCACGCCCGCCTTGTCCAGCAGCAGCGGCGCGACCTGCGGGCGCTTGCCCGTGGCCATCAACACATAGTCGCACTTCATGCGGTGATTCTTGCCGTCCGCCGTGGCGTAGCTGATCTCCATCTCCCCCGGGCGGCCCTTGATGGCCTGCACCTTGGCGGAGGTGTGCAGCGCCAAGTGCGGATCGGCGGCAAGGATCTCATGAAGGCTCTTGGCGATCTCGGCGTCCACTTCCGCCAGGATACGGTCCTGGGCCTCCAGCACCACCACCTCGGTACCGAAGTCCTGGAAAATCTGGGCCATCTCCAGACCGATGGCACCGGCGCCGATGATGCCGAGCTTCTTGGGGGCGCTGTCCAGCGTCCACACCGTATCCGAGGTCAGGACACCGCCCGCGGCGAGCCCCTCCTCGGCGCCCTTGATGGGCGGCACAAACGGCGGCGCGCCGGTGGCGATGACGGCACAGCCGAAGGACAGTCGCTCGCCCTTCTTACCGTCGCCCGCCGGCCCGCGCAGATGAGGGTCGTTGATATTCCCGGAGGTGTCGATCACCACGTGATGATCGCCGTCAAAGCGCGCGAAGCCCTGGATAAACTTGACCTTCATGCCGGTATCGGTCTTGTACGCCATGTCGCCGCGGCTCTCCAGCACATTGCGGCGTGTCTCCTCCAGCGCCTTCCAATTCAATGACGTCCGTGTGGTGCCTTTGACACCGAGGCGCGCGTCATGAGCGCGGTCGCGCATGCGGTCCGCCGCCGCGCGCCAGGTCTTGGACGGTATGCACCCGCGCCACAGGCATTCGCCGCCGGGCAGCGGTGAGTCACTGATCATGGCGACCTTGATGCCGTGGCCGGCCAGGTCGCGGGCGCAGTCCTCACCGCCTGGGCCGCCGCCGATGACCACCACGTCGTAATCCCATTCACCCGCAGGGATGGCCGGCCCCGGTGACCCCAGCCACTGCTCGGGCTGCTCGACCGTCTGCTTCAAGGTATTGAGGTATTTGGCCACCTCGGCGCCATTGACCACGCGGTGATCCGCGGTGACGGTCAGCGGCATGCCGCGCTCGGTGGCGGTGGAGATGGCCAGCACGGCGGCCATACCGGGCATGGGAATGGCGTCGAACTGACTCACGTTCAGCATCCCCATGTTGGAGACCATGAACGTGGGATTGGCGTATTCTTCGGGCTTGAGGCGGCGCTTGCGGGCGCGCTCCACCAGGTCGCGCCATTGCTGATCCAGTTCCCGCATGGCGCGGGACTCGCAGCCGCGCAGCACCGGCACCACCAACCCGCCGCCCTCGGCCTCCACGGCGATACCGATGTCCACCGAGTCGTGCTCCACCAGCTTGTCCACCGGCTGATAGGCCCAGTTCATGGAGGGGTGCTTGTTCATGGCCAATGCGCAGGCCCTGGCGATGGCCACGGTCACGGACACGCCGTTCTGTTTGGCGGCCTTTATCAACGCATCGGGCCGTGCATGCACGGTGACGCGAAACGTGGGCATGGCCAGGGATGCGGTCATGTTGTGACTGACCGCCTTTTCCATGG
>CAYXAX010000298.1:0-2551 GCA_964463055.1 uncultured Gammaproteobacteria bacterium | reverse complement strand
TCAACGGCACCGAACGCGTTGTGGTCTCCCAGCTGCACCGTTCGCCGGGGGTGTTTTTCGAACACGATCGGGGCAAGACCCATTCGTCGGGCAAGCTACTGTTCTCCGCCCGCGTCATACCCTACCGCGGTTCGTGGCTGGACTTCGAGTTCGACCCGTCCGACAGCGTATTCGTGCGTATCGATCGGCGCCGCAAACTGCCGGCGACCATCCTGCTGCGCGCTCTGGGCTACACCACGGAGCAGATTCTGGGCCTGTTCTTCGAGAGTAATACGCTCAAGTTCGCCAAGGACGGGATCAAAATGGAGCTCATCCCCGAGCGTCTGCGCGGCGAGACCATGTCGTTCGACATCAAGACGCCCAAGGGCAAGGTCATCTCGGAGGCCGGCCGGCGTATCACCATGCGCCACATCCGTGAGATGGAGAGCGCCGGGCTCAAGAGCCTGACGGTACCCAACGACTATCTCATCGGCAAGGTCATCGCCCACGACGTGGTGGACGAGGCCACCGGCGAGATCATCGCTGCGGCCAATGCCGAGATTACGGCGGAGCTGTTGGAAAAGATCGTGGTCGCCAATCCCAAGGAGATCCGGACGCTGTACATCAATGACCTGGATCACGGCCCGTATCTGTCGGACACCTTGCGCATCGACCCCACCCACAATGACGTGGAGGCGCAGGTGGAGATCTACCGCATGATGCGCCCCGGCGAGCCGCCCACCAAGGAGGCCGCCCAACTGCTGTTCCAGAACCTGTTCTTCAGCGCCGACCGCTATGACCTGTCCCCGGTGGGCCGCATGAAGTTCAACCGCCGCGTGGGCCGTGACGAGATCACCGGCGCCGGCGTGTTGACCGAGCAGGACATCATCGATGTGCTCAAGGTGCTCATCGACATTAAGAACGGCAATGGCACCGTGGACGACATCGACCATCTGGGCAACCGCCGCGTGCGCTCGGTGGGCGAAATGGTGGAAAACCAGTTCCGTGTCGGGCTGGTGCGCGTGGAGCGCGCCGTCAAGGAGCGCCTCAGCCTGGCCGAGTCCGAGGACCTGATGCCCCAGGAGCTGATCAACGCCAAGCCCATCTCCGCGGTGGTCAAGGAGTTCTTTGGTTCCAGCCAGCTGTCCCAGTTCATGGACCAGAACAACCCCCTGTCCGAGGTCACCCACAAGCGCCGCGTGTCGGCCCTCGGCCCCGGCGGTCTGACCCGGGAACGGGCCGGTTTCGAGGTGCGCGACGTGCACCCCACGCATTATGGCCGGGTGTGTCCTATCGAAACGCCGGAAGGGCCCAACATCGGTCTGATCAACTCGCTGGCCGTGTACGCACGTACCAACGAATACGGCTTCCTGGAGACGCCGTACCGCAAGGTGGTCAACCAGCGCGTGACCGAGGAGATCGAGTACCTGTCGGCCATCGAAGAGGGCCAGTACGTGATCGCCCAGGCCAACGCATCCCTGGATGAAAAAGGCCGCCTTATCGACGAGTTGGTGTCATGCCGTCACCAGAACGAGTTCACCATGTCGACGCCGGACCGGGTCAACTACATGGATGTGTCGCCGAAGCAGATCGTGTCGGTGGCCGCGTCCCTGATCCCGTTCCTGGAACACGACGACGCCAACCGCGCCTTGATGGGCTCGAACATGCAGCGCCAGGCGGTGCCGACCCTGCGTACCGAAAAGCCCCTGGTGGGCACAGGCATGGAGCGTGCGGTGGCCATCGACTCCGGCGTGACGGTGGTGGCAGATCGCGGTGGCGTGGTGGACGCCGTAGACGCCAGCCGCGTGGTGGTGCGCGTCAACGACGATGAGACTCAGCCGGGCGAGCCGGGCGTGGACATCTACAACTTAACCAAGTACACGCGGTCTAACCAAAATACCTGTATCAATCAGCGACCGCTGGTGCATCCCGGTGACGTGATCGCGCGCGGCGACGTACTGGCCGACGGGCCGTCCACCGACATGGGCGAGCTGGCCCTAGGCCAGAACCTGCTGGTGGCGTTCATGCCGTGGCACGGGTTCAATTTCGAGGACTCCATCCTCATCTCCGAACGCGTGGTGGAGGAAGACCGCTATACCACCATCCACATCGAGGAACTGACCTGTATCAGTCGCGATACCAAGCTGGGCCCGGAGGAGATCACCTGCGACATCCCCAACGTGGGGGAGAGCGCCCTGGCGAAGCTGGACGAGTCCGGCATCGTTTACATCGGTGCCGAGGTCAACGCCGGCGATATCCTGGTGGGCAAGGTCACGCCCAAGGGCGAGACCCAGCTGACCCCGGAGGAGAAGCTGCTGCGCGCCATCTTCGGCGAGAAGGCCTCCGACGTGAAGGATACCTCGCTGCGGGTGCCCTCGGGCATGAACGGCACGGTCATCGACGTGCAGGTGTTCACCCGCGAGGGTGTGGAAAAAGACGCCCGCGCCCTGGAGATCGAGAAGGCCGAGCTGGCCAAGGCCAAGAAGGACTTGTACGACCAGTACCGTATCCTGGAGGACGGCATCTATCAGCGCGTGGAGCGCATGCTGACCGGCAAGACGGCGGCCGGCGG
>CAYXAX010000297.1:0-2588 GCA_964463055.1 uncultured Gammaproteobacteria bacterium | reverse complement strand
TCCACCAGGTGGCGTAGGTGGAGAACTTGTAGCCGCGGCGGTACTCGAACTTGTCCACCGCCTTCATCAGGCCGATGTTGCCCTCCTGGATCAGGTCCAGGAACTGCAGGCCGCGGTTGGTGTATTTCTTGGCGATGGAGATCACCAGTCGCAGGTTGGCCTCGACCATTTCCTTTTTGGCGCGACGTGCCTTGGCATCGCCGATGGACATCTTGCGGTTGATTTCCTTGATCTCATTGATCGACAGGCCGCACTGGTCCTGTATGGCAATGAGTTTGTTCTGTGCCCGCTGAATCTCATCGGTGTACTGTTCCAGTACCGACGAATAGGGCTTGCCGGCGGCGATCTGTTTCGGCAGCCAGTTGAGGTTGGTCTCATTGTCCGGGAAGGAAACGATGAAATCCTTGCGCGGCATGTGCGCCTTGTTGACGCAGATGTCCATGATGACCCGTTCATGGGAGCGGATGTCTTCCACCATGCTGCGAAGCTTGTCCACCAAACGGTCCACCAGGCGCGGAACCAGCTTGAACTCCATGAAGAACTGGTTCATCTCCTGGCGCGCCTGCTGCGGCTTGGCGTGCTCCTTTCCGTATTTGGTATAACCCTGCTGGGTTTTGTTATACAGCGTGTGCAGCGTCTTGAACCGCTCCGCGGCCACTACCGGATCGGGACCTTCATCGACCTCCTCGGCGTCATCGTCGGCATCGTCGGCATCGTCATCGCCATCGTCACTGTCGCGATTGTCATCGTCCATGGCGGCTTTGGGGAAGTCGATGTCCGCTTCAGGCGGGTTGCCGTCGGCGTCGGCGTTCGGGTCTATGAAACCGGTAACGATGTCGGTGAGGCGGATTTCGCCGTTCTGGTGGCGCTCGAACTCGCGCAGGATCTCGGCGATGGTCTCGGGGTAGTGGCCCAGGGCGGAGAGCATCTGGGTCTGGCCGTCTTCGATGCGCTTGGCGATAAGGATCTCGCCCTCGCGGGTGAGCAGCTCCACCGTGCCCATCTCGCGCATATACATACGCACTGGATCGGTGGTACGGCCGAATTCGCTGTCCACATTGGCGAGCGCCGCCGCGGCTTCTTCCGCCGCATCGTCATCGGTGGCCACGGTGGTGTCGGCAATGCCCATCAGCAGGGTGTCGATATCGGGCGCGATCTCGTGGACCGTGATGCCCATATCGTTGATCATGCTGATGATGTCCTCGATCTGCTCGGGATCGACGATCTCCTCCGGCAGGTGGTCATTGACCTCGGCATAGGTCAGGTAGCCTTGCTCCTTACCCTTTGCGATCAATAACTTAAGCTGAGATTGCTGTTCTTCGTGATTCATATGCACCCGAACCTTCGACATTTGGAAATCCAGATAAAACCAAACATTATACTGTTATACATGGCCGAAATCATTAACTTCAGCGTCCCTCGGATATTTACCTAAGCAACTGGCGCAGCTCGTTTTTTTCGTCAGAGGTCAAGGTATCCGAGCGCGCCTTGTCGAGTAGCTGCATGGTGCGCTGTTCGCTGTGAAGCGCAAGGATGCGGTTCAGCGCGCCGTGGAATTCCGCTTCCAGGTCCGCCTCCGGCAGCGGGTGTTGCGATTGAGCCAGTTTCATCAGGTACCTGCCTTCATCCCGCCCGCGCCAGTGTTCCACCAGGGCACTTGAACTAAGATGTGGATTGTCCATAAGCAATTCAAGTAATTGACTTAAAAGATCCACTCCCGGGACCGTCACGGCCCGTAAACGCCCCGCATCCTCCACTGAGCGTGCCAAACCGGGGTTTTGCAGCAGCAGTTCAATGGCATAGCGCACCGGGGTTTTGGAGGTCGCGGGACGCACCGAGCCGCTGCCACGGCGATCCCGGCCGGGACGCGGTCCATGGACGGATGGCTGGCCTTTGCCGTTGGAGAGAAGGTGCGTCAGAATCTCGGTGCCGGTGCGGGTAATTTCCGCCAGCCGCGATAGCATCATATGTTTAAACACCCCAGCGGGTAACTTAGACAAGTGAGGCCGTGCAAGTTCAGCCAGGCGCGCACGGCCATCCATGGTGGATATATCGACTTGCTGACTGAGCTGATCATAAAAATATGTCGAAACTGGGACCGAGTGCGCAACACGGTCCTCAAATCCCTGTTTACCCTCGCGTTGGACCAGGGTGTCCGGATCTTCCCCCTCGGGGAGGAACATGAATCGCGCCTGGCGCCCGTCGCGTAGCACCGGCAGGGCGTTTTCCAGCGCCCGCCACGCCGCCAGGCGGCCGGCCTTGTCGCCGTCGAAGCAGAACACCACCTCGGGGGCCACGCGGTAAAGGCGTTCCAGATGCTCATGGGTGGTGGCGGTACCGAGGGTGGCCACGGCGTAGTGGATGTCGCGGCCGGCCAGTGCCAGCACGTCCATATAGCCCTCCACCACTACCAGGCGTTCCGGGTGGTTTGACGCTTGGCGCGCCTCGTACAGGCCGTACAATTCCCGCCCCTTATGAAAGATGGGCGTCTCCGGGGAGTTCAGGTATTTCGGTGTGCCCTGATCCAGTACCCGCCCGCCGAAGCCGATGATGCGCCCGCGCGGGTCGCGGATGGGGAACATGATGCG
>CAYXAX010000296.1:0-2610 GCA_964463055.1 uncultured Gammaproteobacteria bacterium | reverse complement strand
TCCCTGGCGGCGCTTGAATCCGGCGATTACGGCTATTGCGAGTCTTGCGGCGTGGAAATCGGCATACGCCGACTGGAAGCCAGGCCGACCGCAACCCTGTGCATCGACTGCAAGACCCTGGACGAAATCCGCGAAAGGCGGATCGGGGAATGAGCCACGGGGCTTATGCCCCGTGAGGTTTCGGGTTCCATGTCGCGGGTTTCGAGTCGAAACCACGGGGTTTATCGCAGGCATCAGATCACTCTTAATTAACGCGCAACACGAAACCCGGACCTCGCAACACCCGAGACGCCAGTCGCGAGCCTCGCCCCCGAACTATCGTCCCCCTACCCTTTTATATATATTATATTGCCTGTTAGCAGGCAGGCGTTCGAGTGACATCCGGAAATCGCCGCTGGCCGCAGGTCGGCGCATCTCAACCGGTGTCTTTACAGCCGCCGGCTGATCATGAACAGCAATCCAGGACAACCCGGGGGTGATCATGGCTACCAGCAAGAATATCGACTCCATTCTGCATGAGCAGCGTACTTTCACCCCCCCGCAGGACTTCACTGCCAAAGCACGGTTGAATAGGCAGCGCCTGGCCGAGTTGCACGAGAAGGCTGAGGCAGATCACGAGGCCTTCTGGGCCGATCTCGCACGCGCCGAGATTACCTGGCACCGTCCATTTCAAACCGCCCTCGATGCCGGCCGCGCGCCACACTACCGCTGGTTCGCCGACGGACAACTGAATGTCTCCTATAACTGTCTGGATCGCCACCTGGCGGACAAGGGCGACAAGGCGGCAATCATCTTCGAGGGCGAGAAAGGCGATATACGCACCCTCAGTTACCGAGAACTGCATGCACAGGTGTGTCGCTTCGCCAATGCCCTGCTCAGCCTTGGCATCGGCAGCGGTGATCGCGTGGTGATCTACATGCCCATGATCCCCGAGGCGGCTGTCGCCATGCTGGCGTGCGCCCGCATCGGTGCCATTCACTCGGTGGTGTTCGGCGGATTTTCCGCCGAGTCTCTGAGGGGACGCATCGAGGATGCCGGGGCACGACTGTTGATCACCGCCGACGGTGGGCACCGCGGCGGTAAGATCGTCCATCTCAAACACGCCGCTGACACGGCGCTGGAGCACGGTTGCCCGACCATAGAAAAGGTCGTCGTGTTCAATCGGACCGGTGAAGATGTCTACATGAAAAGCGGTCGCGACCTGCGCTGGGATGAGATCATGGCCGCCGCGTCGGACACCTGTGAGCCCGTATGGGTGGACAGCGAACACCCACTGTATCTCTTGTACACCTCTGGCTCTACCGGAAAACCCAAGGGGATCCAACATGCCAGCGGCGGTTATCTCCTGGGCGCCATTACTACCGTCAAGTGGGTCTTCGATATCAATGACGACGATATCTTCTGGTGTACCGCCGATGTCGGCTGGGTGACCGGCCACAGCTATGTAGTCTACGGACCTTTGGCCGTGGGCACTAGCGTAGTGATGTACGAGGGCTCGCCCACCGTCCCCGACGGCGGGCGATTCTGGAGCATCTGCGAACGCCACAAGATCACTGTATTTTACACCGCGCCCACCGCCATACGTGCACTGATGAAACTCGGCGATGACGTACCCGCCAAATACGACCTGTCACATCTGCGCCTGTTGGGCTCAGTGGGCGAACCAATCAATCCCGAGGCGTGGATGTGGTATCACCGGGTTATCGGGGGCGAACGCTGCCCTATCGTTGATACCTGGTGGCAGACGGAGACCGGGGCAATTATGATCTCGCCGGTGCCGGGCGCCACCACCACCAAACCGGGATCGTGCACGGTCCCCCTACCGGGCATAGATGCCGATGTGGTGGATGACCATGGCCACTCGATTATGGAACCCGACAAGGGCGGTTATCTGGTCATCAAAAAACCGTGGCCCTCCATGCTTCGCACGGTGTGGGGTGATGATCAACGCTATATCGAAACCTATTGGCGGCGTTTCGACAACAAATACTATCTTGCCGGCGACAGCGCGCGCCGCGATCAGGACGGGTATTTCTGGATCATGGGGCGTATCGACGACGTACTGAACGTGGCAGGCCACCGCCTCGGGACTATGGAGATCGAGTCGGCGCTGGTGGCCAACCCGCGGGTCGCCGAGGCCGCCGTGGTGGGTCGACCCGACGAGGTCAAGGGCGAGGCGATATTCGCTTATGTGGTCCTCAAGGGCCCGCGCCCCGCCGGCGGCATCGATGCGGCGCTGACCGAGGAGCTACGTGCCTGGGTCAGCGAGCAGATCGGCCCGATAGCCAAGCCGGATGATATCCGTTATGCGGATAATCTGCCCAAGACACGTTCCGGCAAGATCATGCGCCGCCTGCTGCGCGACATCGCCCATGGTGAGGAGATCACCCAAGACACCTCGACACTTGAAAACGAGGCCATACTGGAACAGCTGCAGGGGAAGGCCTAAAATATTAGTCACAAGTCTCAGGTCGCAAGTCAGAAAACCAACCCTAACTGCAGCGGGAGCACGAGAAATCCGGTTGACACTTCCAGGTAAGCGATACACCCTGTTGGCTACCTGCTACCTGCTACCTGCTACCTGCTACCTGCTACCTGCTACCTGCTACC
>CAYXAX010000295.1:0-2614 GCA_964463055.1 uncultured Gammaproteobacteria bacterium | reverse complement strand
CCCGCGGCTTGCTGCGAAAACCAAACACTTAGGTGTTCGGTTTTCGAGCGGCGCATCTCTGCGCCGCCTTAGCAGGGGGTTTTTCAACACCCAGCTAAGGGTACAGGTATCCCACCGCTCCGGCAGCGTCCCGGCACATCCTTTCGGGCAGGCGTGCCTGAAGCAGGTGCATGACTTCGGCGAAAGTGAAGATCCGACCCGGTGCCGGGGAGGCGTCCGCGATGCGTATGGTCGACCCGGTGTATTTGGATATACGGGTGTCCTTGTGTGTAAATACAGCGCCTTTGAAGTCTAGCAGAAAGTCCCGGCACCCACCAAGACGGTGGCGGGAAGGTGTCACGCCAGGAGTACTGCCACGATGCCGGTGATGAAGATGCCGTCGAAGGTCCCCGCGCCGCCGATGGAGGCGATGGGCGTGCCCATGCGGCGGATATCACCCAGGCGCAGCAGGTCGGCGCCGATGAGCACCCCCAAGGTGCCGCATATATAGGCCAGGGGGGCGCTGAAGTCTTTTGATACCGACATCGCCACCAGCGCCGCGGCCAGAGGGCCGACGAAGATCGGCATGCCGATGCCGAGGCCCGGCACCGGGCGGCTGGCGGCATAGCTGATGGCCGCCACCAGGGCGGTGGCAATGATGATCTGCATGGGCGGCAGCGGGTTGTGTGTCATCAGATAAACCGAAAAGGTGACAGGGATCAGGCAGCCCCCCGCATTGATGGCGATCACCGTCCTGCCGTGGAAGCGTTTCAATGCCTCATTGACCAGGGCCTGAAAGCGTTGCGGTATGTTGCTGATGTCGGGCCGTTCTCCCTTGATGCTGAACAGCGGCAGGTTGATGGCGCTGCCGAACAGGGAACTGAACAACAACAGAAACGCAGAGCCTTGGGACAGGCCGAGCTTTTCAAAGGCAACGGTAAATGCGCCGACCTGAATGACCGCGAGGAGGAATCCCAGCAGGAATATGAACAGGATGAGCTGAATGGGGGAGAAGGGCATGGCTGTATGGTAGCGAATGAGTCCCCTGGATGTCATGCGGTCACGAATCCACGGGGCAGTGTGCCGCCGATCATTGGATAGCCGCGTAATTTATTGAGACACGGGAATGGCCGCCGGGTTTCTCATGCCACATCCTGGGGCGCCGTGCCGTGGGCGGTATCCGCGGCGGGTTCGGCAAGAATTTTGTGGCGTTCCTTCTGCTGCAGTGTCCACATGTGGGCATAGACGCCGCTTTCGGCCAGCAGCTGGCGATGGGTGCCGCGCTCGACGATCTTGCCGTGCTCCATGACCAGGATCTGGTCGGCGTCCACCACGGTGGACAGGCGATGGGCGATGACCAGGGTGGTGCGCTGGGCGGCGATCTCGCGCAGGGATGCCTGGATGACCTGCTCGGTACGGGTGTCCAGGGCCGAGGTGGCCTCATCGAATACCAGGATGCGCGGGTTCTTGAGGATCACCCGGGCAATGGCCACGCGCTGCTTTTCTCCGCCGGACAGTTTCAGTCCGCGCTCACCCACGGTGGTGTCATAGCCCTGGGGCGTGGACTCGATGAACTCGTGCAGATTGGCCAACCGGGCGGCGCGCAGCACCTCCTCGCGGGCGGCGTCGGGTCGGGCATAGGCGATGTTGTAGTACAGGGTATCGTTGAACAGCACGGTGTCCTGGGGGACGATGCCGATGGCCGCGCGCAGGCTCTGCTGGGTTACGTTGCGGGTGTCCTGGCCGTCGATGAGAATGCTCCCGCCACTGGGGTCGTAAAAGCGAAACAGCAGCCGCACCAGTGTGGACTTGCCGGCGCCGCTGGGACCCACCACGGCAAGCTTGTGTCCGCTGTGCAGGGTGAAGTCCACGTCGAACAGGATCTGGCGATCCTGGCCGTAACCGAAGTCCACGTGCTCGAAACGGATCTCGCCGTGCTCCACTTTCAGTGGCGCCGCACCGGGCCGGTCCTGCACCTCGGTGTTTTCATGGAGCAGCTTGAACATACGCTCCATGTCGGCCAGGGAGTGCTTGACCTCCCGGTAGACGAAGCCGAGGAAGTTCATGGGAATGAACAGCTGCATGAGATAGGCGTTGATCATGACCAGGTCGCCCATGGTCAGCGTCTTGTTGACCACGCCCTGACTGGCGAGGATCAGCAGCCCGGTAATGCCCGCGGCGATAATGGCGGCCTGACCGAAGTTCAGGGCCGACAGCGAGGTCTGGTTGCGGATGGCGGCCTTTTCCCATACCTGCAGATTTTCATCGTAACGCCGCGCCTCATAGTCCTCGTTGCCGAAGTACTTCACCGTTTCGTAGTTGAGCAGGCTGTCAATGGCGCGGGTGTTGGCCTTGGAGTCCATCTCGTTCATGGTGCGGCGAAACTTCATGCGCCACTCCGTCACGGTGATGGTGAACGCGATATAGACCGCGATGGTACCCAGGGTGATGATCGCGAACCAGGCGCTGAACTTGACGTACAGGATGGCGCCGATGAGGGCGATCTCCACCAGGGTGGGCACGATATTGAACACCATGAAGGTGAGCAGGAAACTGATGCCGCGGCTGCCGCGCTCGATATCGCGGGACACGCCGCCGGTCTGGCGGTCCAGATGAAAGCGCAGTGCCAGTGAGT
>CAYXAX010000294.1:0-2649 GCA_964463055.1 uncultured Gammaproteobacteria bacterium | reverse complement strand
GTGGGGATCTGCACCTTGAACAGCAGCTGCATGGGCGTGCAGCCGAAGGCCTGGCCGGCCTCCACCAGTTCCTTGGGTACCTGGCGAATGCCCAGGTTGGTGAGGCGCACCGCCGGGGGCATGGAAAAGATGATGGTGGCAATGACGCCTGGGACCCGGCCCAGGCCGAAGAACATGGCCGCCGGGATGAGGTAGACGAACGCCGGCATGGTCTGCATGAAGTCCAGCACGGGCCTGACCAGCCTATCCACCGCGTCGCGGCGCGCCGCCCAGATGCCCAGGGGCAGACCGATCGCGAGACTGACCACCGTGGCCGCCAACACCAGTGCCAGGGTATTGATGGACTCCGGCCACAAATTCATTCCCTCCAGCAGGGACAGGGACGCCAGGGTAAACAGGCCGAAGCGCCAACTGACGCGCCCCCATGCCAGTGCGGCCAGTAGCAGGGTCAGTACCCAGCCGGGGACCCACAGCAGGGTGGACGCCAAGGCATCGGTCAGTGAGCCGATAGCGGTGGTGATAACGTCGAACAGCGGCTGGAAGTGGTTGAGCAGGAACTCGACCAGGGCATCAATGGCGTCCCCGACGGGGATATGTCCGTTTTCAATGTTCATGGCCGGGCTTCTGGTTCAGGGTCTGCAGCAGCTGTGCGTGGGAGATAGCGCCGCGGAAGGCGCCGTCGTTGTCCACCACGGGTACCGGTTGGTCGGATTGCGCCGCTGCCTGGATGACGCCGCTCAGGGGGCTGCCGGCGGCGACGGGTTGCGTGTCCAGCAGCGCCGCGTCCAGTGACGCAGCGTTGCTCTCCACGGCCTGCATCAGCGATGCCACCGAGACCATGCCGATGAAACGGCGCTCGGTGCCGCACACATAGCCCACCTGGTGTTCGGCGCCGCGCAGCCGGGGCAGCAGACCGCGCAGGTCCGTGGTTCCGGCGTCGATGATAAGTGCCTCGTCGCGGCGGGCGATGTCGCCGGCGAGGTAGATCTCGGTCAGATCGACGCCGCGGAAGAACGAGCGCACGAAGTCATTGGCGGGCTTGTGAAGAATGTTCTTCGGCGTGTCTATCTGAACGATGGCCCCGGCCTGCATGATGGCGATGCGGTCACCGATGCGCATGGCCTCGTTGAGGTCGTGGGAGATGAAGATCACGCTGCGCCTGCTGTCTCTTTGCAGGCGCAGCAGCTCGTCCTGCATCTCGGCGCGGATCAGCGGGTCAAGGGCCGAGAACGCCTCGTCCATGAGCATCACCGACGGCTCCACAGCCAGGGCCCGGGCCAGGCCCACGCGCTGGCGCATGCCGCCGGACAGCTGGTCGGGATAGGTCTCGGCATAGGGCTTCAAGCCCACCTGATCCAGGGTGTCCATGGCTCGGGTGCGGCGCCGCTCCCTGTGCACGCCCGCCACTTCCAGGCCGAAGGCGACGTTCTCCCACACCTTGAGGTGTTCCATGAGGGCGAAGGACTGGAACACCATGGCCATTTCCCTGCGCCGCAGCTGGACCAGATCTTTTTGCGACAGCTTGCTGACATCCTGCCCGTGCAGCAGCACCTGTCCCGCCGTGGGTTCGATGAGGCGGTTGATCATGCGCAGCAGGGTGGATTTGCCGGACCCCGACAGGCCCATGATGACGAACACCTCCCCGGGATTCACCGTGAAGCTGGCGTCGTGCACGCCCACAGTGATGCCGGTATCAGCGAAGATGTCGTCTTTGTGCCTGCCCTGCTCCAGCAGGGATAATGCCTGATCGCGGTCGCCACCGAATATTTTGTAAAGGCCGTTGACCGCCACCGATGCCTGCGTATTGCTCATGGCGTCGTGGACTGTTCTCGTTTTGGTATGGATAAGTGAAGAATAGGAAATCCCCGGGCGTTTTTCCAGTTTGCGGCGCGTACTGCAGTGAGATGCATATGAGGCATGAATCACCCGCATGCAGTGCGGGTTAAGGTCTTAATATTGCGTGATTGTGCGTGGGTATTACGTTACGACGCCCGGTTCTATACTCGTCGCCTGCGCGTCGCGCGCCGGCAGGATATCCGCGAATACGAAGCCATCCCGCTGCAGTGTCTCGCCGCGTGTGATATCGATGGTTGTATGGAACATGGGACCCGCATAAACGAAGCTGTGAAATTCGCCGTTCTCCCCGCAGGGGTCCACGCCATCGGGCAGGTCTTGTAGAAAATGCCGGTCGTATTCCCGCCCGGCGAAATCTTCACTGAGATGCCGGGGGTCGATACAGGTGATGCGGGCGCGCAGCCCGCCGCTGATCATGTTGTGGCTCAATGCACGGGTATCCAAACCCCACAAGGGAAAAATGGGAGTGATGCCGGTATGTCTCAAGTTGTGTTCTCGATAGTCGCGCACATCCTGAAGATACAGGTCGCCGAATGCCATGCACTGGACATCCAGTTGCCGCGTGGTATCCATAAACCGCTCCATGGCCGCGGCGTACTCATGGTTACTGCATGGGTGCGGGATGGGGATGATGTGCAGCGGCAGGCCGGCACAGGCGGCTTGTTGCTGTAGCAGTGCCACGCGTACCGCATGCATGGCGACCCGTTGAAACGTCTGGTTGACGGTGGTAAACAGCCCCACCACCTCAATATCCGGCCGCTGACGTAGAAGGTACAGCGTCCAGGCGCTGTCCTT
>CAYXAX010000293.1:0-2670 GCA_964463055.1 uncultured Gammaproteobacteria bacterium | reverse complement strand
TCAATCGTCGCCGGCGGTTTGCTGGAAATATCGTAGGTCACGCGGGAGACGCCGGAGATCTCGTTGATGATGCGGTTGGCGACCTTGCCCAGCAGGTCGTAGGGAAGCTCCGCCCAACGCGCCGTCATGAAGTCCACGGTCTCCACCGCGCGCAGGGCAATCACGTATTCGTAGCGGCGTGCGTCGCCCATGACGCCCACGGACTTCACCGGCAGGAATACGGCAAAGGCCTGGTTGACCTGATCGTAGAGCCCGAAGTGACGCAGTTCCTCGATAAATATGGCATCGGCGCGGCGCAGCAACCCAATGTACTCTTTTTTCACCTCGCCGAGGATACGTACCGCCAGCCCGGGTCCCGGGAAGGGGTGGCGGTAGACCATGTCGTAGGGCAGCCCCAGTTCCAGGCCGATCTTGCGTACTTCGTCCTTGAACAGTTCGCGCAGCGGCTCGAGCAGCTTGAGTTGCATCCTCTCCGGCAGCCCGCCCACGTTGTGGTGGGATTTGATCACCGCTGCCTTGCCGGTCTTGCCCCCGGCAGACTCGATGACATCGGGATAGATGGTCCCCTGGGCAAGCCACCTGGCGTCCTGGAAGCGCCGCGCCTCTTCTTCGAAGACCTGTATAAAGCGGTTGCCGATGATCTTGCGTTTCTGCTCCGGGTCGGACACACCGCGCAACGCCGACATGAACCGATCCGATGCCTCCACTACCGTCACGCGGATCCCCATGTGCTGGGCGAAGGTTGCCATGACCTGATCGACCTCATTCATACGCAACAGGCCGTGATCCACAAAGATGCACGACAGCTGTTCACCGATGGCCTTGTGCAGCAGGGCCGCCACCACGGAAGAGTCCACTCCGCCGGACAGGGCCAGCACCACCGGCTCGTCACCCACCTGGACGCGGATCTGCTCGATCAGCCCGTCGATGATGTGTTCCGGGGTCCATATGGCCTCACAGCCGCAGATCTCGCGCACGAAGCGCTGCAGAATACGCGCGCCCTGCCGGGTATGGGTCACCTCGGGGTGAAATTGCAGGCCGTAGAAGCGGCGTGATTCGTCGGCCATACCGGCGATGGGGGCGTTCTCGGAACTGGCGATGAGCTTGAAGCCCTCCGGCAACCCCGTCACGCGATCGCCGTGACTCATCCACACGTCGAGGATGCCGTAACCCTCGGGCGTGGTGTGATCCTCGATGTCGCGCAACAGCTGTGAGTGGCCGCGTGCCCGGACCTGTGCATAACCGAATTCCCGGTGGGTGGATAACGCCACATCGCCGCCCAGCTGTGCCGCCATGGTCTGCATGCCGTAACAGATGCCCAGCACCGGCACGCCCATGGCGAAGACTTCCTGGGGCGCGCGCGCGGTCTGGGCCTCGGTCACTGACGACGGACCGCCCGACAGGATGATCCCCTTGGGGGCAAAGGCCTGCAGTGTCACGACGGGCATATCGTAGGGATGAATCTCACAATAGACCCCCGCCTCCCGCACCCGGCGGGCGATCAGTTGGGTGTATTGGGAACCGAAATCCAGAATCAAGACGCGGTGGGCGTGCAGACTGGAGAAAGTGTTATTGGTCAAGGGGCGTATTCCAAGCAGCTGGTGAAAAATACAGCCGCCGCGGTACGGGCACCGGCGGACGGCTAGTCTATTTTGTAGTTGGGTGCTTCCTTGGTAATGCTTACATCGTGCACATGGCTCTCGCGTACACCGGCGGAGGTCACGCGGACAAAGTGGGGCTTGGTGCGCATCTCATCCACGGTCCCGCATCCGGTATATCCCATGCTGGCGCGCAGGCCGCCGATCAGCTGAGTGATGATCGCCACCACACTGCCCTTGTAGGGAACGCGGCCCTCGATGCCCTCCGGCACCAGCTTATTGACGTTCTCGGCGAATTCCTGGAAATAGCGGTCACTGGAGCCCTCCCGGGCGGACATGGCGCCCAAGGACCCCATACCACGGTAGGACTTGTAGGAACGCCCCTGGTATAACTCCACCTCGCCCGGGGCCTCCTCGGTACCGGCAAACATACTGCCGATCATCACGCAGTGGGCGCCGGCGACGACGGCCTTGGCGATATCGCCGGAGTAGCGGATGCCGCCGTCGGCAATGACGGGCGTACCGCTTTTTTGTAAGGCGCTGGCCACGTTGGCAATGGCGGTGATCTGCGGCACCCCGACACCGGTGACGATGCGCGTGGTACAGATCGAACCGGGACCGATGCCCACTTTGACCGCGTCCGCACCGGCCTCGGTGAGCGCCAGGGCCGCATCGGCGGTGACGATGTTGCCGCCGATCACCTGCACGTCTGGATAGTGGTGCTTGATCCAGCGCACTTGATCCAGGACGCGCTGGGCGTGACCGTGGGCGGTATCCACCACGATGATGTCCACGCCGGCCGCCACCAAGGCCGCCACCCGGTCGTCGGTACCGGCCGCCGTGCCCACGGCGGCGCCCACACGCAGCCGCTCCAGACTGTCCTTGCACGCGTTGGGATTTTCCTTGGCCTTCTGAATATCCTTGACGGTAATCATACCGCGCAGTTTGAACTCACCATTGACCACCAGGACTTTTTCAATGCGGTGCTTGTGCAGCAGGGCGATGACCTCTTCGGTACCCGCCCCCTCCTGTACCGTCACCAGCCGCTCCTTGGGCGTCATCACCGACGTCA
>CAYXAX010000292.1:0-2691 GCA_964463055.1 uncultured Gammaproteobacteria bacterium | reverse complement strand
TCGGCCCACGCCTATAATCAGATCTGGACCAATGAGGGCTCACCGCTGCTGGTCAACAGCCGCAGCCAGCAGGCGGCACTGCGCGAGGTGTTCGAAGCGCGTCTGGGCGAGCGGGCCGTGGTGGCGCTGGGCATGCGTTACGGCAGTCCCTCCATCGCCGATGCGCTGAACGGATTGAAATCCAAGGGCGTACAGCGGTTGCTGGTGCTGCCGCTCTATCCCCAGTATTCCGCCTCCACCACTGCCTCCACCTTCGACAAAGTGAGTCAGATCCTCAGGACATGGCGGCAGCTCCCCGAGGTGCGCTTCATCACCCACTATTTTGATAATCCGGCGTATATCCAGGCAGTGGCGGACAGTATCCGTGAGCACTGGGAACAATACGGGCGAGCGAATCGTCTGCTGTTCTCGTTCCACGGCATGCCCAAGAGCACCATGGAGGCCGGCGACCCTTATTATGATCAGTGCATCAAGACCGCTGACCTGGTCGTCCGGCACCTGGGCCTTGCCGACGGGCAGTGGTATGTGACGTTTCAGTCGCGCTTCGGGTATGCCGAGTGGCTGCGCCCCTATACCATGGATACCCTGAAGGAATGGGGACAGGCGGGCGTCAAGGGCGTGGATGTCATCTGCCCCGGGTTTTCCTCCGACTGCCTGGAGACCCTGGAAGAGATCGCCATGCAGAACCGCGAGGCATTCCTTGCCGCCGGCGGCGAGAGTTATCACTACATCCCCGCACTCAACCACCGGCCCGACCATATCCATGCACTCACGGGGATAATCCTGCAGCATATCAATGGCTGGTTGGACGCCTCTGTGCTGGATGAGGCTGTTCACGCCGCGCCCGGCCGCGGCACCGGCACTGCTCAGTCAAACGCCGGATAATCCTTGGCGATCGCCCTCGATGAGCCGGCGCAGCATCGCCGCGTTGTGCGCCGCATATCCGCCCTCATCATTGTCGAAAAATAAATACACCTCGCGGCGCCTCTGCGCCATGGCGCGGAGCCTGCGCTGCCACGCGCGTATCGCGTTGCCGTGGTAGCTGCCGCGGTACGCCCCGTCCGGGCCGTGAAGCCGGATGTAGTCGAAGCGCCCCGTGCTTATCATGGGGGTACGGAAACCCTCCAGGTCGTAGATGCAGAACGCGGCGCCGTGGCTATCGAGCAGGTCGTACACCTCGCGGTTGTGCCATGAGTGGTCACGGAATTCAAAGGCATACCGGTATCCCTCCGGAAGCATTGCCATGAAGTCGGCTAGGCGCTGGGTGTTGCACCGCCAGCGCGGCGGCAGCTGAAACAATATCGGTCCCAGTTTGTCCTTCAGGGGCCGCACGGACGTGAGGAATGCATCCACGGCATCGCGACAATCCTTGAGTTTCATGCGGTGGGTGATAACGCGCCACGCCTTGACGGCGAAGATAAAGTCGCGTGGAGTCTGCTCCATCCACTGGTTCAGCGTGGCGTGCCGGGGCAGACGGTAAAATGTGCTGTTGACCTCGGTGCAGGCCAGGTGTTTCGCATAATAGCAAAGCCATTGGGATGGCCTGACGCCGGGCGGATAAAAGGCGCCGCGCCAATGGGCATAATGCCAGCCGGAGGTGCCGATGTGTATGCGCCCCATGGGCGCATTATGTCAGGGGCAGGGGGGTCTGCTCAAAGTCCGAACCGTTCCATTCCAGGACGCTGCCCTGCTCGTACCAGTCGCCGAGCACGATGCGCCGCACCGCCCGTCCGCCCAGGGTGAAGCGGTGAACGCCGGGGCGGTGGGTGTGACCGTGGATCAGGCAGTCCACGTGGTGTGTCATCATGGCCTCCTCGACGGCCCACTGTGAGACGTCCATGATCAGCGCGGACTTCTCGCCGGTGCGCTTTACGCTCTCGCCGCGGTATTCATGGGCGATCTCCAGGCGCCGTTCCGCCGGCTGGGACAGAAACGTTGTTTGCCATTCCGGGTCGCGGACGCGGCGGCGGAACTGCTGGTATTCCGTGTCGTCGGCACACAGGGTATCGCCGTGCATGAGGAGCACAGGCTGGTGATCCAGATCGATAACGGTGGGGTCCGCAAGGAGACGGCAGCCGGTGGCGGTCGCGAATCGCTCGCCTATAAGGAAATCGCGGTTGCCGTGCATAAAAAACACCGCCAGGCCGCGATCGGTGGCGCGCCGCAGCGTCTCCATGACGGACACATAGCCGGGCAGGGGGGCATCGTCACCGATCCAGAACTCGAACAGGTCACCGAGGATGTACAGCCCGGCGGCCCGGCCCGCCAGCGCGTCCACGAAACGGGTGAATGCCGCGATGCCCGCCGGGCGTTCGTCATGCAGGTGCAGGTCGGAGATGAATGCGGTCTTCACCAAGACTCCCGGCCCGGCGCACTGCGGGCGCTATTTGCCGCCGGCCGGCTCTTCCAGGGTTACTTTTTCGATCACCATTGGCTTCTGCGGCACATCCTTGGGAAACGGTCCGCCCCGACCCGTGGGTTCCTTGGCGATGCTGTCCACCACATCCATGCCCTTGATGACCTTGCCGAATACCGTGTATCCCCATCCTTCCATAGTGGATGACTTGTAGTTCAGGAAGTCATTGTCCACCAGGTTGATGAAGAACTGCGCCGTGGCGGAGTCGGGGTCCATGGTGCGGGCCATGGCGACGGTGCCGCGGTCATTCTTGAGGCCGTTGTCGGCCTCGATCT
>CAYXAX010000291.1:0-2708 GCA_964463055.1 uncultured Gammaproteobacteria bacterium | reverse complement strand
ACATCGCCAGCGCCAACACCTGCGACGACTGCCACACCACCAACGCGTGGCAGGGAGCGGTATTCGACCACAGCAACGTGGCGCCGGGCACCTGTGCCACCTGCCACAACGGCACAAAGGCCACCGGCAAGCCGGCGACGCACATCCAGACCACCAACACCTGCGACGCCTGTCACAGCACCCTGCGCTGGAATCCGGCCGTACAGGTGGACCACAACGAGGTACTGGGTACGTGCTACAGCTGTCATAACGGCACCACCGCCACCGGCAAGCCCGCCAATCACATCGTCAGCGCCAATACCTGCGGCGATTGCCACACCACCAACTCGTGGCAGGGCGCCGGCTTCAACCACAGCAACGTGGCACCGGGTACTTGCATCAATTGCCACAACGGCACGACGGCCACAGGCAAGACGGCATCGCACATGCCTACCAGCAATACCTGCGATGCCTGCCACAGCACCCAGACCTGGAATCCGGCGGTGACAGTGGACCATACCCAGGTCATCGGTACCTGCTCCAGCTGTCACAACGGCACCATCGCCCGGGGTAAGCCGCGGGATCACCCCAGTACCACCAAGGACTGCGGTGCGTGCCACAGCACCCGATCGTGGGACCGGTAAGTGAATCAGAGACAGTTACGACACGGACAAAGGGAGACTATGAAGGCATTCGAACTTAACACCAGTCTACGTGCAGGCGCCATGATCTGTCTGCTGGTGACGGCATCCCTGAGTGCGGCGGAGCCGGCCAGAAACCGCTTTCTGGATCAGGTGCATGTCACTGACCAGGGGGCATGCAGCGTCATTCAGGTGGGGTTTACCCTGCCCATCCGCTACGTGCGGCACTTTCCCCCGGATAAGGGGGAGGAGCTGCGCATCAAGCTGGATCCCATCGCAGTCAGCCCGGTGGATCAGCCGGCCCTGGGCATGCGCGAGTCTCTAAGGCCCGTGCCCAACGGCCATGTGCCCCTGCTCGAGGTGATATTCGAGGGAGACATGGAAGGCGGGCCGTACCTGACCCTGGACTTCAGCCACGCGGTGAGCTTCGCGGTGCGTCAGGGAACGGATTTTCGCAGTCTGGTCGTGGCCGTGTCTTCCGCTGAGGGTGCGCCACCAACCCAGTGCCTGCAGCCAGCCTCCCCTGTCCAGTAATATGACAGGGAAACAGATGTCATCGACCGCTCCGGCGGGTGAAGGACGCAGCGGTCTGCGGTACACAGCGGCACTGTTGCTCATTGCCCTGTGGTGGATAGTGGGCAGCGCGCTGGTTGCCGGTGACGCCCTCGCCGATGACGTCAAGACCCGGCGCACGGCATTGTCGTCGGGGCTGTACGCCATCAATCTGGAATCGGCGCTGAGCCCGTTTTCCAAAAGCGCACTGCCCGACGCTGCGGCGCTGCGCCGCTATCGCTTATATACCACGCAAATCGAGAGCAAGGGCAGGCTATGGTATCGCCTGCGACTGGGGTTCTTTCCCACCCGCAAGGCGGCGGGAGAGGTCAGGGAGGCCTTGTTGAATGAGTACCCGCGTTCATGGATTACCAAGGTCAGTCCTGGGGAGCGTGACGCCTCCGCAAAAACGGCCCTGCTCGGCGGGGCCGCGGCACCTGCGAGCGCCCGGGCAGTGGCGGCGAGCAATACCGCAACGCCCGTGCCTTCCACCCAGCGCCTGGACAAGCTGATGGAGGCCGCGCGCCAAGCCATGGCCAAGGGAGACTATGCCTATGCCATCAAGGTATACACGGACGTGGTGGAATATCCCGACTATCGCCGTGCACAGGATGCCCAGGAATACCTCGGGTTGGCACGGGAACGCAACGGTCAGCTGGCCCACGCCATGGCCGAGTACGAAAAATACCTCAAGCTCTACCCCAAGGGGGAGGGCGCCGAGCGGGTACGTCAGCGACTCGACGGCCTGGTCACGGCCCGCGCCGCGCCGCCACAAAAATTGCGTCAGGTGACAGCCCGCGACGACCAGCCCAGCTGGGATGCATTCGGCAGTTTTTCCCAGTATTACCGCCGTGACGTCAGCGGCACCGATTCCACCGGTCAACAGGTCAACCTGTCACTGCTGTCTTCGGATTTGGACGTCATGGCGCGGCGGCGCACCCAGAATTATGAACTGCGCACGCGCTTCACCGGCGGCTACGACGCCGACTTTCTGAGCGGCGGCCACGACCAGACGCGCATCACGTCCATGTACGTGGAGGGCAATGATCGGAGGCGTATCTTCTCCGGGCGGTTCGGCCGCCAGTCCCAGAGCAGCGGCGGGGTGCTGGGCCGCTTCGACGGCGCGCAGCTGGGTTATCAGATCACACCCATTACCCGGTTCAATGTCGTCACCGGCTTTCCGGTGGAGATCAACAGCCTGGATCAGATCTCCACCGGTAAGAAATTTTACGGCACCAGTGTCGACGTGGGTACCTTCGCCAACGGCGTTGATGTGAATACGTTTTTCATCAATCAGACCGTGGGCGGGTTGACCGACAGGCAGGCGGTGGGCAGTGAACTGCGTTACTCCCAGGCAAACCGCTCCCTGTTTGCCCTGCTGGATTACGACGTCTATTTCAATGCACTGAACACGTTTTTCGTCTTCGGCAACTGGATCCTGCCGGACAGGACCAGCTTCAACGTCACCTTGGATTTTCGCAAGAGCCCCATCCTCACCACCAGCAACGCCCTGCAGGGCCAGACGGTGGGCAGCGT
>CAYXAX010000290.1:0-2715 GCA_964463055.1 uncultured Gammaproteobacteria bacterium | reverse complement strand
TTCTCCCTCTCAGGGAGAAGGTCAGGATGAGGGGGATTAAAAAGGCGATGTGCTGCTTTTTCACCGGTCTTTATGCTGCGCTCTCCCCACGGAAGAATATAGGCTGACCAATGACAAATACATCTCTGACATCCGGTGAAGTCGTGCTGCTGCTGTTCTCCAGTTTCGTCGCGGCGCTGGTGTTGACCGGGTTGGTGCGCGGCTATGCCTTGCGTCGCGCCATCCTTGACGTGCCAAACGAACGCAGCTCCCATACCGCGCCGACGCCCCGCGGGGGCGGGCTGTCCATCGCGGTGGTTGTTTTCGCCGTGGTGGCGCTGCTGGGGTGGTGGGGGCTGGTGAGCAGCCGGGTGGCGGCGGCGCTGATCGGTGGCGGTATTGCGGTCTCCGCCGTCGGCTGGGTGGACGATCACCGGCCGGTGTCGCCGGCGTGGCGTGCCGTGGTGCAGTTCATCGCGGCGGGCTGGGCGGTGTCTGTCCTTGGCGGCTTTCCCGGTGTGATGGTCAACGGTTCTGCTGTATCACTGGGGTGGGCCGGGTCGTTGGCGGCGGTGGTCGGCATCGTGTGGCTTACCAATCTTTACAACTTCATGGACGGTATCGACGGTCTGGCGGGTAGCGAGGCGGTGACGGTGGGCGGCGGCGGCGCCCTGCTGCTGTGGTGGTCGGGGGCGCCCGGCCTGGCCTTGACGGCGGCGGTGCTGGCGGCGGCGGCGGCGGGGTTTCTGGTGTGGAACTGGCCGCCGGCGCGCATCTTCATGGGTGACGTGGCCAGCGGGTTGATCGGGTTTTGCTTTGCGGTGCTCGCCATCGCCGGGGAACGCGCGGGGGCGGTGCCGCTGCTGACATGGGTGATTCTGCTGGGGGTATTCATCGGCGATGCCTCGTTCACCCTGGCCAGGCGGGTGGCTGGCGGCGAGCGGTGGTATACTGCCCATCGCACCCATGCCTACCAGCGGGCTGTCCAATCGGGCTTCTCCCATCGCGGGGTCACCCTGGCGGTGCTGGCCGTCAACCTGCTGGTGCTGCTGCCCCTTGCCGGGCTGGCTGTGATGTACCCCGCGCTGCAAACGTGGCTGCTGGGTGCGGTGGCGGCGGGCGGCTGGATGGCATGGCTGGCGGTACAGCGCAGATGGCGTAGCACGGCGGCGCAGCCGTAGGACGGGAATCCCATGAGCCGACGATTTATCATCGCCCTTCACGACTTATGCATGGTGGCCATCGCGTGGGGGCTCGCGTATCTAATCCGTTATAACTTTGCCATGCCCCCCGATGCGGTTGTCTCGTTGTTGGCGGGGCTGCCCGTGGTGGTCATCGCGCAGGGGATTATCCTGCGGATTACCGGCCTGTATCGAGGGCTGTGGCGCTTCGCCAGCATCCCCGACTTCTGGAACATCACGCGGGCCGTGGTGCTTGGATCGCTGGTGGCGGGCGTGTCCCTGTTTCTGCTTAATCGCCTGCACGGCGTGCCGCGCTCCACGCTGATTCTCTATCCGCTTCTTCTCACCTTTTTACTCTCGGCGCCGCGGCTGGTTTATCGCATGTGGAAGGAGCACGGCCTGCGCCTGCACGACGTGGGGGGGCGCAAGCGCGCCTTGATCCTCGGGGCCGGCGCCAGCGGGGAGATGTTGGCCAGGGATATGCTGCGTGATACCGGCTACCTGCCGGTGGGGTTTCTCGACGACAACCCCAGGCTGCGGCGGGGCAAGGTGCGCGGCATTTCCATTCTGGGCACCATCGATGCGCTTCCCAGGGTAGCGGAGGATTTCGCGCCCGAGGTGCTGATCATCGCCATGCCATCGGCCAACAACGATCAGATGCGCCGCGTGGTTGAGATCTGCGACCGCAGCGGCATCCCGTTCAGGACGCTGCCCAGGATGCAGGATCTGGTCTCCGGGCGGGCAAGCCTGAGCGAACTGCGCAACGTGGCCATCGAGGACCTGCTGGGCCGCGAGCCGGTGGCGTTGGACTGGCAGAGCATCAGCCAGGGGCTTGCCGGCAAGACGGTGCTGGTCACCGGCGGCGGCGGTTCCATCGGGTCCGAGCTGTGCCGGCAGATCGCCCGGCTTGGCCCGGCGTCCCTGGTGCTCTTGGAGCACAGCGAGTTCAATCTCTACAATATCGAAATGGAGCTGCGCAGCAAGCATCCACAGCTCAAGTTGAACGCCTGCCTGGGCAATGTCTGCGACGAGGTAAGCGTCGATCACGTCATGTCCGTGTATCACCCGGAGGTGGTCTTTCACGCCGCCGCCTACAAGCACGTGCCGATACTCGAGGGGCAGGCCCGCGAGGCGGTGCTCAACAACGTATTCGGCACCCGCAACGTGGCCGAGGCGGCCGGGCGTCACGGCTGCGGGACGTTCGTGTTGATCTCCACGGACAAGGCGGTCAATCCCACCAACGTCATGGGCGCCAGCAAGCGCATCGCGGAGCTCTATTGCCAGGCCATGAACGCACGATCTCAGACACGCTTTATCACCGTGCGGTTCGGCAATGTCATGGGCTCGGCGGGCAGCGTGATACCGCTGTTTCAGAAGCAGATTGATGCGGGCGGGCCGGTAACGGTCACCCACGAGGCGGTGAGCCGCTATTTCATGACGATCCCGGAGGCGTGCCTGTTGATCATGCAGTCCGGTGTCATGGGGCAGGGCGGAGAGATCTTCGTCCTCAACATGGGCGAGCCCGTCAAGATCCGCTACCTGGCCGAGCAGATGA
>CAYXAX010000289.1:0-2717 GCA_964463055.1 uncultured Gammaproteobacteria bacterium | reverse complement strand
TTTATTTCGGCGGCACGTCCCTGCTGATCGTTGTGGTGGTGGTGATGGATTTCATGGCCCAGGTCCAGGCCCATCTGATGTCCCACCAGTACGACAGCCTGATGAAAAAGGCGAACCTGAAGGGCCACGGCAGGGCCGGGGTATTGCGTTGAATTTGTTGGGAGTGAGGTTGTTATGAAAGTAAGTGCATCTGTGAAGAAGCTGTGTCGTCACTGCAAGATTATCCGGCGTCGCGGTGCCGTACGCGTCATCTGTTCCGACGCCCGGCACAAGCAGCGGCAAGGTTAAACATATTGATTTTTTCCTATAACTAGTTAAAATACTTAGTTTTTTGGTTGGTAATTATGGCACGCATCGCGGGCATCAATATTCCTGTTCATAAACATACCGTTATCGCATTAACGTCGATATACGGCATTGGTCGTACGCGCGCTCGAGAGATCTGCGCCGGCGCGGGCATACGCCCCGACGCCAAGGTCAAGGATCTCTCCGAGGGTGAATTGGAGGCAATCCGCACCGAAATCGCCAAGGTCAAGGTGGAAGGCGATTTGCGCCGTGAGATCTCCATGAACATAAAGCGCCTGATGGATCTAGGCTGCAACCGCGGCATTCGCCACCGACGCGGTCTGCCGGTGCGCGGCCAACGGACCCGCACCAACGCGCGCACGCGTAAGGGTCCGCGTCGGGCGATCCGGCGTTGATATGCGCGGTTCACGGGATTTGTCACTTATGACCGGCTTGACGGTACGGAGGATTCAGTAAAGGTATGGCCAAGGCGACTACACGGCAGCGCAAACGCGTGAAAAAGAGCGTATCCGACGGGATCGCTCATATTTATGCCTCATTCAATAACACCATCATTACCATCACCGATCGTCAGGGCCGCGCCCTGGCGTGGTCGTCGGCGGGCAGTTGCGGGTTCAAGGGTTCCCGCAAGAGCACGCCGTTCGCTGCCCAGGTGGCGGCTGACAAGGCGGCAAACGTGGTCAAGGAGTTTGGCATGAAGAACATGGATGTGCTGGTCAAGGGACCTGGTCCCGGCCGTGAGTCCGCAGTGCGTGCGTTAAACGCCGCCGGGTTCAAGATCGCCAATATCAGCGACGTGACCCCGATCCCCCACAACGGTTGCCGCCCCCCGAAGAAACGGCGCGTCTGAGTAAAAGTAAGATTATGGCAAAATATATTGGTCCCAAGTGTCGTTTGTGCCGCCGCGAGGGGGAAAAACTCTTCCTCAAGGGCGACAAGTGCTATACCTCCAAGTGCCCGGTGGAGAAGCGTAACTTCCCCCCGGGGCAGCACGGTCAGAAGCGTCCGCGCTTCTCCGACTACGCCGCACAGCTGCGTGAAAAGCAGAAGCTGCGCCGCATCTACGGCCTGCTGGAGTCGCAATTCCGCAATTACTACCAGTCGGCCGACAAGCGCAAAGGCTCCACCGGCGCCAATCTGTTACAGCTGCTCGAGTGCCGCCTGGACAACGTGGTGTACCGCATGGGGTTTGGTTCCTCGCGCAGCGAGGCACGCCAGCTGGTGCGCCACAACGCGGTGACCGTAAACGGCAAGAAGGTCAATATTCCCAGCTACCAAGTGATGCCGAGTGACGTCATCGCCATTCGCGATGACAAGACCAATCAGCTGCGCGTGCAGGCTGCTCTGGACCTGGCGCAGCAGCGCGGTTTCCCCGAGTGGCTGGATGTGGACACCGCCAAGAAGCAGGGCGTGTTCAAGGCACGGCCCGAGCGCAGCGATCTGCCGGCGGAGATTAAAGAGCAGCTGGTCGTCGAGCTTTATTCCAAGTAATCACTGCTTGGAGTGGAGCCCTGGATAATCGGAAAGAGGGTATCTCATGCAAAGTGCTACATATGATTTCCTGAAACCTCGTTTAGTTGACGTTCAAAAGCTCAGCGATACCCACGCGAAGATCGTTATTGAACCTCTCGAGCGGGGATTTGGCCATACCCTTGGCAACGCGCTGCGGCGCATATTGCTGTCGTCCATGCCGGGGTGCGCGGTGGTTGAAGTCGAGATCGAGAATGTCCTACACGAATACACCACCATCGAAGGCGTACAGGAAGACGTGGTTGACATCCTCCTCAATCTGAAGGGGGTATCGGTCCTCATGCACGAGCGTGACGAGGCGACCCTGACCCTGAAGAAGAAGGGGCCGGGGACTGTGTACGCCAAGGACATTGAGCTGAGCCACGACGTGGAGATCATCAACCCGGATCACGTCATCGCCAACCTGACCGATGCCGGTGATCTGAGGATGACGTTGAAGATTGCCAAGGGACGTGGTTACCAGCCGTCCAGCAACCGTACTCTGGGCAGCGAAGGCCATGTCATCGGCAAGCTGCAGCTGGATGCGTCATTCAGCCCCGTGCGGCGTGTCGCCTACAGCGTGGAGCGCGCCCGTGTGGAGCAGCGCACCGACCTGGACAAGCTGATCATCGACCTGGAGACCGACGGCAGCATCGATGCCGAAGAGGCCATCCGCCGCAGCGCCGGCATCCTGCGTGATCAGCTGTCCGTGTTCGTCGACCTCAAGGGTGACGAGAAGGTGGAATCTACCACCCAGGAAGCGGAAATCGATCCCATCCTGCTGCGCCCGGTTGACGATCTGGAGTTGACCGTGCGTTCCGCCAATTGCCTGAAGGCTGAGAATATCTATTACATCGGCGATTTGATCCAGCGTACCGAAGTGGAGCTGCTCAAGACGCCGA
>CAYXAX010000288.1:0-2745 GCA_964463055.1 uncultured Gammaproteobacteria bacterium | reverse complement strand
TCTGAATGGCGTTGAGGTCACTGACCAGGTCGCCGTTCACCTCGGTGAAGATGCGGCCGATCAGGTCGCTGCGTGTGAGGGCCTGCATGGCGGTCAGGTCCAGGGAGGTATCAAGCTGCACCAGCGCCTGGGCCAGGTCATCCGTGGACAGATTGTTCATGACATAGTTGTCCAGGTTGTTCAGGGTGGTCAGCGGCGCGACCAGATCGGGGCGCACATCGCGCAGCAGCGATATGAGAAAGTCCTGCGATGTGGTGTAGCCGGTGATGGCCGCATTGCCGCCGGCGTCCACCGCGATCCCCTGAGCCTCCTCAGTATCCACGCCGCCCAGATAGGTGGAATAGATCAGCGCCGAGCCGGCCGGGTTGAGCTTGGAGACGAATGCATCGTAGCTCCCACCGTTGGCGGACTGTATGGGTGAGGCCGTGGGGAAATCGGTGGAGCGGGTCCAACCCGCGACATATGCATTGCCGGCACTGTCCACGGCGATACTTTGGCCGTAGTCATAGGCCGATCCACCCAGATAAGTGGAATAAACCAGGGCGTTGCCCGCGGCGTTGATTTCGGCGACGAAGGCGTCATAACTGGTTGTGCTGCCCATGGCTGGCTGCAGTGGATTGACCAGGGGGAAGTCGCTGGAGGCGGTATAACCGGTGACATAGGCCTCGCCACCGCTTGAGACGGCGATGCCCAGCACCTCGTCGGCGTAGGCGCCGCCGAGGAAGGTGGAATAGATCAACGCGGTGCCGGTGGCGTTGAGCTTGGTGACGAAGGCGTCCTTCCTGCCCTTGTTGGCGCTCTGGATGGCGTTCACCAATGGGAATTCATCCACGCAGGTGGCGTTGGTGGAGGAGGTGGCGGTGTCCGGTGCAGATTCGGTGTATCCGCCCACGTAGGCGTTGCCGCCGGCATCCACCGCGATGGCGTTGGCCGCGTCGTCGTAACACCCCCCCAGGTAGGTGGCATACGCCACGCTCCCGGCACTATCGAGCTTGGCCACGAAGGCATCGGCGCCGTTGTCGCACTGTCCGTCTCCGTTGGTATCGGGACACTGAGTATCGTAAGCGCCCGCCGTGACGGGAAAGTCCGCGGAGTACGTCCGCCCCGTGACGTAGGCGGCGCCCCCGCCGGCGGCAACGGCCAGGCCCTCGTCTTCATTGGACCCGCCCAGGTAGGTGGCATAGGACAGACTGGTGCCGCCGTTGTCCAGGCGCATGACGAAGGCGTCGGGGGAGCCGTTGCTCTCGGTGGCGTAGAAATCGTCGAACACCGAGGTCTTGGCGGTCCCGTCCGCGGTCTCGGTAAAGAGCTGCAGTGTGGCGTCCGCGCTGGACACCCCGGAACAAGTCCCCACCAGGACGTAGGTCTTAAGGATGGGATTGGCCGGGGAGTAGGCCATGAACGACAGGGTGGTGCCGGTGCGCACCACACGCAGCTCGGCGGTACCCTCGAAGTTCGCCGCGCTGGTCGCGATGGCAGTAGTGCCGGTGCAGCTGCTGCCATCCGCGAACGTGTAATCCTGATTGCTCGTTGAGGATGACACTTCAAAGGTATAGGTGCTCAAACCAACATGTACTGCGATGCCCGTTAGTTTGCTGGCCTCGTTCAGGCCGGACAACGAGACATGGGCGTCGAAGTTGCTTTGCAGCGTCGCCGTGGTGGTAACACCGGCGCGATCATTCGCGGCCGCCGCGGTGGTCACGGTGAGGTTGTCGTTTTGGGTCACACTCCCGATCGCCGTCCACTTGCTGGCATCCAGAGTGGCGCCAGTGAAGGTATCGGTGATCTGATTCTGCCTGCAGTCGACGGCGCTGCCGCAATTGGTGTCCCCGAGGGTGGCGGGAAAATCGATGGACGCCGTGCGCCCGGTAACGTAGATACTGTCGTCGGTGGCATCGCGGGCAACGGCCCAGCCGCGGTCATCTCCGCCGCCGCCGAAAAAAGTGGAAAAACTCAATATCGGGTCGATGATCAGCGCCCGGCGGGGGTCGTAGCCGGCTACTGCAAACGCGACCTGCTGATCGGCATGCATCACGTAGCGGCTGGCCACCGGATGGCGGGCGCCGCCGATCATCTGATAGGCCACCGGCGCCTGTTGTATCACCTCACCCTGGCGGGTGATCAGGTGCAGCCGGCCGGCCCGGTCCAGGCGCATGGTATCGACGCCGCTGAACGCCATGCGTATGGCGCCCGGGTCCGCGTTGGGGGCCACTTTGAAGTCGTACTCAAGCTGATCCGTGCGTCCGTGAAAAACCATGTCGATGCCGGGATACACGGAGGAATAGGCCACTTGTCCGTACACCGGGACACCGCGGTGCCAGTGCCGCGGGTCATTGCCTTTGATGTAATTCACCGTGCCGCGCTGGCGGTGGCGTCCGCTCATCCGTACGGCGTCGCTGGACCCCATCAGCTTCATGCGCACCAGCGCGGGAGCGGCGGACAGCCGGTTATGGTACAAAGCAAGCACCGGTCCCGATGACGTCAGATACAGGCCGTAATCCGGACCGCGGGACAGGAAACGCACCGATGTGGGCGCCTGGCCGCGGTTGGCCTCGAAATAAAGCGGCAGGCGATGATAGACAGTATCGCGAGCGGCGACGGCCGCGTGCGCGTTATGCAACGGTTGCCCGGATAGGCCGCCTCCCCGCGGGCTGTGTGTCTCGTACACAGCGCCGTAGACCGTCAGCCCTAAGATAACCCCCAAGAAAAGCGTCGCAACGGCGTTATTGTTTTTTATCATTCTCA
>CAYXAX010000287.1:0-2795 GCA_964463055.1 uncultured Gammaproteobacteria bacterium | reverse complement strand
TCATGGCCGCCAGCGGCTGCGACGCCCTGGGCGTGGACTGGACCACGGACCTGTCCACCGCCCGCGCCCGGGTGGATGGCAGGGTGGCCCTGCAGGGCAACATGGACCCCAATATTTTGTACGCCTCGCCGCGGCGCATCCGCGACGAGGTGGCCGCGGTACTGGCCAGCTACGGCCCGGGCCCCGGCCACGTCTTCAACCTGGGTCACGGCGTGCACCCCAAGATCGATCCGGAACACGTCAAGGTCATGATCGACACGGTGCACGAACTCAGCCGCCAATATCACACCGCAGCATAATCGAGCAGTCCTATGAACGACGACTTCAGCAATCCCGGTGCGGACATCGACCATTCCAAGTACGAAATCCTGCGCAACATGGATTCCTTCACGGACAGCATGTTCAACCGCATCATCGAATTCCAGGAACGCACTCACCCGGCATGGCACCCCGACAAGCCCTTCGACGAGCGCATCACGGAACTGCCGCTGCATTGCCTGGTGTTCAGCAACCCCGACCGCGACCCGGCCGCGAACGGACCGACCATCGCCCACTACTATCCGCTGCGCTACGAGATACTGAAGATCGCCCGCTACGCCAAGGCGGTATCGGAAAACCCGGTGATCGTGGACCTGCACGCCCGCAACGGCTTCATCGGTACGCTGCTGGCCCGCGAGGGCGTCAAGGTCATCGGTATCCGCGACCCGGACGACAAGCCCAACCAGATCCCGGACTTCTACGACCCGGCCCTCTATGAACTGCGCACCATGAAGATCGCGGACATCGACTTTCCCTTCGACGTGGCGTTTTCTTCGTGGATGCCATCGGAGGTGAACGTTACCCCGGAAATCCTCAAGCACGAACCCAAGCTTGTGGTCTACATCCACACCGACCACATCGACGAGAGCACCGGCCGCCATCAGACCGGCACCGCCGACGCCTTCACCGGCCTGCCGCCGCGCTACAAACTCATCGACGGCTGGTCACTGACCCGTGAGGAGAACCTGTTCAACGAGATCTGGCCTGATCTGTCCGTGAGCATTGCCGAGACGCGCCATACCAAGATCTACGCCGACGAGCCCTACCATGACCTGCACGTGGACCTGTCGTCCGTGACTGTACGTACCTACGACTGGGAGTTCGACCTGGAAATGGCGACCCTGGCACTGGAGGCCAAGAGCCAGCTGCGTGCGGCGGGGTTTAATGTATAACCAGTTCCCGGCAAGATTATCCTGCTTCATGATCGCGTGATTTTCGTCCGACTACCCGCCGTGGTGTACGTGCCGTCTCCGCACAGCTAAGCCCACCTCACGTCCTGGTGTATTTTCTATACCGCCCGCCAATGCTGTAAATCACGCAGGCGGAGGCAGCACACGTCTGTCCCTCAAGCGGCAAACCGATCCTATTCCGGCGATACCGGTGTCACTATCGGCGGATGACTGTTCGCGCTGCGGTATCTGCTCATCTTTATGCGCATGGGGGTGGCCGGGTTCTGGTTTGGTGGACTGGTCGGACTGATCCGCGGCATATGACTGCTGGTGGTGATACTGCCGTTGCTGCCCGCAGTGCACCCCACATCGCCACCGAATACGACGGCCTCGGAGACGGACGCCGGCTGGAGCCCTCGGGTTTCATGGGTTTAAATTATGGATACCGTACGCCGCTGGTTACGCTCGTGGGGCGCATCGTCTATGGGGCGGTACGGGGGGCGCATTTTTCGGTCCACCGAAAATTGTGACTTATGCGGCGAGCAGGGTGAATGAAGTCATACGTATTCACTCCATATTGAGAATGAGGACATATGTTAGAGCATAGACTGAATCCGCGTCTGAGCAAGCGGGACAGTGCCTAATTCAATCCCACAGAGAAATGCCGTCTGCGTAATCAGGCGCGCCGCTAAAAGCAGATAATACAGTCAGCCACGGGTGTTTCTGCAATCACACCAGCCTCCCGGCCTATGCGGAATAACGGATATCGCTGCATGCATGGCCTCTGCTTGTGCGGTCGTGGAGGGTAAGGAAATCAACTGATGGCGGCGTAGATGAACAAAATCGCGTGACGAACCGTTTTATCCCCGATTACATCGAATTTGCTGCGGCATTGTCTTCGATAAATGCGATTTTTTGGTACTTATTTACCAAAATAGAAGGCGCTGTTGTCCCTTCGCAATACAAGATTCGCTGTAAATGACATTTAAGATGGCAAATTAGCGGCAGAAACGGTTTTCAACGCTGCGAATCAGGTGTTACTAATTTGTTAGTTTAAGCGGGGTACAATTTGGCATCCGATACAATAACATAGCGTAAGCTGGTGAATTTGTTGCTTATATTGTTTGTTTTTCCCTAAAAATTACATTTGAGAGGTCGATATAGTAAATACCCGGCAGGGTAGTCCGAAGTGGGTTTAATTCTGGTCTTTGAACAGATGCCGGTTGGCGAGAGGGGTTCCATACAAAATAGGGGACTGCCAGCCGGGCCATTTATAAGAATGAATCTAAAGAGGCATAGATCTGAGGGCAGAAAGATAATGACAGACCTCATCCAGCCAGTATTTCAGGGGAAGCTGGGTGTGCCGCGAAAGCCATCAGTAAGGATACGACGCGCTAGGGGGCACAGCAGCGATACACATCGTGCGTTTGGCTCGACTTCGCCGCAGGGTTCGCGGGTCGAGCTCAAATCATTACCATCCGAGCGTGGGCGACCCGGTCCCATCGATATTCGCTTCTTCAATTTACCCTCCCGTCCAAGGGTGAGGGGTTTCAATACCGATCTCAGCATCACGATCCCTTCGGCAAG
>CAYXAX010000286.1:0-2798 GCA_964463055.1 uncultured Gammaproteobacteria bacterium | reverse complement strand
TTCCGAGTTGCGGGTTTCGAGTTCCGGGTTAGAGAAAAAACCCTAACAGAATGTTGAAAAAGTCCCTCCCCGGCCTTTTTCAACTCGCTGCGCCGCCTTAGCGGGGTGTTTTTCAACACCCCGCTAACCCGGTTCATGGCTACTGCATTTCGATGCGCATGGAGAAATCCACGGCGCGCACGTCCTTGGTCAGGGCGCCGATGGAAATGCGGTCCACGCCGGTGGCCGCGATGCCGCGCACGGTGTCGAGATTCACACCGCCGGAGACCTCAAGACGTGCCCGGCCGGCGTTCAAGGCCACGGCATCGCGCAGCGCCTCAATAGTGAAATTGTCCAATAATACGATGTCAGCGCCGGCCTCCACGGCCTGCGCCAGCTGCACCACCGTCTCCACCTCGATCTCCACCGTCACCGCCGGGTAGGCGCGACGGGCCGCCGCCACCGCCTTGCCAACGCCGCCGAGCACCATTATGTGGTTTTCCTTGATCAGGACGGCATCATACAGACCCTGGCGGTGATTACGGCAGCCGCCGCATACCACGGCGTATTTCTGCAGGGCGCGCAGCCCAGGCAGGGTTTTGCGCGTGTCCAGGAGTTCCACTGAAAAGCCTTCAACCGCCCGCGCATAGGTATTCGCCAGGGTGGCGGTACCGGACATGGCCTGTAGAAAATTCAGGGCGGTGCGCTCGCCACTGAGTATGCCACG
Source organism: uncultured Gammaproteobacteria bacterium (assembly GCA_964463055.1). GTDB lineage: Bacteria > Pseudomonadota > Gammaproteobacteria > CAWJPQ01 > CAWJPQ01 > CAWJPQ01. The sequence goes on along the minus strand of CAYXAX010000286.1, from coordinate 2,092 downwards.
GGCCGGGCCATGCAGGCTGCACACCGCCTCGCCCGCGGCGGTAAAGTCGCCATCGTCCAGCCGCCACTCCACGTTTATGCGCGGATCGAGTTGGCGGAACACCGCATCGAACCAGGCGCTGCCGCATAATACCGCGCGCTCGCGACACATCACCGCTGCGCGGGCATGGGCGGTCTCGGGGATCAGGTTCGCGGTGAGATCCCCGGCGCCGATGTCCTCGGCCAGCGCGCGGGCGACGTCATCGCGTATCTGGTCACGCAATGACTCGGGCAATCCGCTCATAACCACTCCCTGACAAAAGGGATGGTCAGCCGCCGCTGGGCGGCCAGCGAGGCGTGGTCGAGCTGCTCCAGCACCGCCGCCAGCGTGGTCATATCACGCTCGCAGCGGTGCAGCAGGTAGCGGGCCACTTCCATGGGCAGCTCGATCCCGCGCCGCGCCGCGCGCAGCTGCAGCGCGGACATGATGTGCTCATCACTCAATGGCTTTATATGGAACACCAGTCCCCCTGCCAGGCGTGACGCCAGGTCGGCCAGACCCAGCGCCAAACCGCCAGGCGCGGCCTCGCCGCTGTAGACCATATGCACACCGTGTTCACGGCAGCGATTGAATAGATGAAACAACGCTGTCTCCCAGCGGGCGTCACCGGCAATGATTTGGACGTCATCAACGCATACGGCATCCAGCAGCTCCAGGCCCTCCGTGAGCGACGGGGATAGCGCCTTGACCTGCTTCAGGGGAAGGTACGCCGCCGTGCCGCCCCGGGCGCCGGCCATATGACACACCGCCTGGAGCAAATGGCTCTTACCCGCGCCGCGCGCGCCCCAGAGATAAACGGGTACATCCCCGCCGCGCTCGCCGGCGCCGCCCAGATGCGCCACCACTTCTTCATTATCACCGGTGTAGTAGTTCGCCAGCGTGGCATCATCCCGCAAGGTGATATTAAGCGGTAATTGAAGGCTCATGACACATCAACATCCAGGCACAATGGTGATGTTTCAGCCCGGGACCCGAAACTCGAAACGCGCAACCGTCTCACCCGTAATGCTTCCCCGAACGCGACCTGACCGCCTGATAACCCCAATTAAACAGATAATCCACGCCGCTGATCACCGTCGTGGCCAGCACGATATAGATCATCAGCTGTATGAGCTCCCTGGGTATCTGGAACACGTCCATGGACATCACCACGGCCAGCGCCAAAATAATTTGCGCAAAGGTATTTATCTTGCTCAACAGGGTTGGCCGCAGTTCGTATTTTCCGATCAGAAAGTGGTAGGCCAGTGCCCCGGTAAATATCACCAGATCCCTGAGAATAACCACCAGCACCAGCCACACGGGCAGGTGATCCGACACACCCAGGGTGACATACGTGCAAACCAACAGGGTCTTGTCCGCCACCGGGTCAAGTATGGAGCCGACCCGGCTGGTCCAGCTGTAGCGCTTGGCGATATACCCGTCCAGGGCATCGGAGATACCGGCGACGGCGAACAATACCAGCGCCATGCGGTAGTTCTCCCGTAACAGCATATAAATCAACGGGATGACAATAAGCAGACGCAGTACGCTGATAATGTTGGGCAGATCGCGGCGTGTCACGGTAACAACCGATACACTAAGACAGAATCTCCTGTTGACGGCGGCGTCCCGACGGCAGGCGGTACCTGCTGGAGGGTCGTGCCCAAGGCAATGTGTTGAACCACCCCGGCGGGATCGCTTAACAGGGAAAGCTGAAGGGTCAGATCGTCCCCCGCCACCTGCTGCACCTGCACCTGCGCCACCGACTCCAGGCCGCCAAGGTAATTGACCACCCGGGCGTAGTCATCGATGGACGTCACCCCGGTCACCTCCAGCATGGCCGAGTCCTTGACTGTCTCGCTGATCACTTGTGCAAACTGCCCGGCAAGGGTATCCGCAAGGCCGTCAATGCCCTGCAGGACCACATCATTGATATCAGCCCCATCCACGTCCCAATTGTGGCTGTTATGTCCCTCGTAAAGGGTCCAACGCCCCTGCCACGTCCCCGGCTGAGGTTGGTAAACCCGGCCTACCAGTACCACGTCCGCCTGATATCGCTGGGAGGCCTTATCGA
>CAYXAX010000285.1:0-2813 GCA_964463055.1 uncultured Gammaproteobacteria bacterium | reverse complement strand
CAATCCTCGCCGATCTCCACGTCCGGCATCACCACGCAATCGCGCACATAGGCCCTGGCCCGCACGTAAACATTGGAGAACAACAGGGAGTGATGCACCTTGCCGCCGGCGATGATGCACCCGCCGGACACCATGGAGTCCACGGCCATGCCGCGCCGATCATCGTCATCAAACACGAATTTCGCCGGCGGCAGCTGGGGTTGATAAGTCCAGATGGGCCAGTCCTTGTCATAGAGATTGAGCTCCGGGGTGACGCCGATCAGCTCCAGGTTGGCCTCCCAGAAGGCATCCACGGTCCCCACGTCACGCCAATAGGCCGTGGCCCCGGTGGCGTCGCGGAACGGATAGGCCATGACGCGGTAGCGGTCGATCACCGCCGGGATGATGTCCTTGCCGAAGTCGTGGGACGATGATGGTATGTCGGCGTCCTTGATGAGCTGCTCATACAGAAACCGCGCGTTGAAGACATAGATGCCCATGGACACCAGGGCCATATCATCGGACCCCGGCATGGGTCGCGGGTGGTCGGGTTTTTCCTCGAACTTGACGATGCGCGAGTCGTCGTCCACGGTCATGACGCCGAACTCCCTGGCGCGCTCCACGGGGGATTCGAAACAGCCCACGGTCAGGTCAGCCCGTTTGGCCACGTGATAGGCGATCATCGGGCCGTAGTCCATTTTGTAGATATGATCGGCGGCCAGCACCAGCACGTATTCCGGGTTGTGGGCATAGATGATGTCCAGATTCTGTAACACGGCGTCGGCGGTCCCGGCGTACCAGGAGGTCTCGATGCGTTGCTGGGCGGGGATGAGCTCCACGTACTCCCCCAGCTCGCCGCGCAGGAAGTTCCAGCCCTGTTGGATGTGGCGTATCAGGGAGTGGGCCTTGTACTGTGTCAGCACGGCGATGCGGCGCACACCGGAGTTGACGCAATTGGAGAGGGGGAAATCGATAATTCGGAACTTGCCGGCGAAGTGCACGGCGGGCTTGGCGCGCCACAACGTCAGGTGTTTGAGGCGCGAGCCGCGGCCGCCGGCAAGGATCACCGCCAGCGTGCTCTGGGTTAAACGGCTGACAAAACGCTCGGTTCGCCCCGCCCTGCGCAGGCTGTCATTCTTATCGCTGGAATCCATATTCCCTTGGCCCTGCTTCACTTCACGACCGGCTCGCTGGAGATTTGACGTGGTTTTGTCCCGGTGATAGCAATTTTAGTATCCTATCATTAAAATTGATTGAAAACCCACCGGGCAGTGATCATCATGAACTGCCCATACTGAATGGACGAATACGGGGGAGATTACGCATGGAAGGAAATCGACTGAGCGTGCCGCCCGAGATGATTGATCCCGAACTGCAGCGGATCCTTCATGGCCAACACCATAACCCTTTTGCCGTACTGGGTAAACACCCGGACGGCACAGGCGAGCTGGTGCGCGCCCACTTGCCCGGCGCCCGGGAGGTGATGATCGTCGACATCGATCAGACCATGCAGCGCCTCGAGGGCACGGACCTGTTTGAGTGGCGCGGGCGCCAGGGCATCATCCCCGAGCGCTACCGGCTGGTATGGACCGACAACTGGGGCAATACCCACGTCAACTATGACCCGTACTGCTTTCCGCCCCAGCTGTCCGACTACGACATCTACCTGTTCGGCGAGGGTCATCACTGGCATGCCTACCGTTTTCTCGGCAGCCACCCGCGGCTGGTGGACGGCGTACACGGTGTCCTGTTCGCCGTGTGGGCGCCCAATGCCGAGCGCATCAGCGTCGTCGGCGATTTCAATCAGTGGGACGGTCGTTTTCACCCCATGCGCTCCCTGGGCGGCAGCGGTGTGTGGGAACTGTTCATTCCGGGGCTGAATGAGGGAACGCTGTACAAGTATGAAATCCGCAACCGTCATTACGGCAGTCTGCACTTAAAAAGCGATCCCTATGGCCGGCAGTATGAACTGCGCCCCAGCACCGCCTCCATGGTGTGTTCAGACAGGGACTATGAGTGGACCGATGATGCCTGGCTGCAGCGCCGCGCCGGCGAGCCGTGGATGCACCGGCCCATGTCCACCTATGAAGTTCACCTGGGCTCCTGGCAGCGCACCGACAGCGGCGGCTTTCTCAGCTACCGGGAACTGGCCCACCGCCTGGTGGACTATGTGCAGAAGCTGGGATTCACCCACATCGAGCTGCTGCCCATCATGGAGCACCCGTTCGACGGTTCGTGGGGGTATCAGACCATTGGATACTACGCCCCCACCAGTCGTTTCGGTTCACCCGACGATTTCCGCTACTTCGTGGATTACTGCCATCAACACGATATCGGCGTGCTGCTGGACTGGACCCCTGGACACTTCCCCAAGGACCAGCATGGCCTGGCGTGGTTCGACGGCAGCGCCCTCTACGAACACGAAGACCCGCGCCGCGGGGAACACCGCGACTGGGGCACTCTGATATTCAACTATGGCCGTAACGAGGTCAAAAACTACCTGCTGTCCAACGCACTGTACTGGCTGGAGGAATTCCACATCGACGGCCTGCGCGTGGACGCAGTGGCCTCCATGCTGTACCTGGATTACTCGCGGGAACAGGGCGACTGGCTGCCCAACATCTATGGCGGCAACGAAAACCTCGAGGCCATCAGCTTCCTGCGCGAGCTGAATCAGGTCACCCATGGCCAGCAGCCGGGGGTCTTTATCATCGCTGAGGAGTCCACCGCGTGGCCCATGGTGTCCCGCCCCACCTGGGTAGGAGGCCTAGGCTTCAGCATGAAGTGGAACATGGGCTGGAGGCATGACACCCTGGAGTACATTACCAAGGACC
>CAYXAX010000284.1:0-2818 GCA_964463055.1 uncultured Gammaproteobacteria bacterium | reverse complement strand
CCTACCTCAAGCAATCCACCATCACCTGGATACACATCCAAGGCAACGCCGCGCCGGACACCCTGCGCCACCTGGGCGAGCTGTTCAGCCTGCACCCCCTGGCCCTGGAGGACGTGACCAACACCGGTCAGCGGCCCAAGGCGGACGTCTTCGAGGAACAGATGTTCGTCATTCTGAGTCATGCGCGAATCTATGACGATCGTGCACGCAGCGAACAGGTGAGCCTGTTCCTGGGGGAGAACTATGTCATCAGCTTTCACGAAGGCGATGATGATCCGTTCGATCCGGTGCGCAAGCGCCTGCGCCAACCCACCGGGCGCATCCGCTCCCGCGGCGCGGACTACCTGTTGTATGCGTTGATCGACGTGGTCATCGACGGCGGGTTTCCCGTCATCGAGTGGTTCGGCGGCGCGTTGGAGGACCTGGAGCAGGAGCTCCTTGAAAAGCCGACACAGGGGACCCTGCACACCCTCTATGATATCAAGCGCGACCTGTTGTTCATGCGCCGCATGCTGTGGCCACAGCGTGAGGTCGTCAACGCCGTGGTACGCGATGAGGGCGGGTTGATCCGCGACGGGAACAAGGTCTACTACCGCGACTGCTATGACCATACCGTGCAGATCCTGGATCTGCTGGAGACCTACCGGGACATGACCACCGGCATGGTAGACCTGTACCTGTCCAGCGTCAGCAACCGACTCAATGATGTGATGCGCGTGCTGACGGTCATCTCCACCATTTTCATCCCGCTGACATTCATCACCGGCGTGTACGGTATGAACTTCGGCGACAACGCAAAAAGCCCGTGGGCCATGCCCGAGCTGCACTGGTATTTCGGCTATCCCATGGTGTGGGTGATCATGCTGAGTGTCGTGGCTTTGATGCTCTATTACTTCAAACGCAGAGGCTGGTTCTGACGCCGGTGGGCACGGCAGCCATGGTCATCCCGGGCGCGCGCCGCCCTGCCGGAATGGCCCGGAATATCTCCTCAATTTCTCCATATTTTTCATATAAACAATGGGTTAAAATACCATGATATCAATACGGGATTTCTGTATAATGCCCCATTTTTATCACAGGAGGGTATGCCGCCGTGTACCAGTCACTGGAATTTAACACGCAGCTGATCCGCCGTTACGACACCGCCGGCCCACGCTATACCTCTTATCCCACCGCGGCCCAGTTTCACAGCGACTTCACCGCCGCGGACTACTGCCGTGTCGCCGAGGCCACCAATCACGAGCCAACCCGGCGGCCGCTGTCGCTGTATTTTCATATTCCGTTCTGCAGCACGGTGTGTTTTTACTGCGCGTGCAGCAAACTGGTGACCCGCGACCGCGCCAAGGCCGCGCCCTATCTGTCGCAGCTCTATAAAGAAATCGCCATCCAGGCGGCGCTGTTCGACCGCGACCGTCCCGTGGAGCAACTGCACTGGGGCGGCGGCACACCGACCTTCATCAGCCACGACGAGATGCACACCCTGATGCAGGCCACCGCGGAACACTTCACGCTGAAGACCGATGACAGTGGCGAGTACTCCATAGAAGTGGATCCGCGCGACCTGCGCCCGGACACCCTGTCGGTGCTGCGCGGGCTGGGATTCAACCGCATCAGCCTTGGCGTGCAGGACCTGGACGAGAAAATTCAAAAGGCCGTTAACCGTGTCCAATCGGTGTGCGACACCCTGGCGGTGATCCAACAGGCGCGACACCTCAATTTCAAGTCGGTGAGCATCGACCTCATGTACGGCCTGCCGTTCCAGACCGTGGACAGCTTCGCCCACACCCTGGACCTGATCATCGCCGCCAATCCCGATCGGCTGTCGGTATTCAACTACGCCCACCTGCCCGACATGTTCAAGCCCCAGCGGCGCATCAAGGACGCGGACCTGCCGTCGCCGGCGGAAAAGCTCGACATCCTCAAGATGACCATCGAGAAGCTGGCCGAGGCGGGTTATGTCTACATCGGCATGGACCACTTCGCCAAGCCCAGCGACGAACTGGCCATGGCCCAGCGCTACGGCACCCTGTACAGGAACTTCCAGGGCTACTCCACCCACGCCGACTGCGACCTCATCGCCATGGGCGTCACCGCCATCAGCAAGGTGGGCAACTGCTACAGCCAGAACGCCAAGGACATGGACGACTACTACCAGCGCCTGGACGAGGGCTACCCGCCGGTGCTGCGCGGCATCGAGCTGTGCAGGGACGACCTGCTGCGCCGCGACGTCATTACCCAGCTCATCTGCCATTTCGAACTGGACATGAATGAGATCGCCCGGCGCTACGGCATCGACTTCAGAAATTACTTCGACGCCGAGTTCGGCGACATCACAGAGATGCAGGATGACGGCCTGTTGCGCATCGAGGCCGATACCCTGCGCGTGCTGCCCGCCGGGCGCCTGCTGATCCGCAATATCTGCATGGTGTTCGACAAATACATGCGCCGCCACGCCGCGCAGCGCTATTCAAAGGTCATTTGATCACGCAAGTGATCGGTCTGTAGGAGCGGCCTCCCGCCGCAGAAGTCGCGCCAAGGATGGCGCATTCTTTTCCATTCCCCGCGCCGCCCTAGATCCATCTTAAATACGTGTACGTGCAATGCCAGTTTTATGGGCATCGTGCGACTGGCACTTTGCCGTCCACCGGAAATCAGACGTTTAAAATGTTGTATGCTTTGTTTGCACAGGGCCGGCTTTGTTTCCGCAGGTAAATCTGATAAAACAGGGAGAAACTCAGAGGGTTATGGATTCGTCCTTGAATAATAGGAAGCCATTGGCTGTGTTACAACAAAGCCAATGGCTGTCTACTCAATGTTA
>CAYXAX010000283.1:0-2832 GCA_964463055.1 uncultured Gammaproteobacteria bacterium | reverse complement strand
AACCAGTATGTCACCCGCGAACTGTCGTTCCATTTTCACTATTTCTTCATGCGCAAGTTCTGGTTCGCCTATCTTGCCAAGGCGGTCATCGTCCTGCCCGGGGGCTACGGTACACTGGACGAACTGTTCGAGCTGTTGACGCTGCTGCAGACGCGCAAGATGAACAAACACCTGCCCATCGTGCTGTTCGGTAAGAAGTACTGGAACGAGGTCATCAACTTCGACGCCTTGATCAAGTACGGCACCATCGATGCGCAGGACGTCAACCTGGTGTTCCAGACCGACTCTATTGACGAGGCCTATGATTACATCGTCGACCAGTTATCCAAGTACTCCGTGGTCGAGCGCGGCGCCATTCTTTAGCAGGGTGTTGAAAAACGCCCTGCTAAGGCGGCGCGGGGATGCGTCGCTCGAAAACCGAACACCGAAGTGTTTGGTTTTCGGAGTAAGCCGCGGGCGTGTAGCGCGGCGCGGCGAGTTGAAAAAGGCCGGGGAGGGACTTTTTTCAATGTCCCGCTAGATCTGCTGCGCGTTGCGCAGTGTCGCGATGCTCTGGCCGGCCTGCTGCGCGGCGCGGCCCATGGCCTTGACCAGGGCGGTGGATGAGGCGCGTATGAACCACTGCATGTCTTTGTGACGATACATGGCGATGTAGGCCTTGATGTCCTTATTGTTCAGGCTGCGGTAGGCATACAGCGACCAGATCAGTATGTGGTTGCGTACCGATGTGGACAGCTGGTCCTTGAGCGCCAGGACCAGGTCATTCATCTGGTTTTCCGACAACGGCTGCCGGCTGCTGTCGAATACGGAAACGCTCTGCACCAGGGTCTTGGCGATCTCGATCTGAATGAGTATGGCGGTTTCGGTGCTGTGGGACACCGCGTCCAGCTCTTTGAGTAATTCGACGCGGTCCGGGTCGGGGGCGTGCAGCGACAGGCCTTCAACGAATTGATCGAAGTCCTGCTGCGCGGCGGGGGAGTTGGCCTGTTTTTCCAGCTCGGTGATCCTGAGCGACAGGGGGTCGCGGAATTTTTCCAGCACGCTGGCCGCGCGCTCGGGGGTATATTCCCCTGCCAGCTCGTTATCGATGTCTTCTTCCAGCAGCTTGGCGCTGAAGGCGCTTACCAGGATGTCCTTCAACGTGTCGATGTCGTTTTTGGACAGATCACCGAGGTCGATAAAGTCCTCGTTGGTGATGCTGTCAGACATGCTGCGGGGAATACTTTGGATGATTGTGGACAGGCCTGATACATCCACAAGCGCCGCGATATCACGCTGAGTCTGGTTGTCTTGCGCGGAGGCCGGCGCGTTGCAGGCGAACATCAGCGCCACAAGGGCAGTCCGCAGAAATTTAATCACGGGTGTATGTGGTAATTAGTTTGACCCCACGGGCAGTAATATGCAGCATACCATGCAGCACGCGGCCTTGCCATTATCGGGGCGCGTGGGTAGCCGTATTCAAGCGCGCGGGTGTCCGTGACGGTGTTGGTGCGCGCGCCGGCGCAGTGGGCGTTGAATGCGGTGGCCCGTAACCAGGAGAGCAGTGACAGTGACGGCACAAGCGGACGATTTGCGGGCGCGTGTCACGGCGGTGACTCAAAATGCCTTGGGCCGTGGGGCGCTCCACCCCATCGTTACCGAAAGCGAGTACCTCCATGACGGCGGCGTGGATTTTGTCGTTCGGCGCGCGTTAAAGGCGTCGATCAAGGCCCCCGCCGCGGCGCGTGCCCGGCGCGCAGACCCGTTTCTGCCCTATGAACAGGACCTGTATGTCGCGGAGCTGTCCGACACCCATGTGGCATTGCTCAACAAATACAATGTCTTCGACCATCATCTCCTGGTCATTACCAAGGCGTACGTCGATCAGCGGCAGTGGCTGACTGCGGCGGACTTCGAGGCCCTGCGCGTATGCATGGCGGGGTTCGACGCCATGGGTTTTTACAACGCCGGCGCGACCGCCGGCGCAAGCCAGCCCCACAAGCACCTGCAGGTGGTGCCGCTGCCCCTGGCCGCGGCGGGCCCGGCGATTCCCATCATTCCCCTGCTGGAATCGGCCGCCGCGGCCCCCAGCGGCGCGATCCACGGCCGGTTGCCCTTCGCCCATGGCTTGCGGCGTCTCGATCCACAATGGGTGAATGCCCACGGCGACGGCGCGCGTGAATGGCTGAAGGCCTATCACGCCCTGTTGTACCAGGTGGGATTGATCGACACGCCCGACGCGGGCGACGGGCGCCAGACGGGACCGTATAACCTCATCGTCAGCCGGGAGTGGATGCTGTTGGTCCCGCGCCGTCGCGAGATCTGTTACGGCATTACCATCAACGCCCTCGGTATCGCCGGCGCCTTGCTGGTGTGGAATGAAGAGCAGATGCGGCTGCTGCGGGAGCACGGGCCGATGGCGGCTCTTAAATACGTATGTCTCCCGCCCCCTTAGGTGGGCGCGGGAGACATGTCGCAGGTCACAAGTCAATGAAGCACTCGCTTCTTTTTCCCCTCTCCCCACGGGAGAGGGGAAAAAGAAATTGGTCAGTGATGTTTGATCCCCGCACCCTTCGCTTCGCACTTCCCTCTCACGGAGCAGGTTAGAGCCCACCGCCGCGAAAGCGGGGGATGAGGGGGATCAAAAAAGTTGATTGCAGTTTCTATTACTCCCCCTCACCCCGGCCCTCTCCCTGGGAGGGAGAGGGGGGATTAACGCGACAAGTAGGTCGTAACATGTTGGCGACCTGCGACCGGGTCATTCCTCTTCCCACCCCCCGTTTCCGCCGGATCCGTCGTCCTCCACCAGCTTCTCCACCACCGCCAGCGCGGCCCGCTTGACCGGGCGGCCGT
>CAYXAX010000282.1:0-2841 GCA_964463055.1 uncultured Gammaproteobacteria bacterium | reverse complement strand
AGGGGCGGGGTGGGCGCACGCACCTGGTGAGTCCGGCCATGGCCGCGGCGGCGGCGATCGCGGGGCATTTTGTCGATGTTCGCGAGCTGGCATAAACATTCACGGCTGGGTCGCGGCGCGATTGCCCTGTCTTCAACCATCCCGGAGGAGCGATGATGGAGAAGTTTACGACATTGAATGGTCTTGTAGCCCCATTGGATCGCGCCAACGTGGATACCGACGCCATTATTCCGAAGCAGTTCTTGAAGTCCGTCAAGCGCACGGGATTCGGCTCCAACCTGTTTGACGGGTGGCGCTATCTTGACCATGGCGAACCGGGGATGGATCACAGCAAGCGGCCGCTGAGCCCGGACTTCGTGCTCAATCAGGCACGTTACCAGGGTGCGCAGGTATTGCTGGCTCGCGACAATTTCGGCTGCGGCTCGTCACGGGAGCACGCACCGTGGGCGCTGCGTGACTGCGGGTTTCGCGCCGTCATCGCCCCCAGTTTCGCCGACATCTTCTACAACAACTGCTTCAAGAACGGCGTCCTTCCCGTCGTGCTTGATGGCGCAAGCGTGGACAGACTTTTCCGGGAGACTGAGGCCGCCGTGGGATATGCCATTGACATCGATCTGCCCAACCAGTGCGTAACGACACCCGGCGGTAAGTCGTTCCCGTTCCACGTCGATGAGTACCGGAAGTACTGCCTGTTGAACGGTCTCGACGAGATCGAGCGGACGCTGGAGTATGTGGCTGATATCAAGGCCTATGAGGCAAGGCGCCGTGTTGAGGCGCCATGGATTATGGATTGAAATCCGTGTTTAAGACATAGGAGTAGCTACGCGCGATTGGCGGATTCCAGCGCCGGTCCCTCGATGACGGATGGCCCTGACTCCACGGGTGACATGGCATCTGCTCTCTTGTGGTACGAATGTCAGCGCCACGCCGTTGTTGCAGTAGCGCAGGCCGGTGGGCGCCGGTCCATCGCTTAACGCATGGCACTGATGACAGCCGCAGCACGCACAGTGACACTCGGTACGCGGTGTGTTCAGCGCATAGTCGGCCTTGGTCTGCACATGGCCCGGCAGCACGTCGTAGAAGCTCGGCCGGCCGCTGCCGCTGTGGAATTTATATCTCGATCTGGTGATGTTGACAGTGATGGGTGCCCGGCCTAGGATGAACATGACGTCACGAGCGGCGCATCCCTAAACCACCTCGTACGCCACTGTCGATTTTGTGTCCGCGTCGTTGGTTTTTATGGTGCGACAGTGTGTTGATTGCCCATCTTTTTAAGTGAGACCCCTGTGAATGATGTGCCGTTATGCAGGTCTTGAAGGCCGGTGCAATCTATTTCATTCTGGTTTTCTGCGCGGGTTTCATTCTCGGGCCGGTACGCATCCTGTGGCTGGTCCCCCACGTCGGCGTGCGTACGGCCGAGTTGTTGGAAATGCCCATCATGCTGGCGGTGATTATTTTCGCGGCGCGGTGGACCGTCCGGCGCGTCGCCGCGTCATTTTCATCCAAGCGTCTGCTGTTGATGGGCCTGCTGGCGCTGGGCCTGATGTTGGCCGCGGAGTTCACGGCGGTGCTGTGGTTGCGGGGCCTTTCTATCGCTCAGTACCTGGCGAGCCGGGACGCCGTTTCGGGCACGGTCTATGACATCATGCTCGGCGTTTTTTCTGTCATGCCGCTGTTGATGGGCCGGAAACAGCGCGAGTAGCTGTCGGCTGTTGCGGTTCGGTATGCCGTGAGGGAAGGTTTGAACCAGGGTAATTTGTTGTATGCAGCGGCCCTGGAAAAAAAGCGCCCCCGCGCGGCATTAACACCGCGCGGGAACCGTAAACTTATCAGGTCACCGCTGGCTTGCGCCGGCGGGAGAATCCGAGACCGGCGAGGCCAAGGCCCATCAGGGCCAGGGTGGCCGGTTCGGGTACCGGTGTGCCGTTCCCGCAGGGGGGCGTGCCGGGGGTCCCGCAGACGGGGGCGAGATTCTGATCGAACCAGATGTAGCTGTTGTTGACAATGCCTGAGATACCAGCAGCCAGCGATCCCTGAAGCACTTCTCCGTTGGAGCTGCCGTCGCCGAATCCGATCGCCGCCGGGAAACAGTCGTGCTGCCGGGTGGGCAGAAACCGCCCGAGCCGCCGCTGGCGCCGCCCACTTCCCATTGCATGCCTTTATAGAAAAACCCGATGCTGCCCTCACCGGTGGGTATATTGTAGCCGGGGCCGCGCAATACCAGCTGGAAGGTATCCAGCTTGTCGGCCTGTGAGCTGAAGTAGCCGACGCCGTCCCAGGTCACGATGACCTCATCCGGGATGTCCGTCCGCACGTACATGACGTCGCTGTTTGTATTGGTAGTGTCCACATCGGCGAAAAACGGCGAGATGATGGGTTGGGGGTCTCCCTGCGGGCCGTTGGGCGTAAAGGCGGAGATGTGCCGAAGCTGATATTGCCGTTGTTGTTGGCGAAGAAGGCGGTATAGGTCTGGCCGAAGAAGTCCAGGCTGAAGCCGAGGTTGATGGGGCCGCTGAACCCGTCGTCGTTGCGCCCGGTCGGGTCGCCGATACCAGGGGTCGCGGCGCCGCCCGTCATCACCGCGACGCTGCCGATGATGTCCGTATATAGCTGGGGTGAGGGGGTCAGGGCGGAATCCGGTACGATGATGACGCTGGCCTCGGCCCCCGTCGCCGCGCCGACGAGAAGAAGCAGTGCCGTGGCGGCGCGGGCCATTACGCCTGCGTGTGTCCGTACCCAGTTGTTAGTCCCCCTTGCTGCCGGGGTAAGACGATGTGACATAACATGACCCTCCTGAAATGTGATACGAGTGCGCCGCCCCGATTTAATGAATTATGCAAC
>CAYXAX010000281.1:0-2876 GCA_964463055.1 uncultured Gammaproteobacteria bacterium | reverse complement strand
ACTTCCTGCCCAAGGTGAAGATCGAGGCCGTGGTCGGCGATGATCAACTGGATCGGTGCATTGAGGCCATCGCAAACGCCGCCCGAACGGGAAAGATCGGCGACGGCAAGATTTTCGTCACCCATGTGGAGAAGATCATTCGCATCAGGACGGGCGAACAGGATATGGAGGCTATCTAATCAGATCAAAAGATTGAAGGATATAAGGATTCAAAGGCGGGTTTGTTTTTAATCTTTGCCCCTTTCACTCTTTTAATCTTCTTTATATACGACTACATCCTCCATGCGTCGCCGCGGCGTGGGTTCAGGAATCTCCGCCGGGTATCCAATGCTGAGTATGGCGATGGGGATCAGGGCGCCGTCCAGTCCCAGCAGCTTCGCTACCTCATTGTCATTGAAGTCTCCCACCCATGTTGAGCCCATGCCGGCGGCAACGACAGCCAGTTGGGCATAAGTGGCGGCGATGGTTGCGTCCTGAATGGCATACAGGTTTCTGCCGCGTTCGCCGTACCGCTGTGCGGAGCGTTCAGGGTCGGCGCAGAACACCAGGGTGGCGGGCGCCCGGGCGATAAATTGCTGGTTGTCGGCTGCCTCGGACAGGCGCCGGCGCAGGGTCTCACTTATAACGGCGAAGATTCGATAGGCCTGCAGATCCCCCGCGGAGGGCGCGGCGCAGGCCATTTCCAGAACGGCGTGGAGTTTTTCCGCCTCGATGGTGGAGTTTTCCCGGTACTTGCGGATGGAGTGGCGGTGCCGCACGGTTTCAAAAAAATCCCACATGACTGGCTCCTCTGTTTTTGATGGATGCAAATCCCGGATCCAAGCCTGAAATAAGAAACCTGCGTGCTTACTGTTGCTGGTCCTTGACCGCCGGCGGCGGTGGTTCCTTGGGCGGTGGCGCCTTGTCCTGCGCGGATGGCGCATCCTTGGGCGGAATCTGTTCGGACGGTTGCGTCGTCGCCGGGTTATCCGTGTAATTCAGATCGAGAATGCTTTGGGCGTCTTTTGCCAGCTGCATCATGCCCATTTTTTCGTAGGCCTTGATCATGACCTTCAGCGCGTCCGGTACGGCGGGGGTGCGGTCATAATTATCCACCACGTATTTGGCGCGATTCGCGGCGGCCAGGTAGGCGCCGCGTTTGAAGTAATAGTCTGCTACGTGGACCTCGTAGGCGGCGAGGCTGTTTTTTAAATAGATCATGCGCTGGATGGCATCATCCGCGTACTTGCTGTTGGGGAAGCGCTGTATCAATTCAGAGAAGTACTGAAAGGACTGCCGGGCCCGCTTCGGGTCGCGCTCCGACAGATTCACGGAGAAAACGCGGTCGAGGAAGCCCTTGCTCAGGTTATAGCTGGCCAACCCGCGCAGATAATAGGCATAATCCACGTGTTCCTGACGGGGATAGAGCTTGATAAAGCGGTCGGCGGTGGAGATCGCCGAGTCGGATTCATCAAACTTGTAATAGGCATACGCCGTTTCCAGCAGCGCCTGCTGGGCATAGTGACCGAAAGGGTAACGGGCCTCCAGGGTCTCGAATTTCTGGATGGCCGTCTTGTAGTCGCCGGCCCCCATGGACGACTTGCCTTCCTTGTATAATACCTCGGCAGAGGCATTGTCCTTTTCGCCCTTTTCGTGGGAGAACAGCGAGCAGGCGCTGAGGGTAAATACCAGGGATGCGGTAAGGGTATAGCGCAAGAACTTCATAGAAGATACACAGTGTCCTAGGAGAAAACCCACCGGCGAGGACCCGATGGCCGGGACAACACCGAATGACTCAGACCCGATTATAACTTCAACACCAGCCAGGTTGAACATAAACCGTCAAACAGAGCACAAATACCTAGCCGCGGTCGTACCCGAGTCCTGCGCCGGCAAGCGCGTGGATCAGGTACTGGCACAGGTGTTTCACCAATATTCGCGAAGTCGCCTGCAGCAGTGGATTCGCGACGGGCGCGTGCGCGTAAATGGTATGGTACTGCGTCCACGGGACAAGGTGGCCGGCGGGGAGCAGGTTGAGATCACGGCGGTTCTCACCGAGGAGACGCGCTGGGAGGGTGAGGACCTGCCGCTCAACATCGTCTACGAAGACGCTGCTTTACTGGTAATCAATAAACCCCCCGGAGTGGTCGTTCACCCGGCGGCGGGGCATCACACGGGCACCCTGGTCAATGCCCTGCTGCATTATGCCCCGGAGCTGGCAAAAGTCCCGCGCGGCGGCATCGTGCACCGCCTGGATAAGGATACCAGCGGATTGATGGTGGTGGCGCGTACGCTGGAATCCCATAACTATCTGGTAGGGCAGATCCAGCTGCGCCGGGTACAGCGTGAGTACCAGGCCCTGGTGTTCGGCGAGGTGGTCTCCGGCGGGCGTGTCGAGGCGCCGGTGGGCCGTCACCCGGTGCAGCGCCAGCGTATGGCGGTCACGGACACCGGCAAGGCGGCGGCCACCCAATACCGGGTGCTGGAGCGATTCAAGGGATTTACCCTGATTCGGGCCATCCTGGAGACCGGGCGTACCCATCAGATCCGCGTCCACATGGCCCATATCCGCCATGCCGTGGTGGGTGATCCGGTGTACGGGCGGTTGCGCCTCCCCAAGGGGGCCGATGAGGGCCTGGCCGCCGTGTTGCGTGCTTTCAGGCGCCAGGCGCTGCATGCGGATCGGCTAACCCTGCAACACCCGGTCAGCGGGGAGACCATGCAGTGGCAGGCGCCTCTTCCGGAAGATTTTTCCGGGGTGTTGGCGGCGCTGCGAGCCCACGGTGGCGCGGGCGTTGAGTGAGGTACAAATCCCGACTGTTGTATTAAGTAAGTCTTTGTATTCTCAGGGGACAGACCACTTCAGTATTAGCAGGGTGTTGAAAAACACTCTACTA
>CAYXAX010000280.1:0-2878 GCA_964463055.1 uncultured Gammaproteobacteria bacterium | reverse complement strand
AATTGTTCAGCATCAAGGTTTGGCGGTTCAGAAAAATAAATCTGTCCCCATTTTTTTGTGCTTTATCATCAACCCTGCCATATCGCCGGTCGAATGAGTCGCATGTTCAGTGCACTCACTTCTCGCACCGCGCCGCTGCCTATATTAACCGACGCTTGTAAAATAATATAGGCAATCAATATTAACCTTTGACACATTCCGTCCTACAGAGACATTCACCTGCGCCGATAACGATTGCAAATACAGGACCGTACTTTTTCTTCGGCATTCCAGAAAGACTCGCCGGTCACCAGGTTTAACCATGGAGGGATTGCTCATGGCCTTCGCCGAAAGGACGATCCCCGGGGTTTAAGACAGTGTACATATCTGCCGTCCGGCCTACGAAGCGCACACGGTAACCCATGGTGCGCCTTAACCTCCGTTAACGAGCATTGAGCACATAGGACGCCAGCGATGACAGATACCACGTTAGATATCCCAGAATCTGCCGTTCACAACGCAACCAACAAACATACCGAAAAATTCGGACCGGTTGCGGCGCATTTACTCGACGGCCGTACACTCCGTGGCAGCATGAAACAGCTTAACGCTCATGTCGAGATCCTGACCCTGTCCCAGGACCGGCACAAGGACATTGTCGATATCCCATTCGCCGAACTCAGGTATGTCATCTTTGAAACTTCGTTTACGGCTGCACAAACGCCATACACCGTCGCGCCGTTGCTCGCCGTCGCTACCCTGCCGGGCACCTCCCAGACATTCCACATTATGTTCAACGACGGCATCTCCATCGATGGAAAAACCCGCGGTTCATTCATCGATAACGGCGGACTCCACCTTTTCAAACCCTCGAATAACCATACTGTCACCCAGATGTTCGTTCCCCTCGCATGTATAAAGAACTATCAAATCGGCGCTTATACGGATAAGAACTTGGCGGTGTCCGGCGCAGGGGTGACGCAGGGAACAACCGATCAAGGCATGTACCTGCTAGCCAACGCCGCCGACAACAATCATCAACTGCGGCAAATCCTGGACGGCCAGCGGCGTTACATAACCATCCGCGGAGAACCGGGTGAGACGAAAAAGCTAGGGCAGATTCTGATCGATTACAACCAGATTACACCACAGGACTTGGAAGACGCCCTTCAGGAACAGATCTCCGAACGTGGAAAGAAGCTCGGGGAGTATCTCCGGGACAAAGGGATCATCGGTGAAGATCAGGTCAATGTTGCGTTGGCGAGAAAGCTGAATATCCCGTTCGTCAACCTGGGCAACTTCGACATCGACCCGAAGGCGCTGGCGTGCCTCCCGCAAAGCCTCGCGCGCCAACACACCCTCATTCCCCTTTGCTTTTATAACGGCGGACTGGTGATTGCCATGGACGATCCGACGAATACTGAGGCCATCGAAAACGCTCAATTCGTCTGCGGCTACAATGTGGAACTGGCCAAGGCGTCCAGGTCGGACATCACCAACGCCATATCAGAGTGGTATGAAGATGAAAGCGATATGGATGAAGATATCACCACCACAAAAATCCCCGACCAGGACGAGGAGCTGACCCTGCACGAGGCCGAGAGGCTGGGCAAGGAAAAACCCATCGTGCGCCTTGTCAACAGGATCATCATCGACGCCATCCGGCGCCGCGCATCCGACATCCATATACGTCCCTTAGAGGACCATGTCGACCTGTTGCTGAGGATCGACGGCATGCTGATCAAGGTGAGACGCTTTCACAAGAGGTTGCTCCCCGCGGTCACAAGCCGTATCAAGATTCTCGGCAGGATGAACATCGCCGAGCGGCGCATTCCGCAGGACGGCAGGAGCAAGATGGTGGATAACAATTCCATCATCGACCTGCGTATCTCTATCATTCCCACGGTCGATGGCGAAAGCGTCGTCATCCGCCTGCTGAATACCGAGCATGGACTCAAATCCATCGGACAACTGGGTTTCAACGATCATGACATGGAGATCATCCAGGACCTGCTGCACAAGAGCTACGGCATGATACTGGTCACGGGCCCGACGGGCTCTGGAAAATCGACGACCCTGTATGCCACATTGCAGGAGTTGATCAAACAGAACGTCAACATTATTACCGTTGAAGACCCCGTCGAGTATCACGTCAGCGGTATCGAGCAGATCCAGGTCAATACGGCTCCGGGGTATACCTTTGCCAAGGCGCTGCGGCACATCGTGCGGCACGACCCAGACGTGATCATGATTGGCGAAATTCGGGATCACGAGACGTGTAAGATCGCTATTGAGAGCGCGCTCACCGGCCACCTGGTCATTAGCACACTGCATACCAATGACGCCGCCGGCGCGGTCACCCGCTTGGTCGAAATGGGTATTGAGGCGTTCCTGCTCAACGCCACCTTGCTGGGCATCCTCGCGCAGCGCCTGGTACGCCGCAACTGCCCGCAGTGCATGCAGCAGGAATCGCCGGACCCTTCCGTTCGCAAGGTGCTGGGCGTCACCGATGATGAAATCTTCTACAAGGGCACTGGCTGTGAGCATTGCAACAACACTGGCTATAGCGGGCGTATGGCCGTCTATGAATTACTTACGCTGTCGCCGAAGCTGCACCGACTGATTCAGGGCAGTGTGTCCTCCGATACCATACGCCGTCAGGCTATTGCTGAAGGTATGGTGCCACTGACGCAAAATGCACTGTCCCTGGCCAGGCAGCGCGCGACCTCACTGGCCGAGGTCTACCGGGTACGGCTGGAGTAAAAGGTGTCGGTGACAAATAATAATAATTTTCCGATTAATGGATTAATGGGGACAGATTTATTGAGCTGATTGAGCAGATTCATTTAATTGTTCAGCATCAAGGTTTGGCGGTTCAGAAAAATAAATCTGTCCCCAT
>CAYXAX010000279.1:0-2883 GCA_964463055.1 uncultured Gammaproteobacteria bacterium | reverse complement strand
CGACCTGCGACCTGCGACCTGCGACCTGCGACCTGCGACCTGCGACCTGAACCCGGAACCCCAGTTCCGGGTTTACAGCCAAACCATATACCCCGTCTCGAACGGATGACTCAGCAGCGGGTGATGGGGGTACACGCGCAGCTTATAGTGCTGCAGGCCGGGCAGGGACGGGAACAACTCCAGGCGAAAGACCGCATCACCCTCGGGTGTTTTGTCTTGAGGGGTCAGTTTGTGGTCTTCGACGATGGTGAATTCGTTGTCCGCACCAAGGGTGCCGATGAGGCACTCCACGGTCACGTCGGAGGGTTCCAGGCCGGCGAGGGATGCGGTGATCTCCATGTGAATGGCACTGCCCGCCTTAAGTTCCGCTTGGGCGCGGTCCGTGCGTTTGACTTTGATCCTGGGCCATAGGCGGTGAATCTTTTTCTTCCACTGAGCGAGTTCCTGCGCCCCCTTGCCGTTGTCTGCCGCGATCTTTTTCCCGTGATGGGCTGCCGGGGCGTAGTAGTCGATGACATAATCCATGACCATGCGCAGGGCGTTGAAGCGCGGGATGATGGATTTCATGGAGGCCTTGGACAGCTTGACCCAGTCGCTGGAGTAGCCATGGCGGTTGCGGCTGTAATAGAGGGGAACGACCTGCTTCTCGAGGATGTCCAGAAGCGTTGAGGCCTCTTCCCGGTCACGGAACGCCGGGTCGTGATGCGCCCCGTGGGGAGTGATGCCCCAGCCGTTTTCGCCGTTATAGCCCTCGTCCCACCAACCATCCAGCACGCTCAGGTTGATGCCGCCGTTGATGCCCACCTTCTGACCTGATGTCCCGCTGGCCTCCAAGGGGGCCTGCGGTGTGTTGATCCATACGTCCACGCCCATGACCAGTTTGCGCGCCAGGGCCAGGTCATAGTCCTCCACCAAGATGATCTTGTCCTCGAAACCGGGGCGGTGGGTAAAGTCGTGTACCGCCTTGATCAACTGTTGCGCCGGCGTGTCGTTGGGGTGCGCCTTGCCGGCGAACAGGATGATGATCGGGCGCTGGTCATCGCCCAGCAGCTTGGCCAGGCGATCCGGGTCGCTGAACAACAGAGTGGAGCGCTTATAGGTGGCGAAGCGACGCGCGAATCCCAGGGTCAGGATGTCCGTCTCTTCCGAGTTCAGATAACGCGTGACCCGTTCGATCTGCACCTCGCTGGCCTCATTACGGCGCATCTGCAGCACCACGCGGCGGCGCACTTCCTCCAGCAGCTCGGCCTTGAGGGTCTGGCGCAGGCTCCAATAAGTTTGGTCCGGGATGTCCTCGATACGCTCCCAGTACTCATCGTTGCGCAGCTCATTGCGCCACTCGCCGCCGAAACGCATGTCGAACAGGTTGATCCACTCGCGGGCGAGGAAGGTGGGGACATGCACGCCGTTGGTGACATACCCGATGGGATTTTCTTCTGCCGGTATCTGCGGCCAGATATAGCCTTCCATGCCCGATGCGATAGTGCCGTGCATGCGGCTCACGCCGTTGTGAAAACGCGACCCGCGCAGGGCAAGGGCGGTCTGATTGAAGCTGCCGTGGTTGCTTGCACTGGCGCCCAGTTCATAAAAGCGGTGTACGTCCACCTTCAGCTCCCTGATATAGGTGGCGAAGTATGTGCTCATGAGCTGGTGATCGAAAATATCGTGGCCGGCGGGTACTGGGGTGTGGGTGGTAAACACCGTCGCCGCCGCGACCTGCTCGATGGCGGTGTCGAAGTCGTGTCCCTGTTCCACCAGCTCGCGGCAGCGCTCGAGAATCTGGAACGCGGCGTGGCCTTCATTGATGTGCCATATGGTGGGTTTGAGGCCCATGGCGCGCAGGGCGCGAACTCCGCCAATACCGAGCACGATCTCGTGTTGTATGCGGGTGTTGATGTCGCCGCCATACAGCTGGTAGGTGATGGACCGGTCGGTGTCGCTGTTTCCCTCGATGTCGCTGTCCAATAGATAGAGAGTGATGTGCCCGGCCTTGGTCTTCCACACCTTAAGTTTGATACGCCGTCCCGGCAGATCGATATGGACATAGACCTCGTTCCCGTCCCGATCCACCGCCGGCATGATGGGCAGGTCGGTGGGGTGGATGGGCGAATAGTGGGGTACCTGGTTGCCGTGGGCGTCGATCTGTTGCGTGAAGTAACCCTGCCGGTAGAGGATGCCCACTGCGACGAAGGGCAGGCGCAGGTCGCTGGCGGCCTTGCAGTGGTCGCCGGCGAGGATGCCCAGCCCGCCAGAGTACAGCGGTACGCTCTCGTGCAGACCGAACTCGGCGCAGAAGTAAGCGATCAGGTCCTGTTCCGGATCGAGGATCGCATCGATAACTGGTTTTGATTTATCATTGTGATACGAGTCATAGACGGACAGGACGCGGTTGTAGTCCTCGAGGTAGATGGGGTCATTGGAGGCCTGCTCTAGGCGCTTTTGGGAGACGCGGTGGAGAAATATCTTGGGGTTGTGGCCGCAGCTTGCCCACAGGTCCCGGTCCAGCCGAAAGAACAGCCTTCTGACGGCGCGGTCCCAGCTGTACAACAGGTCGTTGGACAGTTCTTCGAGGCGGGCCAGTCGTTCCGGAAGGGTGGGCCTGACCTCAAGTGTGTAAAGCGTACCTGTCATAAATTCGTCCTGAATTGGAATGAAAGTCAATTAATAGCGTTGTCATGGGATAACCGCGCAAGCCAGACAGAGTAATGCAATTGATATGCCTGGACGATTTTAACCCAGCGTGAGAGGAACACGTTGTTTTTACGCTCACCCAAGCAACGCTTGTTGTGTTTCTTAAGGCTTTATTAAGAGTAATGCTTGTTCGATGGTGGTGCCGGGAGAGAGACTCGAACTCTCACGGTCGCAAAACCACCGGATTTTGAG
>CAYXAX010000278.1:0-2890 GCA_964463055.1 uncultured Gammaproteobacteria bacterium | reverse complement strand
GTCGCAGGTCGCAGGTCGCAGGTCGCAGGTCGCAGGTCGCAGGTCGACAACCAGTGTGATTGTGTACGCTAATGCCGTCAAACAGCATTTGTATGATTCGTAATTTGTCTATTACTCCCCCTCACCCCGACCCTCTACCTGGGAGGGAGCGGGAGGTAAGAGCGAACCATTGAGAGTGGAGATATCTTATTCCTTCTCCCTCTCAGGGAGAAGGTTAGGATGAGGGGGATCAAAAGAGATGTTTCCTTCGACCTGAGACCTGTGACTTACGACTTTATACGGCCCGCAACTGGGAACTGTATTACTGCCTGAACCACCGAGTACTGAGCACCTGCAGAACGCGGTTTGAGTAGCGGGTGCTGCCCGCGTTGCCGTTGTAGCGGGACAGGGCGCGCATCATGTCGCCTTTTTCCTGGTCAAGATAGTATCGCAGGATCATGCAGCCTACGCGGATATTCACCTGAGGGTTGAACAGATTGTCGGCGGGTCGTCCGATCTCGCGCAGCCAGAACGGCATCACCTGCATGTATCCTCGCGCCCCGGCACTGGAGATGGCGAATCTGTCAAAGTCGCTTTCCACGTCGATCACCGCCAGCACCAGTTCTGGGGGGATATGCAGGCGCGACGCCTCACGATGTATGGTCTCCAGCAGGCTCAGCCGTTCACTGCGCTGGGGCAGCTTCTCCGCCAGGCGGCGGGACATGTCCTTCAACCACACCTCGGCGTCGAAGGTATCGTGAAAACCATAGCTTTGCGCCATGGCGTGGCGCAGGGTGGTGTAGAAGGAGTCATCGGCGGGACGCTGCTGCACGGAGGCCGCTGCTGGCGCTGTGGACAGCGCCAGCACGCCTACCGCGAATATGCCTATCAATCCGGTTGTAAATGTAGTGCGCGGCATCTATGGATCAGATTAAAAGTGTAAAAGACTTAAAGATTAAAAGGGGTTCCGAATCTTTTAATCTTTTGATCTTTGCCCCTTTTAATCTAAGGTATTAACGGCCTCCGCCAGGCTGGACTTGAGGAACTCGATCACACCTTCCAGCGAGACGTCGCGCGGCTGCTCATCACGGCGGCCCTTGTATTCGATGCGTCCGGCATCCAGGCCCTTTTCGCTCAGTACCAGCCGGTGGGGGATGCCCAACAGGTCCATGTCGGAAAACATGATGCCGGGGCGTTCGCCGCGATCGTCGAACAGCACCTCCAGGCCGGCCGCCTTGAGGTTCTCGTAAAGCGCGGTGACCGCCTCGCGCAGGCGCTGGGATTTATGCATGTTGATGGGCAGCAGGGCGCAGCTGTAGGGGGCGATGGCCGCCGGCCAGATGATGCCTTTGTCGTCGTGGTTCTGCTCGATGGCGGCGGCGACGATGCGCGATACGCCGATGCCGTAGCACCCCATGGGCATGGTCACGCTCCTACCGCCCTCGTCCAGGACGGTGGCCTTCATGGACGCGCTGTACTTCGTCCCGAGCTGAAAAATGTGACCCACCTCGATGCCCCGGGTAATGGAAATCTCACCGCGTCCGTCCGGGGCAGGGTCCCCCTCCACCACATTGCGCAGATCGGCTGCCACCGGCTCCGCCAGATCGCGGCCCCAATTGACGCCTGTCAGGTGCTGGTCATTGCGGTTGGCGCCGCAGACAAAATCCGCCAAGTGGGCGGCACTGCGGTCGACAATCACCGGGATGGTCAATCCCACCGGCCCCAGCGAGCCCGGCTCACAGCCCACTACTTTGCTGATAGTGTGGGCGTCGGCGAAGGTCAGCGGCGACGCCACCAAGGGGTGTTTTTCCGCCTTGACGGCGTTGAGCTCGTGATCACCGCGCAGGACCAGGGCCACCAATTCGGTCTCCTCGCCCTTGACCACCAATGTCTTGAGGCACTGTTGCGGGCCGACTTTGAGAAATCGGCTGACTTGCTCAATGGTATGCTGCCCAGGCGTCTCGACGGTCTGCATGGTGTGCCGCGCGGGGGGACGCTCACCCTGGGGCGCCGGCGCCTCGGCCAATTCCACGTTGACGGCATACCCGCCGTCGGCGGTGAAGGCAATGGCGTCTTCCCCCGAAGGCGCCAGCACATGGAACTCGTGGGACACATCGCCGCCGATGGCGCCGGTATCGGCGTTCACCGCGCGGAACTTCAACCCCAGGCGCTGAAAAATGCGCGTGTAGGTGGCGTACATCACATCGTAGGTGTCCCTCAGGGAGGCCTCGTCGATATGGAACGAGTAGGCGTCCTTCATGATGAATTCCCTGGCGCGCATGACGCCGAAGCGCGGCCGGATCTCGTCCCGGAATTTGGTCTGTATCTGGTAAAACGTGGCCGGCAGCTGTTTGTAACTGCGAATATCGCGGCGCACCAGGTCCGTGATGACCTCCTCATGGGTGGGACCGAAGCAGAAAGCGCGCTCATGGCGATCGTTGATGCGCAGCAACTCCGGACCGTATTTGTCCCAGCGCTGAGACTCCTGCCACAACTCCGCCGGCTGTACCGCCGGCATCAGCACCTCCTGGGCCCCGCTGCGGTTCATCTCCTCGCGCACGATGGCCTCCACCTTGCGCAGTACCCGCAGCCCCGTGGGCAGCCAGGTATAAATACCCGCGGCCAGGCGGCGTATCATCCCGGCACGCAGCATCAGTTGATGACTGACGATCTCGGCGTCCGACGGCGTCTCTTTCAAAGTGGCCAGTAAATATTGTGACGTGCGCATGCTTATCTCTTCTCATCGATGTCATTTACCCGGATATTATCCATGATTAACCGGGGAGAGTCACAGACTCTAAGACAGTTCCGAGTTGCGGGTTACGAGTTCCGGGTTAGAGAAAAAACCCTTACAGAATGTTGAAAAAGTCCCTCCCTGGCCTTTTTCAACTCGCTGCGCCGCGGTACACGC
>CAYXAX010000277.1:0-2899 GCA_964463055.1 uncultured Gammaproteobacteria bacterium | reverse complement strand
CGGTGCTGGACAGCACAAATCCCGCCGCAGTGTTAGTGGTAGGTGATGTCAATTCCACCATCGCCTGCGCCTTGGTGGCCGCGAAAAAAGGGGTGCGTGTAATTCATGTTGAGGCAGGTCTGCGTTGTTATGACCGCCGCATGCCGGAGGAGATCAATCGTGTACTGACCGATCAGATTTCCGATTTGTTATTCACCACCGAGCGTGATGCCCATGGGAATCTGGCAAAAGAAGGGGTTGATCCTGGCAGGGTGCATTTCGTGGGCAATGTCATGATTGATACATTGATGAAGCACTTGCCGAATACGCCAGCTCCGGGGCAGATACTCGAGTCGCAGGGTTTGGGCAGTGATGCTTTGTCGGCGGATTATGCGATGCTGACACTGCATCGCCCGTCAAATGTGGATGACCCAGTAATTCTGAAACGCCTCCTGGATGCCATGGTAATAATTGGCAAGCAAATGCCGGTAGTGTTTCCAGTCCACCCCCGAACGCGGGCGGTAATCCAGAAATCCGGTTTGCAGGCTGTACTCAAGGACACCGGCGTTATTCAGCTGCCGCCTTTGGGCTATCTTGAGATGCTGGGCTTAATGTCCAAGGCGCGGGTGGTCTTGACGGACTCCGGTGGTATTCAGGAGGAGACGACCGCGTTGGGCATCCCCTGCCTGACGCTGCGTGAGAACACAGAGCGTCCGATCACCGTGACCTCAGGGACAAATACGCTGGTGGGGAACGATCCACAACGGATTTTGACGGCCTTTTCCGACGTGATGGCCACCGGCGGCAAGCAGGGACGCATACCTGAATTATGGGATGGTCATGCGTCGCAGCGTATTGTGTCGGTGCTTGAACAGTGGCTGCAGACATGACGCATCCTAAGCGAGTGTGTTTATTGATGCTTGCCGGGTCCGCCTGTGGAGATGCGGGTGAGGCGCCATGATTACCAATGCAATGACCGTGGACGTGGAGGATTACTTCCAGGTCTCTGCATTTGAAGGGCATATAAAACGCGAAGACTGGAACAACCTGCCATGCCGGGTGGAACGCAATTGCGACCGTATCCTGTCTCTGTTTGAGGAGCGGAATATCAAGGCGACATTTTTTGTCCTGGGCTGGGTGGCGGAGCGATACCCGGCCCTAATTCGACGTATGGCCGGTGCCGGCCATGAGATTGCAAGCCACGGTTATGAACATATACGCGTAATACACCAGACTCCTGCGGAGTTTTATGGTGATGCTTTCAGAACAAAAGGGTTGCTGGAGGATATCGCCGGATGCCCGGTCAACGGGTACCGGGCCGCAAGCTATTCCATAGGCGCCAAGAATCTTTGGGCACTGGAAGAATTGCAGCGTGCCGGCTACATCTACAGTTCCAGTATCTACCCCATCCGCCATGATCTATACGGCATGCCCCAGGCGCCGCGGTTTTCATTTCATCCCAACGGCAGCGACGGCATACTTGAAATCCCCGTGACAACCGTCACTTTTCTGAACCGCAGACTGCCATGCGGCGGCGGGGGATATTTCCGTTTGCTGCCGTACTCAATATCACGTTGGGCGCTGCGTCGCGTGAACAGCCAGGATCAGAAACCGTGCATCTTCTACTTTCATCCATGGGAAATCGATCCGGATCAGCCGAGACAGACAGGCATAAGTCTCAAGACGCGGGTGCGGCATTACCTCAACCTGGGCAGGATGGAGCAGCGGCTGCGGACGTTGCTGAATGATTTTCAGTGGGATCGGGTCGATCGTGTATTTCTCGATGTTACCCATGAGAGCAGCTGAGGACATTGCTGTGGACGACCCAATGCCGGGTACACTTGACGTAAAGGAGTTGCAGTCAAGTGATCGAGACCGCTGGGATGCGTTCGTCCTATCGTGCCCGGAGGCGACCTTTTTTCACCGTGCCGGATGGAAGGAGGTCATCGAGCAGGCCTTTGGTCACAGAACCTACTTTTTATATGCCGAACGCGATGGTGTGATCGAAGGCGTGCTTCCTCTCGGGCACATCCGCAGTCGCTTGTTCGGCAATGCATTGTCATCGATGCCGTTTTGCGTCTACGGCGGAATCGCGGCTGATACACATGACGCCCGGCTCGCCCTGGATATACGGGCGCAACAGCTTGCCCGGGATTTGGCGGTTGATTACCTGGAAATGCGCAATCTCCAGCCAGTGCACAGTGATTGGCCGCATAAAGACTTGTACGTCACGTTTCGGCGTGAGCTGGACCCGGACCCGGACAAGAATATGGCGGCGGTGCCGCGCAAGCAGAGGGCGATGATCCGCAAGGGGATCTCCGCCGGTCTGGAGAGTCATATCGATCACGGGACGGAGACATTTTATCGCGTCTACGCGGAAAGCGTACGCAACCTGGGGACGCCGGTCTTTTCTGCCAAGTACTTTCGCCTTCTCAAGCAGGTGTTCGGCGATGCATGCGAAGTGTTAATGATAACCAAAGCAGGTGAGCCGGCCGCCGCTGTCATGAGCTTTTATTTTCGCGATGAGGTGTTGCCGTATTATGGGGGCGGCGTGACCGCGGCGCGTGATCTAAAGGCCAATGACTTTATGTATTGGGAGCTGATGCGGCGCGCCTGTGTGCAGGGTATTAAAGTGTTCGATTACGGCCGCAGCAAGAAGGGAACGGGTTCATACCGGTTCAAGACGCACTGGGGATTTGAGCCCCAGCCGCTTAGTTATGAGTACCTTTTGGTGAATGCCAAGGAAGTGCCCGACATCAATCCGCTCAATCCGAAGTATCAGTTTTTTATCAATGTCTGGCGGCGCCTGCCCCTGCCGGTGACGAAGCTTGTCGGTCCGCACATTGTTAAGAATCTAGGATGATCGACAGAATGGCTGTGAAATGCCCCACGCTGTCCACAACAGCTGTCCCTTCTCCCT
>CAYXAX010000276.1:0-2950 GCA_964463055.1 uncultured Gammaproteobacteria bacterium | reverse complement strand
CGTGACGGGACCCGCCATGCCGTGGCCGAGATGCTGCGCAGCGGCACCACCTGTTTCAGCGACATGTATTTCTTTCCCAACGAGACGGCGCGGGTGGTCAAGCAGTGCGGGTTGCGCGCCGTGATCGGCCTGATCATGATCGACTTTCCCACGGTGTGGGCCGGCGATCCCGCCGAATACCTGGACAAAGGTCTTCAAGTACATGACGAATACCGCACCGATCCCCATGTGCGCACGGCGTTTGCCCCCCACGCGCCGTATACCGTCTCCAACGGCCCCCTGGAGAAGATCCAGGTCCTGGCGGAAGAACTGGACATCCCCATACACATGCACGTGCACGAGACCGCGGATGAAATCCAGCAAAGCCTGGCCAACGACGGTGAACGGCCGCTGAGCCGGCTGCAGCGACTGGGACTGCTCAGTCCGCGGCTGTTGGCGGTGCACATGACCCAGCTCACGGACGACGAGATCGGCCATCTCGCCACCAGCGGAGTGCATGTCATTCACTGCCCCGAGTCCAACCTCAAACTGGCCAGCGGTTTTTGCCCCGTCCATAAACTTACCCAGGCGGGTGTCAACGTGGCCCTCGGCAGCGACGGCGCCGCCAGCAACAATGACCTGGACATGATGGGTGAGATGCGTACCGCGGCGCTGCTGGCCAAGGCCGTGGCCGGTGACGCCAGCGCCCTGCCGGCGGCCAGTGTCCTGCGCATGGCCACCCTCAACGGCGCGCGGGCCCTGGGACTGGACGATCAGATCGGATCGCTGGTGCCCGGCAAGGCGGCGGATGTGACCGCGGTGGACCTGGGCGACATCGAGACCCAGCCCTTGTATCACCCCATCTCTCAGCTGGTCTATGCGTGCGGCAGGGACAAGGTGACCGACGTGTGGGTGGACGGACAACAGCTGCTGAGAAACAGACTGCTCACCACCCTGGATGTTGACGAGATTCAACGCCAGGCGGGATACTGGCGCGACAAGATCGCTCACTAAGGCATTGCTCATGAACCACGCGGCGCAGAATATCGATCCTCAGGAAATACACAAGTTCGACGCCCACGCCTCGCGGTGGTGGGACCCCGGCGGCGCGTTCAAGCCCCTGCACGACATCAATCCCCTGCGCCTGGACTACATCGACAGCCACGCGAGCCTGCACGGCAAGTCCGTGGTGGACGTTGGCTGCGGCGGCGGTCTGCTCACCGAGGGCATGGCGCGGCGCGGCGCACACGTCACCGGCATCGACATGTCGGACTCGGCCCTGACCATCGCCAAGATCCACCTGCTGGAATCGGGCCTCGACGTGGACTATCACCTGATTACCGCCGAGGACCTGGCCGCGCAGCGCCCCGGGGAATTCGATGTGGTCACGTGCCTGGAGATGCTGGAGCATGTCCCCGATCCCTCATCGGTGGTGCACGCCTGCGCCGCGCTGGTCAAGCCCGGGGGCCAGGTCTTTTTCTCCACCCTCAACCGCAATCTCAAGGCCTACCTGTTTGCCGTGGTCGGCGCCGAGTATCTGCTTAACCTGCTGCCGCGGCGCACTCACGACTACGGCAAATTCATCCGCCCGTCCGAGCTGGCCGCCTGGTGCCGTGCCGCCGGTTTGAGTCTCAACGACCTGACAGGGTTACAGTACAACCCCATTACCCGTGCGTATTCGCTCGGCAAGGACTTCGACGTCAACTACCTCACCTACGCCACCCGGGAGTGAGTACAGATTTAAAGATGAAAAGTTTTAAAGATTAAAAGACACGGCAGCGGCTGCCAGGCCGCCTCCGCAACTCGAAACCCGCAACCCTAAACTAATTTATTATCGAATGCCCTACAACACCCCCTGCCACCGTCTGCGCACCGTCCTCTTCGACCTTGACGGGACGTTAGCCGACACGGCGCCGGATATCAGCTTCGCCCTCAACACCCTGCTGGATGAGCAGGGTCGGGCGCCGCTGCCGTATGCGGAAATCCGCCCGGCGGTCTCCCACGGCTCCAACGCCCTGGTCACGCTCGGCTTCGGTCTGCGCCAGGGGGATGCCGGTTTCGACCTGCTCAAAGAACGCTTTCTGGCCATCTACGCATCCCATCTGGCCGTGGACACACGCCTGTTCCCCGGCATGGCCGAACTGCTGGAGACCCTCACCGGGCAGGGACGCAACTGGGGCGTGGTCACCAACAAACCGGGCTGGCTGACCGGGCCGCTGCTGGAGCAACTGGGCGTGGCGGACAAGGCGGCGTGCATCATCAGCGGTGACACCACCGCTCACCGCAAACCCCATCCCGAACCCATGCTGCTGGCCAGCCGCCAGGCCGGCAGCGACCCCGCCCGGTGCCTGTACGTGGGCGACGCACAACGCGACATCGAGGCGGGCAGAAACGCGGGTATGTATACACTGGTGGCGCAGTTCGGCTACATCGGCGCCGATGAACACCCGCAGCACTGGGGGGCCGACGCCATGGTTCATACGCCGGCGGCCATCATGGACTGGATACTCCATGCCGAGGCCGGGGCAGGCGCCTCCCCCACCACCCATGGCTGACAACGCCGCCCTGCTGGTCGCCGCACTGGTGCTCGCCGCCGCCGTGGGCTGGCTGATCGCCTTTTTAATGCGCCAGCGTCAGGTTCACACCCTGCGGGAGCAGAACAGCGCGCTGACCGCCACCCTGGCGTTGGAACGCACCCATGCCAAAGAGAAGCTGGAGAGCCTGGAAAAGGCCCGCGAACAGCTGTCGCAGACCTTCGCCGCCCTGTCCAGCCAGGCGCTAAAACACAACAGCGATGAATTCCTCAAGCTGGCCCAGGAAAACCTCAAGCAGATGCACATCAAGGCCCAGGCCGAGCTGACACAGAAAGAAAAGTCCTTTGAGAACCTGGTCAAACCCATCAAGGAGGCGCTGGATAAAACCGAGAAACAGATCCACGAAATGGAACAGGCGCGCAAGGAGGCCTACGGTT
>CAYXAX010000275.1:0-2961 GCA_964463055.1 uncultured Gammaproteobacteria bacterium | reverse complement strand
AGCTGGAGGGCCTGATCAACGCCAACGCCATCACCGGCGTCACCGGCATCGCCCATACCCGCTGGGCCACCCACGGCAAGCCCAGCGAGTCCAACGCCCACCCGCACATCTGCCGCAAGACCGTGGCCCTGGTACACAACGGCATCATCGAAAACCACGAGGCCCTGCGCCAGCAGCAGCTGGAAGCGGGCTTCGAATTCACCTCCGAGACCGACACCGAGGTGGTGGTGCACCAGGTCTACGAACACCTGCAGCAGAACGGCGGGCGCCTGCTGGAGGCGGTGCAGGTGGCGGTGAAGGAATTGGAGGGCGCCTACGCCTTCGGCGTCATCAGCAACCGCGAACCCGGAACACTGGTGGCCGCGCGCCGCGGCAGCCCGCTGGTAGTGGGCGTGGGCATCGGCGAGCACTTCATCGCCTCGGACATCGCCGCCCTGATCCCGGTGACCCAGCGCTTCATCTTTCTCGAGGACGGCGACATCGCCCGCCTCACCAAGGACGAGATCGTCATCTACGACAAGCACGGCAAGGTGGTGGAGCGCCCCCTGCAGGTCAGCGAACTCACCGCCGACGCGGTGGAGCGCGGCCAGTACCGCCACTACATGCTCAAGGAGATCTTCGAACAGCCCCGCGCCCTGGCCGAGACCCTGGAAGGCCGCCTCACCGCCAACAAGGTATTGGAAGCGTCCTTCGGCCCCAACGCCGGCGCCATCTTCGACGGCGTCAAAGGCGTGCAGATCATCGCCTGCGGCACCAGCTATCACGCCGGCCTGGTGGCGCGCTACTGGCTGGAGTCCCTGGCGGGCATTCCGTGCAGCGTGGAGGTGGCCAGCGAGTTCCGCTACCGCACCCCGGTGGTGAGAAACGACTCACTGGTGGTGGCCATCTCCCAGTCCGGCGAGACCGCCGACACCCTGGCCGCGCTGCGCGAGGCCAAGCGCCTGGGCTTCGGTCCCGCGCTTTCCATCTGCAATGTGCCCGAGAGCTCACTGGTGCGCGAGTCCGACCTGGTGCT
Organism: uncultured Gammaproteobacteria bacterium; assembly: GCA_964463055.1. GTDB lineage: Bacteria > Pseudomonadota > Gammaproteobacteria > CAWJPQ01 > CAWJPQ01 > CAWJPQ01. The sequence goes on along the minus strand of CAYXAX010000275.1, from coordinate 1,946 downwards.
CATGACCCGCGCCGGTCCGGAGATCGGCGTGGCCTCCACCAAGGCCTTCACCACCCAGCTGGTGTCGTTGATGCTGCTGGTCATCACCCTGGGGCGGCGCTTCAACATCACCGAGGAAAAAGAGGCCTACCTGGTACAGCAACTCCTGACCCTGCCCACCCATGTGGAGTACGCCCTGAAACTCAACGACCAGATCGAGGCCCTGTCCCACCAGTTCGCCACCAAGCACAACGCCCTGTTCCTGGGCCGCGGCGCCCAGTACCCGGTGGCCATGGAGGGCGCGCTCAAGCTCAAGGAAATTTCCTACATTCACGCCGAGGCCTATCCCGCCGGCGAGCTCAAGCACGGTCCGCTGGCCCTGGTGGACGCCGAGATGCCGGTGATCGCCGTGGCCCCCAACAACGAGCTGGTGGAAAAACTCAAATCCAATCTGCAGGAAGTGCGCGCCCGCGGCGGCGAGCTCATCGTGTTCGCCGACGACTCCATCCCCATCAAGCCGTCCCCCGGCGTGCAGGTGCTGGGCGTCACCCCGTCGGAAGACTGCGTGGCCCCCATCATCTACACCATCCCCCTGCAGCTGCTGGCCTACCACGTGGCCGTGCTCAAAGGCACCGACGTGGACCAGCCCAGAAACCTGGCAAAGTCAGTAACGGTGGAATAATGTCTTATACCCTCTCCCTCCCAGGGAGAGGGCCAGGGTGAGGGGGAGTAATAGAAAATTGCCGTTTATATAATAGAGTAGCCACCCCAACAAATTCACCAAGGCAAACCACCACCGCAAGACCGCACCCCATGATCTTCTACCACCTGTGCCGCGCCCGCGACGTGCCACGCTATCTGTCCGACGGACTCGAGCGCAGCGACGGCCGCCACTACCTGTTTGACCACTGGGCCGACGTGCGCCTCATGATGGAGGCGTACACCGCCGGCGCCCCGCCCGATGCCCCCCCCGACAACGTGGTGCTGGTGCTGGACCTGGACGATGACATGCTGGTAAGCGGCCCCATCTCCGCGCGCCTGCTGCCGGCGCGCCTGGCGGTGGACGATGTGGTGCGCCTGCAGGCCGCCTCGCGCTACCCGGAGGTGGACGTCAGCGCGGCGCGCGTCGTGGACGTCAAGGACGCCCGCGGCGACTCGGTGATGGCGCGCTACGAACAGCGCGACACCCGCCGCGCGGCGGTGTGGCGCTTCCTCGCCTACGTGCGTCCCTACTGGAAATACGTGGCCATCGCCACCGGCACCGGGCTGGTGAAATTCCTGGTGCCGCTGGTATTCCCGTGGATGCTCAAGGTGCTGCTGGACGACGTGGTACTGAAGAAAGGCCTGTCCATGGCCCAGCGCGAGCACACCACTTTATATCTGGTGCTGGGGGTGCTGGCCCTGAACGGGGTGTGGATGATCGCCTCCTACTACCGCAGCGTCTACGCCGCCGTGGCCGGGCACCGCATGATCCGCGACCTGCGGGTGGCGCTGTTCGATCACGTGCAGCGCCTGTCCCACGCGTTTTTCATGCGCCACCAGACCGGCGCCATCGTGTCCCGGGTGGTCAGCGACATCAGCCTGGCCCAGAACTTCGTGGGCTCGGCCCTCACCAACGTGTGGATGGACAGCATCCTGGTCATCGCCCTGCTCATCATCCTGTTTTCCATCCACCCCATGATGGCGGCGGTGTCCCTGGTGCTGATGCCCATCTACATTTTGTCCCTGCGCTTCGTCGGCCCCAAGATCCGCCTGTCCACCCGCGAGGTGCAGCAGCGCCTGGAAGTGCTGTCCGGCGGCCTGCAGGAAAAGATGGCCGGCGTGTCCGTGGTCAAGGGCTTCGCCCGCGAGCCCCAGGAAACGCAACTCTTCGCCGCCCACGCCAACAAGCTGCTCAACAAGGTCATGTACTCGGTGCGCTACACCGCGGTGAACGAGATGCTGGTGGGCATGGTGGTGCACTCGGC
>CAYXAX010000274.1:0-2979 GCA_964463055.1 uncultured Gammaproteobacteria bacterium | reverse complement strand
CTGGCCCAGGCACACGTGGGATTTGCCATCGGCACCGGTACCGACGTGGCCATCGAGAGTGCCGACGTGACGTTGATGGGCGGATCGCTGCACGGCGTGGCCGATGCGATGCAGATCTCGCGGGCCACCCTGCGCAATATCAAGCAGAATCTCTTGGGCGCCTTTGTTTACAACGCCATGGGGATTCCCATCGCCGCCGGCGTCATCTATCCGTTGTTCGGCGTGCTGCTGAACCCCATCATCGCCGGCGCGGCCATGGCCATGTCCTCAGTTACCGTGGTGACCAATGCCAACCGCCTGCGCCTGTTCGCCCCGCGGGGGGAGTCACGGTGACCGGATTGGTGGTCAATGTGACCGGCGCGGCGCTGATCGTGTTCGTAGTGCTATGGTTTTGGGTCATCAAGCCGGGAGAATGATCGGTTACCGCGGATCCCGCTTCGCCTTTCTAGGGTTTAAACTATCCGTCATGAATAGTTGCAGAATATGCGCCGCGTCCCGGACGCCGACCCGGGAGCGGACGATTTATACTGTCGGTCAAGGGGAATGCAGATGAATTGGTGGGGTAAGGTGCTGGGCGGTGCGTTCGGGTTTATGCTCGGCGGCCCGCTGGGCGCCATGCTGGGTGCGGCGTTGGGGCACAAGCTCGACAAGAGCGTTGCCCGTGGTTTTGAAGAGCCGCGCCTTACCCATGCCGATCAGACCCGCATCCAGACGGCCTTTTTCACCGCGACATTTTCCATCATGGGCCATCTGGCCAAGGTGGACGGGCATGTCTCGGAAGATGAGATTGAACTGGCGCGTGCGGTGATGCAGCGCATGGATCTCACGGAGGAGCATAAAAAGGCCGCCATCAACCTCTTTAACGAAGGCAAGCGCGCCGATTTTCCCCTTGACGAGATACTGGACCAGTTCAAGCGCGAGTGCCACCGCAGGCACAGCCTGATGCGCATGTTCATCGAGATTCAGATCAACGCGGCCTATGCAGACGGTGTCATGCACGCCGACGAAAAGAAGCTGCTGCTGTATATGTGCGAGGTGCTGGGTATATCGCGCTTTGAGTTCGCCCAGCTGGAGGCCATGGTGCGCTTTCAGCACCATGCGGCGGGTGCAGGCCGAGCGCACGGTGGCGCTGCCCCGTCATCCGCGCAACCCCTTTCCCAGGCGTATGCCGTGCTCGGTGTGACCCGCCAGGCCAGCGACGCCGAAGTCAAGAAGGCGTATCGACGACTCATGAATCAGCACCACCCGGATAAGCTGGTCGCCAAGGGGCTGCCCGAGGAGATGATGAAGATGGCCTCTGATAAGACTCATGAAATAAAGAGCGCGTACGAGCGAATCCGCAAATCGCGCGGCTTCTAGGCGACCTCAGAATCATTCCAGGTTCCATGTCGGGCCATCCGGGCACAACATTTCTCCGTGCCGTTGAGCTATAATACAACTATAGGGAGGGCTCGCTTAGGAGCCAGTCGCAACCCCCAGCGTAACAAGCGTACCCGGACACGCCAAGGACCGCCGGGCCCCGAGTTGTGGGCGGGGAAGAACTCAAGCGCTTGCTCTTTCATAGATAAACTGAAGGAAGAAGGTTGTAATGGCCCAAAATGCCGCGAGAAGGTCGGTAATGACCCTCTATTCCGGGACCAGTTGTCCCTTGAGTCACCGGACGCGCATGGCGTTGGCGGAGAAGAACATTTCCGTCGAGGTCATTTTTGTGGACAACGACAACCTGCCGGAAGACCTCATCGACCTCAATCCCTATCATACTCTCCCCGTCCTGGTGGACAGGGATCTGGTGCTTTATAACGATCAGATCATCATGGAATATCTGGATGAGCGCTACCCGCACCCGCCGTTGATGCCGGTGGACCCGGTCTCGCGGGCCAGGACGCGTCTGATGATGTATCGCATCGACAGGGATTTGTTCAATATCATCGACGACATAGTATCCGGTGATGAAAAATCCGCCGATAAGGCGCGCAAGATTATCCGCGACGGGCTTTCCGTCATAGCGCCCATCTTTGCAAAAAAGCCGTTTTTTATGAGCGACGAGATTACATTGATGGACTGCAGCCTGACCAGTCTGCTGTGGCGGCTGCCCGTTCTGGGTATCGAGCTGCCGTCCCAGGCCGCGCCGGTGCTCAAGTACGCCGACCGTATGTTTGCCCGGGAGTCATTCAAGGCCAGTCTCACCAGTGTCGAACGGGATATGCAGGTGTAGTTGTCGATTTACGCAGCATCGCCGGGTCGAAATGAAGATCAATCTGTGGTTATATTCGGGGTAGCGTGCTTATATGATGGAAATGACGCCAAGCCGGCCATATCTCATCCGCGCCATTTATGATTGGATCGTGGACAACGGCTGTACGCCTCATGTATTGGTCAATACCCAGTTGGAAGGCGTCGAAGTCCCGGTGCAATACGTCAAAGATGACAAGATCATTCTCAATGTCGGCCCCAGCGCAACCCAGGCCCTGGTTATAGACAATGACAGTATCCACTTCAGCGCCCGCTTCGGTGGCGTCTCCACCCAGGTGAAGGTGCCGACGCGGGCGGTCATGACGATCTATGCCCGGGAGACGGGACAGGGCATGGTGTTCGCCGAGGATGACGACGATACCAAACCGCCGCAGCCGACGCCGCCGCGGCCCAATCTTCGCGTTGTAAAATAAGCGGCACGCCGGCCCCGGGATGACAGGGCATGATTCGCCTGGTCAAGGGTGATATCACCAAGCTAGAGGTGGACGCCATCGTCAACGCAGCAAACAGCACCTTGCTGGGCGGCGGCGGGGTGGACGGCGCCATTCATCGGGCGGCGGGAGCGCAGCTTCTCGCAGCGTGCCGTTCATTGGGCGGCTGCGCCACCGGCGAAGCAAAGATCACGCCGGGCTTCAAGCTCCCAGCCAAGTGGGTTATTCATACGGTGGGGCCGGTATGGCACGGCGGCGCCAAGGGCGAGGCGGCGCTCCTTGAACGCTGCTACCG
>CAYXAX010000273.1:0-2983 GCA_964463055.1 uncultured Gammaproteobacteria bacterium | reverse complement strand
GCGGTTATTAAAAAGGCATCTTGATAACTAAACCAACGACTTTATGAGGGTATAGCCGTGTCCAAGGGAAAATTTGAGCGAAATAAGCCGCACATTAATGTTGGGACGATCGGTCACGTGGACCACGGCAAGACGACGTTGACGGCGGCGTTGACGAAGGTGCTGGCGGAGAAGCACGGCGGCGAGTTCCGGGCTTACGATCAGATTGACAATGCGCCGGAGGAGCGCGCGCGCGGGATCACGATTGCCACGGCGCACGTGGAGTACGAGTCGGACAAGCGCCACTACGCGCATGTGGACTGCCCGGGGCACGCGGATTATGTGAAGAACATGATCACGGGCGCGGCGCAGATGGACGGTGCGGTGCTGGTGGTGAGTGCGGCGGACGGTCCGATGCCGCAGACGCGGGAGCACATTTTGTTGGCGCGCCAGGTGGGTGTGCCGAAGATCGTGGTGTTTTTGAACAAGGCGGACATGGTGGACGACGCCGAGCTGCTGGAGCTGGTGGAGATGGAGGTCCGTGAGTTGCTGGACAAGTACCAGTTCCCCGGTGACGAGACGCCGGTGATCATCGGCTCGGCGCTCAAGGCGCTGGAGGGCGACACGAGTGATATCGGGGTGCCGGCGATCCTAAAGCTGGTGGAGGCGATGGATGAATACATCCCGCTGCCGGAGCGTCCGGTGGACCTGCCGTTTCTGATGCCGATCGAGGACGTGTTTTCGATCTCGGGTCGGGGCACGGTGGTGACGGGCCGTATCGAGCGCGGCAAGGTGAAGGTGGGCGAGGAAGTGGAGATCGTGGGTATCCGGGACACGCAGAAGACCACGTGCACAGGCGTAGAGATGTTCCGCAAGCTGCTGGACGAAGGTCAGGCGGGGGACAACGTGGGTGTGCTGCTGCGCGGGACCAAGCGCGAGGAAGTGGAGCGCGGCCAGGTGCTGGCCAAGCCGGGTTCGATCACGCCGCACACGCACTTTGAGGCGGAGGTGTACATTTTATCGAAGGAAGAGGGCGGGCGTCACACGCCGTTTTTCCAGGGTTACCGGCCGCAGTTTTACTTCCGGACCACGGACGTGACGGGGCAGTGCGAGCTGGGCGAGGGCGTGGAGATGGTGATGCCCGGTGACAACGTGGGGATGAAGGTGAAGCTGATCGCGCCGATCGCGATGGAAGAGGGCCTGCGCTTCGCCATCCGCGAGGGCGGTCGTACCGTCGGCGCCGGCGTGGTCGCCAAGGTCATCGAGTAAGCACATACGTAACGGGTTGCGGGTTTTGGATTTATCAGGCGGTTGATTTAGGAGATTGAACGTTAATGGCTACGAGTCAAAGGATACGCATCCGTTTAAAGGCGTTTGATCATCGACTGATCGATCAGTCGGCGCGCGAGATTACGGAGACGGCCAAGCGCACTGGCGCCCATGTGCGTGGCCCCATTCCGCTGCCCACTAAAAAAGAGCGGTTTACTGTGCTGATCTCGCCCCATGTAAACAAGGATGCGCGGGATCAATATGAGATCCGCACCCACAAGCGGCTCATGGATATTATGGACCCCACGGACAAGACCGTGGACGCCCTGATGAAGCTGGATCTGGCCGCGGGCGTGGACGTACAGATCAAGCTTAATTAAAAACGACATCAAGTTACGAATCGGGGAAACCGGAAGGTATTGCTGAAATGGCGATAGGATTAGTAGGCCGCAAGCGCGGCATGAGCCGTGTGTTCACGGAGCAGGGTGATTCGGTGCCGGTGACGGTGATCGAGGTGACGCCCAACCGCGTGAGCCAGCTCAAGGATCAGGAGACGGACGGTTACCGGGCGGTGCAGGTCACCACCGGCACGCGCCGCGCGACGCGTGTGGTAAAGCCCATGGCCGGCCATTTTGCCAAGGCCGATGTGGCGCCGGGCCGCGGGCTGTGGGAATTCCGTCTCGGTGACGGCGAGGGCGCCGACCTGCAGCCGGGCGGCGAGCTCAAGGCTGATTATTTTCAGGCAGGGCAGAAGGTGGACGTGACCGGGGTCACCATCGGCAAGGGCTTTGCCGGGACCATCAAGCGCCACAATTTCACCATGGGAGACGCGACCCACGGTAATTCGCTGTCGCACCGTTCGGCGGGCTCCATCGGGCAGAACCAGACCCCGGGGCGCGTGTTCAAGGGCAAACGCATGGCCGGTCATATGGGTAACGTCACGCGCTCAGTGCAGAATCTGGTGGTGGTGCGTGTGGACGCGGAGCGTAATCTGATTGCGGTGAAGGGCGCGGTGCCCGGACCGCGCGGCGGCGATGTCATCATCCGCCCCGCCGTTAAAGCGAGGAAGGGTTGACGATGGAGCTGGGATTGACCACGGCCACTGGCAAGGCCTCCAAGAAGAACATCGAGGTGTCCGATGACGCCTTTTCCCGGCCGTTCAACGAGCCGTTGATTCACCAGGTGGTGACCGCCTATCTGTCCGGTGCCCGCGCGGGTACCCATGCACAGAAGACCCGTTCCATGGTGAGCGGCGGCGGCAAGAAGCCGTGGAAGCAGAAGGGCACCGGGCGGGCGCGCGCGGGAACGTCGCGCAGCCCGCTGTGGCGTGGGGGCGGCAAGACCTTCGCCGCCGTGACGGGGGACTATTCCCAGAAGGTGAACAAGAAGATGTACCGCGGCGCCATGTGCTCCATACTCTCGGAGCTGGTACGCCAGGAGCGGCTGGTGGTGGTGGATGCCTTTGCCCTCGAGGCGCCCAAGACCAAGGCGTTGGTGGAGAAACTGCGCGCCTTGAATCTGGACAACACCCTGGTGGTGATTCATGAAGGCGACCCCAACGTGCAGCTTGCGGCACGCAACCTGTACGACGTGGATGTATGCAGCGCCGCACAGGTCAGCCCGGTGGACCTGATGCGTTTTGAAAAGGTATTAATGACCGCCGAGGCGGTCCGTCGACTGGAGGAGCGTCTGGCATGCAACAAGAACGCCTGATGAAGCTGTTGTTGGCGCCGCA
>CAYXAX010000272.1:0-3030 GCA_964463055.1 uncultured Gammaproteobacteria bacterium | reverse complement strand
TCTCCTTTGACTGTTCTTTGCTTAGAGCGCGGAAATAGTGAACGAACTTCTGCAGATCCTGCTCGCTGAGGTGGCGGGCCGGCATGAAGATGCGTGGGTCCCATGCCTGGGGATCGCGCATGTAACTGATCATGTAGTCCTCCTGGAGGCGTTTGGCCGCGGTATAGACCTCGGGGCCTGACGTGCCGCCGTAGTCAGCCTCGATACGGTGACAGGCGATACAGCCCTTGAACTTATCGAACATCAGGTCGCCCATGCTCACGGAAATTGAGCCCGGTTTGTATTCGCCGGGTTTGATGAGATTGCCTTTGGCCTTGAAGGTCATGAGGGCGTCGGCGACCGACTGCGCATCGTCGTGGGAGAGCCTGGGGTGCTTGACGAGCCCGGACTCATCAATCACATCCTTTCCATCGGTGCCCGTCTTGATGTGGTTGCCGTAATACATGCCCGCGGGGCGAATTCTCACCGGGTTCTGCAGCCAGTTCACGATCCAGTTGTGTTTATACTTATTGCCGGCGTAGAAGAGGTCCGGGCCCTTGCGCTCCCAAACCCCCTGCAGCGTGGTGGGCGCCGGCCCGGTGAGGTTGTGGCACCCGGCGCACTGCTTGTCGAGGATCGCCTTTCCGTCACCTGCCTGGGCGAGTCCGGCAACCAGTAGCATGGCCGCGCCCCACAATAAAGTGCTGGCTCTCGATGTGTTCATTACCGCCCCCTGTGATGATGTCTGCGGGTGAGCGGTTCGCCCTTGAACGCATCGTGGTCGAACAGCCCGTACCCCTTTTTCATGGATTCGCTGTAGAAGAAATCCGGGTCATATTTCTTGCCATTCCATACGTACCAGTCGTCCTTGGGGTTGGAATCCGTGTATTCGATGATGGTAATGGCCCCGCCGGGGTATTTGCCGTTGTTGGTGGAGTGGGGGTCGATGTGGTCGTGCATGATGAACCGCCCCGAGTTGTTCATGTGCATGATCACGTCGTTGTGCGAGCCCGGGTACACCAGAACCGTGTCCACCGGATAGGGGTCCTTGAGCTGCAGGCCGTCTTTGTAGGCCACGAGCATGTCGTGGCCGTGGCTGTGGATGGCATGGAGGCTCTCGCCCGCTCCGATGAAGCGGATCCGCAACACGTCGCCCTTCTTTACCCTGATCGGCTGGGTGAGCGGGAAGGACTTGGCATTCATGGAAAAGTAGTCGGCGACATCAGTGGGTTTGCCGCCGGTGCCGAACTTGTCCGCAAACTTGGATTCCCAGCTGCTGAGCATCATGATCACGTCTTTTGTCACCGATTTGTCGAGTTCCGACGGGTGCTTGGGATCTACCACAATCGGTCCCCACATACCGCGAATTTCCGCATGCTCGTTGACGTTGACGTGGCAGTGATACCACATGGTGCCGGGTTTCTCGGCGATCCAGTGGTAGGTGTAGGTATCTCCAGGCTGGATACCGGGTCCGGGCTGGGTGACTCCCGGTACGCCGTCATTGCGCCAGTTATCCGTCTGATAGAAGCCGTGCCAGTGGATGGTGTGCGGCAGCGAGGTATTGTTCGTCACATGGACGGTGACTTCGTCGCCTTGCTTGACGTGTATCAATGGTCCCGGCACCTGCCCGTCAAAGGCAAAGACGTTGTATTTCAAGTCAGGTGCGACCTGTATGCGCACCTCTTCGATTGTCATGTTGAACTCTCGTTTGGCAGCCAGGGCCTGGTTTACCGACAGCAGTCCCAGCGTTAAGACGGCCACTACTGCGACGAACAGAGATCGGTAAATGTGTTTGCCGTGTCCGTGTGGGTGCGTAGATTGAACGGCCTGCATTGCTGACCCTCCTGTTTGTGCATTGATCAATGGCCACGGTTACGCCATTCCGCGGTTTTATTGCGCGCTCATTCGCAGCCGGTGACTGGCGATTAATAAATGTATTTAAAATACATAATTACTGACGATAGACATTATGTCAAGGATATTTTTATCCATGACTTTTGACCAAGATCAATAATTACAGAAAGAAACGCCACGCACTGTCCGATATGAGGACAGGCGATGGCCTGAATATCTTATTCTTTTTTATTAATGTATTATAAGTGCAACAAAAAAGAAATAGTGTCAGATGTGAATGACATTTTGTGAAAAATGATGGGCGGGACGCTTGGTGCTGATTGTTTTTTGCCCAGGGGGCGTCGGGATATATCAGAAAAAATAAATTAAAACAACAAATTTAGCATCCATGCATATGGGCTGGCGCCGGCAATGTCGGACAAGCTGGTATCAAGGCGGCATCGCCTTTTGTTTCATAGTGAAAAAACCATACTTAATGAACTATTAAGAATCGTTGTGTATCTTTGTGAGCTCCGTCGCACCTGCCTGGGCAGGCGGCAAAATTTTCCAGAAAAATTGTGCCGCGTGTTAGGATGTGCAACATTGTGATAATCTGATGAGAGTGAAGGACTTCAGTTATGCAGTTAACCCTATATTCCGATTATTCATTACGCGTGCTTATTTATCTTGCCCTGCACGGTGATGAAGTATCCACGATTACCGAAATATCCGAGGCTTACGGGATATCCCGTAATCACCTGGTCAAGGTGGTGCACAATCTGTCGCAGCAGGGATTTATCCAGACCAGCCGCGGAAAATTCGGCGGGATGTGGCTTGACAAGTCGCCGGAAAAGATCAATGTCGGTGACGTGGTGCGTCATACTGAGCCTAATTTCGATCTCGTGGAATGCTTTAACATGGCGGAAAACACCTGTCCCATCGGCGGCATTTGTAGCTTGCAGAAGCTGTTGAGCAGGGCCAGCCGCCAGTTTATGAAGGAACTGGACCAGTACACCTTGGCCGATCTCGTCCCGAACAAGAAAAGGCTGCGGGCGGTACTCAATCCGGCGTAGTACGCGGAGCCTGGCGGCTGGTAGACGGGGGATACGGATAGTCGCCGTCATTTCCGTGCGGCGAAAAGTGAATACACCCCCGCGTGCAGAGTGAGTGGTGGGCCCGCTAGGACTTGAACCTAGGACCAACGGATTATGAGTCCGC
>CAYXAX010000271.1:0-3070 GCA_964463055.1 uncultured Gammaproteobacteria bacterium | reverse complement strand
GAGCGCAGCCCTCCGGAGGCTGAGGTCAGAGGTTCGAATCCTCTAGGGCGCGCCATTCTCCTCCTCTGCCCGCGTGCCATGAACCATTCTTGCCCGCCTGTCCCGTCCGTATTCACGCCATGAACGGTAGTGATGACGCAACCGCATCCCGCGGCGGAAATCGGATCCGTTACCTGCTATTCGCTGCTTTCGCGGTGCTTTTGATCGCACATGCCGTGGTCAACGCATTGTCCGTCATCAGCAACCGTGCCCACTACGGCGGCTTCATCTCACCCTGGAAGCCGTTTTCCTGGGAATTCACCAGCGCATTCGTCATTGCCTGCCTGATCCCGGCCATCGTCTGGCTCAACCGGCGTTTTCCGCTCACGCGCCGATCCTGGAAACGGGTTCTACCTTTGCACGCAGCGGTGACCGTGCCTTTCTCCATCATCCATGTCAGCGCCATGACAGGCCTTCGCAAACTGATTTACGCTGCCGTGGGCCTGCAGTACGGATTCGGACCCGTCCTGACCAACTGGTTCTACGAGTACCACAAGGACGTGGTGAGCTATGCGACCCTCCTCGCGATCATATTTGCTTTCGATTTCTATAACAGGTTGCACGTCACGCCACCGGTTCCCGCGCCGTCCAGGCAAGGTGAACCGGAAACGCCGCTGGAGCGTCTGGTTGTGCGTAAGCTCGGGCGCGAGTTCATCGTCAACCTGGCCGACGTCGACCATATCCAGGCCAACGGCAACTACGTCACGCTGTATGCCAACGGCAGCGCCTATCCGCTGCGCGAGTCGCTGGTTTCCCTGGAACGGAGACTCGACCCCAAGCGTTTTATCCGCGTGCATCGCAGCTTCCTGGTCAACATCGAACACGTGCGCGAAATACGCCCCTGGGACAACGGTGACTACCGCATCCTGCTCGACAACGGGGCGGAGGTGAAACTCAGCCGGCGTTATCGCAGCCGCCTGGGCACGCTTCTGGGGACCTGAGCCGCGCCGCTGGTCACTCCCGGCTTGCCGCTCGCCACCAATCGGTCGCCTCTGGTCACTGTCGCCCGCCACATGCGACCGATCAATGACTAAATTTGCGCATCAGTTTCACGAGGATGCCCCGATGCGCATTCACCTAACCGCTCTACTCGCTCTCGTTGCTTTCGCCATATCCGCTTGGGGCCAACCGGCCGGCGGCTGGTCGCACTATGGCCGCAATGCCGGGGGTACACGTTACTCTCCGCTTCAGCAGATTACGCCCGCCAACGTTGCGGGGCTGCAAGTGGCCTGGACGTTCCGCACCGGGGACCTGGGACAGGGGTTCCCGGACGATACCTGGAAAAAGGATATGACGTTCGAGGCTACGCCGATCCTCTACGACGGCACGCTATATCTCACCACGTCCGAGACCAACGTCGTCGCCGTCAATGCCGCCACCGGCAAGCTGCGCTGGCGCCACGACAGCCACGTCCCGCGGGTCCATTACTCCGATGCGGCCTCGCGCGGCGTATCGCTCTGGGTGGATAACAGGACGGCACCTGCCGCAGTCTGTCACGCCCGCATCATTGCCCCAACGCTCAACGGCAAACTGCTCGAACTGGATGCCGCCACGGGCAAGCCCTGCAAGGACTTCGGCCGTGATGGCGTACTCGACCTGACGCAGCACGTGCGACGTATAAAAGGCAACAGCGAGTGGCGCAACTACCTGGTAACCTCGCCCCCCGTGGTGATCGACGACAAGATCGTCACGGGTTCGTCCATTGGCGACAACCGTGCCGTCCAGGTAGCACTCGGCATCGTGCGCGCCTTCGACGCCCGCACCGGGAAACTCCTGTGGAGCTGGGATCCCATCCCCCGCTCGCCGGCCAATCCGGTCTACAAACAGTGGAGCCCGGAGGCGGCGAGCGTGAACGGTGCGGCCAATGCCTGGGGCGTGCTGTCCGCGGACCCCAAGCACCATATTGTCTATGTGCCCACCGGCTCGGTAAGCCCGGACATGTATGGCGGCGAGCGCCCGGGAGATGACCGCTGGGCCGATTCCCTCGTCGCGCTCGACGCCGAGACCGGCAAGATCGTATGGGGCCGCCAGCTCATTCATCATGACCTGTGGGACTACGACGTATCGGCCCAACCGGTATTGACGGAACTCGAACACGACGGCAAAACCATACCCGCGGTCATACAGGCGACCAAAACGGGCATGCTCTTTACTTTCAACCGTCTCACCGGTAAGCCCGTATTCCCGATCACGGAGCGTCCGGTCCCGACCGACGGCGTGCCCGGGGAAAACCCCTCGCCCACGCAACCGTTTCCGGCCGCGCCGCCACCGCTGGTACGACAGAAACCGGTCACGCCCGACGACGCCTGGGGCCTGACCTACTTTGACGAACGCAGTTGCCGCAACAGCATCAAGCAATACCACTCGGAAGGCATCTTCACGCCCCCCAGCCTGCAGGGTTCGTTCGAAATTCCCGGTTATGCCGGCGGCGTAGAGTGGGGCAGTCTTGCCTTCGACCCGAAAAACCAGGTCGCCGTAGTCAATACAAACGACCTCCCGATGCTGGTCGCCCTGGTCCCCCGCGACAAAGTCATGACCGAACTAGACTCGGGCAAATATAAGCACTGGGACTTTTCGATGATGGCCGGCACGCCGTACGGCATGCGCCGAAAGGCATTCATGTCGCCGTTGTGGATCCCCTGCATCAAGCCGCCGTGGGGCGAACTGACGGCCGTGGACATGAAACACGGGAACATCCTGTGGAAGGTCCCGCTCGGCGTATCGCCCTACATTCATTTCAATGTCGGTGTACCCAGCCTCGGCGGACCGATCATCACGGCAGGCGGGCTGATCTTTGTCGCCGCAACGATGGACGATTACATCCGCGCCTTCGACCTCAAGACCGGCAAGGTCGTGTGGAAATACCACCTTCCGGCCGGCGGGCAGGCCACGCCGATGACCTATTCCGTAGACGGCCGCCAGTACGTGGTGATCGCCGCCGGGGGTAATGGCCACCTTGGCACGAAGCGTGGTGACTATGTCATCGCCTTCGCCCTCCCGCAGAATAAGAAGCGATGACTCGACGCGTACT
>CAYXAX010000270.1:0-3074 GCA_964463055.1 uncultured Gammaproteobacteria bacterium | reverse complement strand
GGTGCATAGTTAAGCACAGGGGTATGACATTTTTGTGAAATCTGACAGCCTGTTTTGGGTCGCAGGTCGCGAACTCCAAGCCCCGTTCTTTTGACCTGAGACTTGAGGCCTGCGACCAGCAGTTTGCGTGACACACGCAAACCGCTTTTATGGCATGGTGGGAAAGCCCATGCGCGGAGCCATGTCAAAGCGGTCGCGCCGGTACAGTGGCGGGCTCTGCACGTAGAGGCAGAGCAACTCGATAATGGACTGCAGGGAGTGCCAGTGAATGCGTTCATAGCCGTGGGAGGCGTCGATGCCGAAGCATACCAGGGCGGTACGCAGGTCGTTGCCGGCTGCGAGGGCCGAGGCGCTGTCCGAACGGTAGTGACGGAAGATGTCGCGCTGGTGCTGGATATTGAACTCCCGGCACAGCTGCACCATGAAGTGGGTGAGGTGCCAGTCGAACGGCCCCGAGGAGTCGGCCATGGCGATGGTCACGCCGAACTCGGCCGAGTTTTGTCCCGGTGCCGTGGCGCCGTTGTCAATGGTCACCATTTCAGCCACGTCACCGTGGAGCACCGCCGACGCGCCTGAGCCCACCTCCTCGGAGATGGTGAACAATAAGTGGCAGTCGACGGGAAGCCTGACGTCGGATTCCATGATTGCCTTGGCGGTGCCGAACAGAATCGCCGCGCCCGCCTTGTCGTCCAGGTGACGGGAATTGATGAATCCGTTCTCGGCAATCTCCGTGGTGGTGTCAACGGCGATGTAGTCGCCGACGTGAAACCCCAGCGCCATCAACTCCTGGACGTTGGTGCAGTGTTCGTCGACGCGCACCTCCAGGTTGTCCCAGCGCGAGGGCTGGGTGTCGATTTCCTGGTTGAAGGTGTGACCCGAGGCCTTCAACGGCAGTACCGTGCCGCGGATGGGCCGCAGGTCGGTGAAGATGGTGACGCGTGTCCATTCGGCGAAGCGCGCGTTCCAGTGGCCAATGGGCACGATCTCGAGCCGTCCGTTCGGCTTGAGGGATTTGACCATGGCGCCCAGCGTGTCCAGGTGAGCGACGATGGCGCGGTCCGGGCTTTCCACCTCGCCCTTGAGCGTGGCGCGTATCGCGCCGCGCCGCGTCAGTTCATAAGGGATCTTGAGACGCTCCAACTCATCGCAGGCCAGGTGTACGACGCGATCCGTGTAGCCCGATGGGCTGGGCGTGCGCAGCAGGTTGACGAGCACATCCAGGACGTATTCTTGATCGACGGGAAGCTTTTTCATGTATAGCGGATGATTGCGTGTTGTGGCCCATGACGCCGGGGCGCAAGATGCAGCCTGGCGACTAGCCCGGGTAAGCCCACGGCCGCGCGCAACGCCGTGCCCGGTTGCGCCGTCTGCACCGCCACAGCGGCGCCCGTTATATCATCGACGCGGGATAAGGTCATATTAACAAGGATTGCGTTGGTGATTCGAGCCTATTAATTGTTAGAATCGGGGATATTGCGTCAGGCACGTGAGATTATCATCGTTACCGTCCATTCATATACTGCGGGTCGCGCCGCATATGGCGCTGATAGACCGCAAATCAAGCTACACCATACCTGAACAAAGGATACCGGACAAATTCTCTTCTCAAATCCGAGACCAGATGAAAACCGTGTGAGGAACTGCCATGTGCGGCATCGCGGGTGAGATCCGCTTCGACGGGCGGCGCGCCGAAGTGGAGGCCGTTGTAGCCATGCGCGATGAGCTGGCGCCCCGTGGGCCGGATGCGCGCGGCCTGTTCTCCCAGGGAGCGGTGGCCCTGGGGCACTGCCGTCTCAAGATCGTGGACCTGTCCGAACACGGCCAGCAACCGATGGTGGACAGCGAATTGGGCCTGACCCTGGCCTATAACGGCATGGTGTACAACTACAGGGAATTGCGCACCGAATTGGAGCGCGACGGATACCGATTTTTTTCCACCAGCGACAGCGAAGTCCTGTTGAAGGCCTATCACGCCTGGGGCGAGGGGTTTGTAAAGCGGCTCTCCGGCATGTACGCCTTCGCCCTGTGGGAGCGCGACAGTGGTCGCCTGATATTGGGGCGCGACAGACTCGGCATCAAGCCTCTGTACTATGCCGAGATGCCCAAAGGGCTGCGTTTCGCCTCTACGCTGCCGGCGATTCTCAAGGCCGGCGGGGTGAGTACGGACATCGATCCCGTCGCCCTGCACCACTACATGACATTTCACTCCGTGGTTCCCTCGCCCCATACGCTCCTGCAGGGTGTGCGCAAGCTGCCGCCCGCCAGCATCATGATCATTGAGGCCGACGGCAGCCGGCGGGAGACGTGCTACTGGGAGCTGACCATGGATCCCGGCGAAGATGACCTGCGCCGCAGCGAGACCGACTGGCGGGATAGGGTGACAAGCGCACTGCGGGCGGCGGTGGAGCGCCGCATGGTGGCCGATGTCCCGGTGGGTGTACTGTTATCCGGTGGCGTGGATTCAAGTCTCATCGTGGGAATGCTCAGCCAGCTCGGCCAGCGCGGCCTCAAGACATTCTCCATCGGATTTGAGAGTGTCGGGGGCGAGCAGGGGGATGAATTCAAATATTCCGACAGCATTGCCGAGCACTTCGCTACCGAGCACCACAAAATCAGGGTGGATTCCGCGGCGACGCTGGATGAGCTGCCGGCGTGCATACACGCCATGTCCGAGCCCATGGTCAGTCATGACAATATCGGCTTTTATCTCCTGTCCCGCGCCGTTGCCAAACATATCAAGGTGGTACAGTCGGGCCAGGGCGCGGACGAGGTGTTCGGCGGATATCACTGGTACCCGCCGCTGCTCAACAGCACTGATCCCGTGGCCGACTACGCCCGTGAGTTCTTCGATCGCGATCACGCAGAATTCGCGCGCGCGGTGGACGGCCGCTATGTGAGCGAAGACTGCAGCCTGCGGTTTGTCACGGAGCAATTCGGCCGGGGGCGAGCCGTGGATCCCGTCGCCAAGGCCTTGCGGTTGGATACCACGGTGATGTTGGTGGACGACCCGGTCAAGCGCGTCGACAACATGACCATGGCGTGGGGGCTGGAGGCCAGGGTGCCCTTCCTCGATC
>CAYXAX010000269.1:0-3078 GCA_964463055.1 uncultured Gammaproteobacteria bacterium | reverse complement strand
CCGGATAATAGTCGGGTAATCCCCTGGCCCATCCAGCCGTGGCTGTCATGGCGAGTAACAGCATCAGTAACAATACATGCAGTCTTTTCATGGGGCTGATCTCCATATAACTGTGCCGGGTATGGCTGTTAATACCTGATCTCACGCCATGACAGGCGCCCGACATTGCCCTGGTCGGGCAGCTTGATGACATCGTGCTCGATCTGACCGCTACTGCCCGGTGTATAGGCGTGGTCGCCGAGGAAGTTGGTCTCCGCCGGGATACCCTGGGTGAACTGGTGGCCGGCCGGATTGCCAACGGTGCCGTTGGACTTGGTCACCTGGTCGGAATTGTCCACCACCAAGTCGCCGTTAATATCAACGGCCGGGGCGTCGGGTGGGCCGCCATCTACCTGTTTTACCGACATGAGCCAGCCTGATCCGCCGAAGCTGCACGGTTCGCTGCTGGGGATCAGGGTATTGAAGAACACCAGGTTGCCGCGCACCTTGGCGTTGGTTACGACCCGTTCACCGCTGTCCGGCAGGTCCATGTACCAGCCCTTGTTCGTACTGTAGTCCACGGTATTTTCGGTCGGTACGCGCACCGTGGAGGGAAACCCGCTCACAAACGTCTGTTGGATCAGGTTGCTGCGCGTCATGCTCTTGTCGCCGTCGTCCCAGACGCCGTAGAAGGTCTGGGTGCCGGTGGTTGTCTTATCGCCGGTTACCAGGTACTGGCCGGTGCCGAAGTACACCATCAGGTTGGGTGCATTGGATGGTGAGGTGCTCGATGCCACTGTGGGGTGTCTTACAGCCGTAGGTTTGGACGTAATCGGCTGGGCGGTGCCCGAGGAGTCTGTAGCAGTGAACAGCGGTTTGGGGGTGCTGCCCTGTTTGTAGGCCACGCCCCAGTTGCTGGTGCTGGTGGTGTCGGACAGGTCGAACGCCCACATGTTGCCCTGCAGGTCACCCGCATATACACGGTCCACCGTACCGTCGCCGTCCAGGTCAACCAGGTTGGGTGAGGACAGGCCGTTGGGATTTCCGGTGCTGCCCACGCCGGTGGTGATCTTGACGTAATCACCGGCGCTGGTCCAGTTGCCATCCAGCCCGCCGTCAAGGAACAGGATGAACAGTTCTGCCTGGCCACTGCCGGTATTGTTATAGCCGTTGCCGAAGATCGCCGCCCAGCGGTGGTTGCCGTTGCCGTCCACCACGTTGGTCATGGCGATGGTGGGTTGGCTGAAGGTATAGCCCAGGTCGGCATCGTCGCTGCTGGTGAATTCCCACATCACGGTATTATCCGCGCTGGTAGTGTTCTCCGAAAAGCTGCCGGGGTTGGACACGTCCAAGGCGAACAGGCCCCGGCCGCCGGCGCGTTCACCTCCCACCAGAACCGTGGCCCAGTGGGGACTGCCGGTGGGTGTGGTCTTGATGTAAACATCGGAGACCGTTGGGCTGAGGTCCACGTAATAGCGGTGGAAATAGTTGGGGTCGGTCAGGTAATGCAGCCCCGCCGTGGTGGAGGTGGAGAACAGGTTGCTGGGGACGTAGCCGAGGACCTCTTCGCCCGTATCGGCGTTGAAGCCATGCAGCATGCCGTCATTGCCGCCCACATAGATGATACCCTGCCTGGCGGCTTGGTTGTTTTTGTAATCGCTATAGGTCTCACCCAAAGCGGACGGGAACGGCGCTGTGTCGGGGTAGCGCAATTGCGGCACACCCACGTACACCGGGTTTGCATGGACGATGTCGCCCAGGCGGCTGCCACGGATGCGCAGATTACCGGCGCCCTCGTTGGTGCGGTCGCCGCGCAGGAAGTTAAGACGGTTCTGTCCGATCGTATCGGAGTCTACCCCGCCGGAAGGATTGGTCTTCAAGTCGGCCCGTTCCGCGGTACTTAGGTTGCCCCACTCAAAGGGGACGCCGGTACCGCTGTTGGTGGTCAGTATAGTGCGTGGGTTGCCCGCCAGGTTGCGTGCATCCAGCACCGTGGCGGCCTGCCACGTGGGATTGGCGGCCACCGAGCCGTTGTTGGGGTCAAGGGCATAGGAGAGCAGATCACCGCTCCACTGGGCGGTATCGAAGCGCGCCTGGTAGACGTAGCTGTCGGTGCCCAGGTTGGTGGAGTTGAAGGCCACCGCCGAGGCGCTGCTGGTGCGGTTAGTGATGCTCGACAGGGTGTCCTGCAGGGCGGTGATCATCTGTGTAGGGTTCTTGGCACTGAAGAAGTTGCCGCGCCCGTCATAGGCCGCGTGCCACAGGTCGTCGATCTTCTGGGCGTTGCCGCTGCTGGGATTGGGCCAGCTGAAGCCGGCGGCGGAGGGGTCCGCAGTGGTGGGGTCCAGGGTACCGGTGACACCGAATGCCATGGTGTAGGTCACCAGGTGCTGGAAGGTGGCGTTGTCCACCCCTGGGACCGTGGGT
Organism: uncultured Gammaproteobacteria bacterium; assembly: GCA_964463055.1. GTDB lineage: Bacteria > Pseudomonadota > Gammaproteobacteria > CAWJPQ01 > CAWJPQ01 > CAWJPQ01. The sequence continues at coordinate 672 of CAYXAX010000269.1, read as the reverse complement.
ACGTCATCCGCCAGGTCGGTACGCAAGTCGCGTTCGTAGTAGTGCATGGCCACGTCGGCCAGGGTGTTGCTGTAGGTATCGCCGTAGGGCGAGCCGTCATAGGCGGTGTTGTGGTCACCGTCGGTATTGCCCACGCTGGGGCTGCTACCGTTATAAAAACCGTCGGTCATAAGAATGTCGAAATTGAGCTGACAGGTGCCGCCGTTGGCCGCGGAGAGAATGGGCGAGGACTGTGCGTTGGTGAACAGCGTGCCGGCGGACGTGCCGCTCTCGAAATACTGCCCCACCAGTTTCAGGTTGGAGCGCAGCGGCGTACCGTTCCACGGGTAGGTTTTGAATACCTTGTCCAGCAGGGTGCGCTTGTTGCCCGTGGTGGGGTCGGTATTCATATCGGCGATGGGCGTGTTGACGCTGTTGTTGTTATTGATGGTGGCGTATCCCATGCGCGAGGTCTGAGGCGCAATGACGGCGCTGATGGCATTTTTGGCACTCAAGTTGCGTTTGCGGTAATAGGAATACCAATTGGCGAAATTCTGTATCTCCTCGGCATAGGTACAGGTGGGCGCCGCCGCGCAGTCGGTGCGGTTGGGCCCGCCGGTGTAGGTGGGTACGGTTGAGCGGATCTCTACCCGTACGTGTGCGTCGCTGGCGTCCACCACCCCGTTACTGTTA
>CAYXAX010000268.1:0-3088 GCA_964463055.1 uncultured Gammaproteobacteria bacterium | reverse complement strand
ATACATATAGGAGAGGGTAATGGACGACAATAAAAAGCGGGCATTGACCGCGGCGTTGGGCCAGATCGAACGTCAGTTTGGCAAGGGCTCGGTGATGCGCATGGGCGATACCGGCGCGGTGCGCGACGTAGAGGTCATCCCCACCGGGTCGTTGAGCCTGGACATCGCCCTGGGTATCGGCGGGCTGCCCCGCGGCCGTGTAGTGGAGATCTTCGGTCCGGAGTCGTCGGGCAAGACCACCCTGACCCTGCAGGTCATCGCCGAGGCCCAGAAGCGCGGCGGCACCGCCGCCTTCGTGGACGCCGAACACGCCCTGGACCCCGGCTACGCCAGGAAGATCGGCGTCAACGTCGATGACCTGCTGGTGTCCCAGCCGGACACCGGCGAGCAGGCCCTGGAGATCACCGACATGCTGGTGCGCTCCGGCGCGGTGGACGTGGTGGTGGTGGACTCGGTGGCGGCGCTGACGCCCAAGGCCGAGATCGACGGCGAGATGGGCGATTCGCACATGGGCCTGCAGGCGCGGCTGATGTCCCAGGCCTTGCGCAAGCTGACCGCCAATATCAAGCGCTCCAACACCATGGTGATCTTCATCAACCAGATCCGCATGAAGATCGGCGTCATGTTCGGCAGTCCTGAGACCACCACCGGCGGCAACGCCCTGAAGTTCTATGCCTCGGTGCGCCTGGACATCCGCCGCACCGGTGCCATCAAGAAGGGCGAAGAGGTGGTGGGCAATGAGACCAAGGTCAAGGTGGTCAAGAACAAGGTGGCACCGCCGTTCAGGCAGGCCAACTTCGATATCATCTACGCCCAGGGCATCTCCCACGAGGGCGAGATTATCGACATCGGCGTGCAGGAAGGCATCGTGGACAAGTCCGGGGCATGGTACTCCTACGCCGGCAACCGCATTGGCCAGGGGCGCGAGAACGTGCGCGATTACCTCAAGGAACACACCGACGTCGCCAACGACATAGAGGAAAAGATCCGCGCCAAGGTCCTGGCCAAGCCCGGGGCGGCGGAGCGTGAACCCGCGGAGCTGCAGGCTGAGGCAAAGCAGGGATAACCCCGACGATATCCGGGAGGCGGCGCTCAGGCTCCTGGCGCGGCGTGAACACGCCGCCCGGGAGCTGCGGCGCAAGCTGTGCGCCAAGGGTTATGCGCCCGCCGGTGTTGATGAGGTGACGGACGCGCTGGCGCGGGAAGGTCTGATCAGCGACACACGCTTCATCGAGACCTATGTCCGGGGGCGTATCCGGCGCGGCTGGGGGCCTTTGCGCATCAAGGCGGAATTGGGAGAACGGGGTGTCGACGCAGAACTGGTAGAGGCGTATATAGATTTAAATGACGGGCAGTGGCGGGACATCGTGCGCGCCACCCGCTCGCGGCGCTTCGGCGATCGTCCGCCGGAGAGTTTTCAGGACCGCGCCAGGCAGATGCGATTTCTGCAGTCCCGCGGGTTCACAGCCGACCAAATCAAGTACGCACTGGCGTCTTCGCGCGGTGATGACGAAGCGGCGTGGGACGGCGGTGTTGATGAGCAAGAGCCATAAACAATAATGATCGGGCGTTAAGACCACGCATATGACAAGCAGCGCAGAACTACGCAAACGGTTTTTGGACTTCTTTCGCGGCCGCGGCCACGAGATCGTACCGAGCAGTCCGCTGGTGCCCGCCAATGACCCCACCCTGTTATTCACCAACGCGGGCATGGTGCAGTTCAAGGACGTGTTCCTGGGGCGCGAACAGCGCGCCTACAATCGCGCCGCCACCGTGCAGCGCTGCCTGCGCGCCGGCGGCAAGCATAACGACCTGGAAAACGTGGGCTACACCGCCCGCCACCACACCTTTTTCGAGATGCTGGGCAACTTCAGCTTCGGCGACTATTTCAAGCGCGAGGCCATCGCCTACGCCTGGGAGTTCCTCATCGGTGAACTCAAGCTGCCGGTGGACAAGCTGTGGGTCACCGTCTACGCCGACGATGACGAGGCCGCCGACATCTGGCTCAAGGAGATCGGCGTGGACAAAGGGCGTTTGATACGCATCAGCGGCCAGGACAACTTCTGGTCCATGGGCGACACCGGTCCGTGCGGTCCGTGCTCGGAGATCTTCTACGACCACGGCCCGTCCATCGCCGGCGGCCCGCCGGGTTCCCCCGACGCCGAGGGCGACCGCTACGTGGAGATCTGGAACCTGGTGTTCACCCAGTATGACCGCGCCGCCGACGGCACGCTCACGCCCCTGCCGCGCCCGTCGGTGGACACCGGCATGGGCCTGGAGCGCCTCGCCGCCGTGTGCCAGGGTGTGCACGACAACTACGATACCGACCTGCTGGCGTTTCTCGTCGCCGCGGCGGCCAGGCTGACCGCCTGCGAGGACAAGGACAACAGTTCGCTGCGGGTGCTGGCCGATCACATCCGCGCCAGCGCGTTTTTGATCGTGGACGGCGTGATGCCCTCCAATGAGGGGCGCGGCTATGTGCTGCGCCGCATCATCCGCCGCGCCATTCGTCACGGCTACAAACTGGGCATGACCGATCCGTTCTTTTATCAAATGGTCGAGCCGCTGTGCGAGAAAATGGGCGAGGCCTATCCCGAGCTGCCCAAGGCCAAGGACCTGGTGATGCGCGCCCTGCGCCAGGAGGAAGACCGCTTCGCCGAAACCCTGCACCAGGGCATGGCCATCCTCAGTCACGAGATCGCCCACATCAAGACCGACGTCATTCCCGGCGACGTGGTGTTCAAGCTCTACGACACCTACGGCTTTCCCGTGGACCTCACCGCGGACGTGGCCCGCGAGCACGCCCTGGCGGTGGACATGGCGGGGTTCGAGCAGGCCATGGAGCAGCAGCGCCAGCGCGCGCGCGCGGCGTCCACCTTCCACATGAGCGCCGCCCCGGTGACGCCGGGAGAGGTGGCGGACGCCCAGTTCAGCGGCTATGACACCACCGAGGACGAGGCCGTGATCACGGCGCTTTACGCCGGCGACAAAGCGGTGCCGTCTCTCAAGGCCGGCGACAGCGGCAGCGTGTTCCTGGACCGCACGCCGTTCTACGCCGAGTCCGGCGGACAGGTGGGCGATACCGGCT
>CAYXAX010000267.1:0-3095 GCA_964463055.1 uncultured Gammaproteobacteria bacterium | reverse complement strand
AAGATAACCCCCAAGAAAAGCGTCGCAACGGCGTTATTGTTTTTTATCATTCTCATCCAATCAGATGATGAGGTCGTTCGGCATGGTGCTGAATCCGGTCAACTTTACCACTATGCCCTTGACCTGTCAGTAATGTCACGGACAACACGGTCCGCGGATCACCACCGCGCCGCGGTACCCGGCCACGTGCGGTGCCCCCTTGCACGGCGCAGCGATTTCCATCCCCTTGCATGGCGTGGGCATGATCCCGCGCCTAAGCGCCTGTCGAGGAAATTTACAACTTTGCGCCGCACCCCTCAACCGATGATAACCCGTTGTAATAAGTCCGTGTTCTGCGTCGGCGGCGAACGGACTGAAGACTATGAGTAGATTGTTTATTGCTTATTGTGTCGGAATTTCTGACAACACCGCCCCCCGCATTTCGACATAACCAATTGATATAAATACGATTATACAAAGTGGTACGGATCATGCCACTATAACCCGGACTATCGCATACCTTGGGGTATGCACACTGCTCACGGCATCAAATGAGCAACCGCGATGGGGAATCGCAACGGCAGGTCAAACACGCCCTTCCCCCGCCATCGCATCGTCGCAGGGAAACGCGCACGCCACGACGTCATGAACGCCGCGGCCGAGTACGTTTTACACTTGGATTAGCCGCTTTACACTGAGTCAGTGAGAGCACTCTAAAAAAATAACGCCTAAAAGCGCTATTCCAAGTCGACCCTGACCCCGCCCACCGGCGGGGTCTTTTTATGTAGCTCAAAAACTCCACACCGCAAAATTCGCGCGCTCACCCATACCCGTGCCGCCTACCCTTGCAACTGCCGACACGGGGTGCATGAATAACCATTAAACTATCCACATACAGGAACCGGATGTCATCGTGGGGCACTGGATCGATCAACTGACCACATGGACCGGCGAGCTCTCCGGCTGGCTGTGGGGCAACATCTTTACCCTTTTGATCCTGCTGGGCACGGGCTGCTACCTGACCCTGCGCATGGGGTTTATCCAGCTGCGCGGGTTTCGCCACTCGGTGGAACTGGTCTCCGGCAAATACAGCAGCCACAAAGACGTGGGCGAGGTGTCGCACTTCCAGGCCCTGGCCACGGCCCTGTCGGCCACTGTAGGCACCGGCAACATCGCCGGGGTGGCCACTGCCATCTCCCTGGGCGGGCCGGGCGCGTTGTTCTGGATGTGGGTCACCGCCTTCATCGGCATGGCCACCAAGTTCACCGAATGCACCCTGTCCCTGAGGTTCCGCGAAGTGGCGCCGGACGGCCAGGTGTCGGGCGGCCCCATGTATACCCTGCTGCACGGCCTGAAGATGCCGCGCCTGGCCGCGGCCTTTGCGGTATTCGCTCTCATCGCCTCATTCGGCATCGGCAACATGGTCCAGGCCAACTCCGTGGTGGACGGCATCGCCTATCTTGCCCCCGGCGTGCGCGGCCATGGGTGGTTGCTGGGCATGGTGCTGGCGGCGCTGGTGGGGCTGGTGATCCTCGGCGGGGTCAGGCGCATCGCCCGGGTGGCGAGCACCCTGGTGCCGTTCATGGCGATTTTTTACATCGCCGCGGCGCTGCTGGTGTTGATGAACAACGTGACCGCCATCCCCGATGCACTGTGGATCATCGTCGACAGCGCCCTGAACCCATGGGCCGTCGGTGGCGCGGCGGTGGGCCAGGCCATGCGCTGGGGCGTGGCCCGGGGTTTGTTCTCCAACGAGGCGGGGCTGGGTTCATCACCCATGGCCCACGCGGCGGCGCGAACCAACGAACCGGTGCGCGAAGGCCTGGTGGCCATGATGGAGCCATTCATCGATACCATCGTCATCTGTACCATGACCGGCCTGGTGATCGTGGTCACCGGCGCCTATGTGGACCGGCCGGCGAACCTGGTGGGCGCGGCCCTCACCGCCGCGGCCTTCACTCATACCCTGGGCGACAGCGGCGGCTGGGTGGTAGGCGTGGGCCTGACGCTGTTCGCCTACTCCACCATGATCTCGTGGTCATACTATGGCGACCGCTGCGCGCACTTCCTGTTCGGCGAACGCGCCGTGATGCCTTACCGCGTCATCTATACCCTGGTCATCGTGTTCGGCGCCGCCGTGCCCCTGCAGCTGGTGTGGAACATCGCCGACATCATGAATCTGCTCATGGCGCTGCCGAACCTGTTGAGTCTGATCTTGCTGTCGGGACTGGTGAACAAGCTTAGGCGGGATTATTTTGCGCGGCCGCACATGGTGACTGAGTAGCAGGTCGCAGGTCGCAGGTCGCAGGTCGCAGGTCGCAGGTCGCAGGTCAGGATGATTGTCTAGCCTAATGCCGTCAAGCCGCATTCGTAAGACTTGTAATTTGTCTATTACTCCCCCTCACTCCAACCCTCTCCCTGGGAGGGAGAGGCTGAGAAGAAGTGGATCTATCTGAAGGCGGTTATTGATCCCTGCACCCTTCGCTTCGCTCTTCCCTCTCAGGGAGAAGGTTAGGATGAGGGGGGATAAAAAGAGATGTTTCCTTCGACCTGGGACTTGAGTCCTGCGACCTGAGACTATCGTTACGCAACCGCCCTCCGCGCCGCCTCACTCGCCGCCCCCTGGTTGATGGGAGCCTTCATGGCCGACAGCACCGACTCCAGGGCGTTGATGCAGAACATCACGTTCTTGATGTTGCTGGCGAAGCCCATCAGGCCGATGCGCCATACGCGCCCCGCCAACTGACCGAGACCGGCGCCGATCTCCAGGTTGAAGTCGTTCAGCAGGCGCCGGCGTACCTCGGCCTCATCCACGCCCTCGGGGATGGTCACCGCGTTCAACTGCGGCAGGCGGTAGGTCTCATCCACATAGAACGACAGCCCCATGGCCTCGATGCCGGTGCGCAGTATGTCGTGGTGACGTGCGTGACGCGCCCAGGCATTCTCCAGCCCCTCTTCCCTGAGCATGAGCAATGCCTCGTGCAGGCCGTAGAGGGGGTTGATGGGGGCGGTGTGGTGATAGGCCCGCTTGGTGGCGCCACCCCAGTAGCCCATCACCAGGTTGAGGTCGAGAAACCAGCTCTGTACCTTGTGGCTGCGCGATTTGATCCTGGCCA
>CAYXAX010000266.1:0-3098 GCA_964463055.1 uncultured Gammaproteobacteria bacterium | reverse complement strand
GGGGCATTTTGGCCTCTTCCAGGGGCGTCAGGATGCCCTGTATCTTGGCGCTCGGCGGGGCCCCGGTGGTGAGGTATAGATCCGAGGCGTCTTTCACCACCATGAGCTTTAAAAAGTCTTTAAAATTCATTGCATATCCCCAAGGGCGAGTAACGGCGGGCGCATATCCGGCCGAGCTTCTAATATTATCGGTCGCGGCCACGTTCGACTTGAATGCCGGTAGCGCGTGACGAGGGGGCATAGCCATTTGAACACACAGACAAAAAGTGTCTCCGCCCGAACACCCATGGCGGTGTTGCTGGAGCAAGCGCTACAGGACCGCCGGGAGCGTTATGTTGCGGCGGCCGAGGCGGCGGGTGTTCAGCCGGTGCGTCACCCGGAACTGGTCAAGGTCCTGGGCCGGGTGTGGGCAAGCTCCGAGTTCGTCGCCGAGGCCTGTATCCGCGCGCCCGAGGTCCTCGCTGACCTGGTGGGCGGCGACCTGCTCATTGCCATGCCGCCGGGTGAATATCATCGCGCCGTGGCGTCCGCCGCGGCGGGTGCGGCGGACGCCGCCGACCTGGGCCGGCGCCTGCGTGTGCTGCGTCGCCGCGAAATGGTGCGCATCGCGTGGCGCGACTTGGCCGGATGGGCCACCGTGCAGCAGACCATCGCCGAGTTGTCCGACTTTGCCGAGGCGTGCATCGACGGCGCGTTGGCATGGCTGCAGCGGCATCTGCAGCGCGAGCTGGGTGTCCCGATGGGCGAAGACAGCGGCAGCCCTCAGTCCCTGGTGGTAATCGCCATGGGTAAGCTTGGCGCCCGCGAGCTGAATTTTTCCTCCGACGTGGATCTGATCTTTTGTTATCCCGAGGATGGCGCGATCCGCCGCCGCGACGGATTGAGCAATCAGGAATTCTTCATAGAGCTCGGTCAACGGCTCATCCGGGTGCTGTCGGAGATCAGCGATGACGGGTTCGTGTTCCGTACCGACATGCGCCTGCGCCCGTTCGGCGACAGCGGTCCGCTGACGGTGAGCTTCGACGCCCTGGAGGACTACTACCAGTCCCACGGCCGCCCGTGGGAACGCTATGCCATGGTGCGCGCCCGCCCCATCACCGGCGACACGGAGGCCCGCGCCCAGTTGATGGCCATCCTGCGGCCGTTCGTTTATCGACGTTATCTGGATTACACCGCGTTTCAGGAACTGCGCGAGGTCAAGCAGCGTATCGTCCAGGAGGTAGACCGCAAAGACATGGCACACAACATCAAACTGGGCGCCGGCGGCATTCGCGAGATCGAGTTCGTGGTCCACACCTTTCAGATCATCCGCGGCGGTCGGCAGGTGGAGCTGCAGGCCTACTCTCTGCTGACGGTCATCCGTGAACTGGAAAAGAGCGCCTGCCTTACCCCGGAGGTGTGCGCCGACCTGAGCGATGACTACCTGTTTCTGCGGCGACTGGAAAATCACATTCAGGAATACGCCGACCGCCAGGAGCACACCCTGCCCCATGACCGGCTGCAGCAGGATGCACTGGCCTTTTCCATGGGCTTCGGCGACTGGCAGGCCCTGCAGGGCGAAGTCGCGAGGCGCCGCCAGCGCGTCCACGAACATTTCTCCAATATCATGTCGGTGTCCCAGACGCGCCGCGCCGGGCGGCTGCGCTCGCCGTGGTGCGAAATCTGGCAGGGCGGGCTGGATGAGTCGCGGGCGGTGGACGCCCTGGCCAAGCAGGGCATGGACGCGCCCGAAGAAGTGCTGCAGCTGCTGTCCGAAATGCGCCACTCACCCCGCTACCGCGCCATGACCGCGCGCGGGCGCGAACACCTGGATCACCTCATGCCGCTGCTGTTGGCGGCGGTGGTGGATTACCCGCAGCCATCCCGCACCCTGAAACGGTTGTTGGATCTGCTGGAGCAGATCGGTCAGCGCACCGCATATCTGGCGCTGCTGGTGGAATATCCGGCGGCGCTGTCGCAGCTGGTCAAGCTGTATGCCGCCAGCGCCTGGATTGCCGAGTTTATTACACGTCACCCGCTGTTGCTGGATGACCTGCTGGATGCGCGACGCCTGTACGCCCCCCTGGACCGGACCAGGCTGGCGCAATCACTGCAGCTTGAATTGGGGCACATACCCCATGATGACCTGGAGCAGCAAATGGAGGCCCTGCGACACTTCAAGCAGACCAATATCCTGCGCGTGGCCGCCGCGGACATCGCCGGGGTCTATCCGCTGATGGTGGTCAGCGACCACCTCACGGAGATCGCCGAGACGATTATCCAGGTGGTCTTCGACCTGGCATGGCGCCACATGGCAGGCAAGTACGGTCAGCCTCAATGCGTAGTTGACGGCAAGAGACGCGCGGCGGGTTTTGCCGCCATTGCATATGGCAAGCTGGGGGGCATCGAGCTGGGTTACGGGTCCGACCTGGACCTGGTATTTCTTCACGACAGCGAGGGGGAGGAACAGTCCACCGATGGTCCCAGGGCCATGGACAACGCGGTATTCTTCGCCCGTCTGGGCCAGCGCATCATCCATATGCTGAACACCTTTACCCCTTCGGGGGTGCTCTATGAGGTGGATATGAGGCTGCGCCCCAGCGGCGCCTCGGGACTGCTGGTCAGTGGCCTGGACGGTTTTTCCGACTATCAGCGCAACCAGGCCTGGACCTGGGAGCATCAGGCCTTGGTCCGTGCCCGTCCGGTGGCTGGGGACGGGGGTATCGCCGGGCGTTTCGCGGCCATTCGTCGCGAGGTGCTGAGCCGGCCCCGGGACCCCGCGGTGCTGCGCCGGGAGGTCCGGGACATGCGCGAGCGCATGCGCGAGGCCCACGGCCAGCGCGATCCTGCGCTGTTTGATCTGAAGCAGGACAGAGGTGGTATCGCCGACATCGAATTTATGGTCCAATATGAGGTGTTGCGGTGGGCCCACGATCATCCGGATTTACTAAAATGGACCGACAATATCCGGCAGCTTGAAGCGCTCGCCGCCGCGCGTTTGATGCCTCAAGAGGATGTGCAGCTACTCACGGATGGGTATCGCTTTTACCGCGCCATTGTCCATCGATTGACACTGCAAGAGGCCCCCGGGGTGGTCAGCCTGGCTGAGGTCGAGGCAT
>CAYXAX010000265.1:1617-3102 GCA_964463055.1 uncultured Gammaproteobacteria bacterium | reverse complement strand
GTCATCACCTTCGATGTCAACGCCATGATCCCCCTGATGGGTTCCGGCAGCGGACTTCCACCGGCCTCGATGGCGGCGGTAGCGTGATGGGCCTCGTCTTTGCGCATCTGTTCCAGCACCGCGCGGCTTTTCGTGTCGTGGGCTGGCAGGCGCGTCAGGTGGTCATCCAGGTGTTTGACCACCTGGTGTTCGGTTTCGGCGACGAAGCCCAGGCTCCACTTGTCCCCCGCCGCACCGGCCACCGCCCCGATGAGCAGCGAACCCATATACCAGGCGGGGTTGAGCAGGCTGGTGTGACCGCCCAGCGCCTTGATGCGGTCCTCGCACCAGGCCAGGTGATCGTTCTCTTCCCGGGATGCCTGCACCATGGCATCGTGTACTCCGTCCCCGCGCGCCGTGAGTGCCTGGCCCTGGTACAAGGCCTGGGCGGCCACCTCACCGGCGTGATTGACGCGCATCAAGCGCAGGGCGCATAACCGCTCCTCGTCGCTCAGGGAGGCTTCCTGCTGAATGACGTCGGCGGGATTGGCCCGCTCAGGCGTGGTATGCCCGCCGAAGACGGTGCGCACCATCTGGTCCAGATTGATGACGCATTGGTCCAGGGCGGAGTAGTGGCGGGTGGTCATAATGAACAAACCATACAGGGGCGGGCGCGGGTTGCGCAAGTCCTGCTGGGATTAAAAGGGGCAAAGATTGAAAGGGGGGCTTTCAATCTTTCAATCTTTGAATCTTCCTCATCTGCTGTGCGATCAGCGTCACCGGGTGCATGACCTGTACCGGCCAGTGCGAGCCGCGCAGGCCGGCGCCGATGTGCAGGGCGCAGCCGATGTTGGACGTGGCCAGGATGTCGGGCGCCGCGGTGGTGACCGCGTCCAGTTTATGCCGCAGCAGGCGGTCAGCCATGTCCGGCTGAGTAAACATATAGCTGCCGGCGGCACCGCAGCAGGCGCTGTTTCCCGGCAGGGGTTCGATATGGGCGCCGGGGATTCTGCCCAGCAGCTCATAGACGCCGGCCTGCTGATGCAGGACGCGACGCATGCTGCACGGGTCGTGTACCGCCACGCGTGCGCGCAGGGGCGTCATGACGATGTCCTCCGGCCACGAGATGCCGGAGAGAAACTGGTTGATGTCCATGCACTTCGCGGCAAAGCCCGCCGCTGCTTCGCGCCGTTGGAGGGGCAGTGACAGCAGCTGCGGGTATTCCTTGAGAGTGGCGCCGCAGCCGCTGGCCAGGAACACGATGGCGTCCAGTTCTCCGGTGAAGGCCGCCAGGTTGCGCCGGGCAAAGCGCCAGGCCGTGTCCTGCCGGCCGTTATGCTGGAACAGGGCGCCGCAGCACCCCTGTCCAGCGGGCAGCAGGACGTCATAGCCCAGGCGGTTGAGCACGCTGATGGACGCATCTATCCCCTCGGGATCCAGTACCGGGTTCACGCAGCCGATGAACAAGGCCACTCGGCCGCGCCGCCGTGCCGCGGGGGCAGGGTA
>CAYXAX010000265.1:0-1607 GCA_964463055.1 uncultured Gammaproteobacteria bacterium | reverse complement strand
CTCGCGCCATGTGCGCACCGGGAGCAGCGGCGGGAGATAGCGCCGCATGCGCGCCAGCACGGACCGCTTGGCCGCCCGGTCACCCACGCGTGCCAGCCCGCTGCGCTGGTAGAAGCGCAGCAGGCGTCCAATCAGGCGCATCAGCCGGGGGCGGCCGAGGAGGGCCGCAGTGGCGGCATGCGCGAGGCGCTGGCGGCCACCGGGCGCGCGTTGGGTATGAATCAAGGTGCGTCCGGCATCGACCAGGGCTCCGTAATGGACTTGGGACGGGCACACATCCTCGCAGGCACGACATGCCAGGCAGTGGTCCAGATGGGCCTCGAGCCGCGGGGAAAGCGGTAGTCGCGCGCCTGCCAGTGCGTTCATCAGGGCAATGCGCCCCCGTGGGGATTCCCCTTCGTCGCGGGTCTCCCGGTACGTGGGGCAGTGGGGCAGGCACAGGCCGCACATCACACACTGATCCGCCGCCCGGGTGATTTTAGCGCGCAGGTCTACAGTCATCCGCCCACTCCATGGGTGCCTGGCCTGCCGCGCGGCCCAATTTGATTTATAATGCGCCGTAACTTGCGTGGCGGGCGCTGGATGCAGGCCGGCATGCCGCCGCTGACCCATGGTTGATCAGGCGCCGCCCGGCGGTATTTACCCGGGAAAGCCATTTTTGGTGCTAATTGCGTATTTGGCTCAATTGCCCAAGTCATGTGTTTCAACGCCTTATAACGCCTGTCGGGTGCCATCGCTGTGTCCTATTATCGCTACCACATGTTCTTTTGCACCAACGTGCGGGACGACGGCCGCCCCTGCTGCCAAGACCACGACGCCCGGGAGATGCGCGATTACACCAAGGCGCGTGTCAAGGGGCTGGGCCTGAACGGTGTCAATGGCGTACGGGTCAATACCGCCGGCTGCATGGACCGCTGCAGCGAGGGGCCGGTGCTCGTGGTGTACCCCGAGGGGGTGTGGTATACCTATGCGGATCAAGGTGATATTGATGAAATCATCGACCAGCACCTGATCCACGGCCGGCCGGTGACGCGGCTCATGCTCTAGCCCGGTGTTTATGTGAGTTTCGCCTCGCGGGCATTGTATCACTGCGTAATATCTTATAAAATTCCAGTTTTTTAGGCAGTTATGGATTTCAGGCAATGAAGACCTTTAGTGCAAAACCAGAACAGGTAAAACGCGATTGGTACGTGGTGGACGCCTCGGGCAAGACCTTGGGACGTTTGGCCGCCGAAATCGCCAGGCGCTTGCGGGGCAAACACAAGCCGGAGTACACCCCCCATGTGGATACCGGTGATTACATCATCGTGATCAACGCCGAAAAGATCACCGTCAGTGGCAAGAAGTCCACCGACAAGACCTACTATCATCACACCGGCTACATCGGCAACATGAAGTCGATAACGTTTGACAAGCTGCAGGCCAAGTCGCCGGAGCGTATCCTGCAGCTGGCCGTCAAAGGCATGATGCCCAAGAATCCCCTGGGCCGTGCCATGATGCGCAAGCTGAAGATTTATACGGGTGCCGAGCATGCACACGCTGCTCAGGAACCGCTGGCTTTGGAATTGTAATACAACACACAGGTTTATCATGGCGCAAACAGAATC
>CAYXAX010000264.1:0-3150 GCA_964463055.1 uncultured Gammaproteobacteria bacterium | reverse complement strand
AGGCGCGCCAGGGTCTCGGCGAGCAATGTCTTGCCGCAACCCGTGGGCCCGACCAGGAGGATGTTGCTCTTGGCCAGCTCCACGTCGTCCTTTTTCGGGGCGTGCTCGAGACGCTTGTAGTGGTTGTAGACCGCCACGGACAGGACCTTCTTGGCCTTGATCTGCCCGACCACGTATTCATCCAGGATCTTTCTGATCTCGTGGGGGGTGGGGAGCTTGTTGCCCTTGACCGGCGAGGCCTTCTCCTGCATCTCCTCGCGGATGATGTCATTGCACAGCTCGACGCATTCGTCGCAGACGAATACCGACGGCCCGGCAATCAGCTTGCGTACTTCATGCTGGCTCTTGCCGCAGAACGAGCAATACAAGAGCTTTTCACCACCATCACCCTTACCGTGCTTGTCGTCACTCATGGCTGACCCCGAACATTGTGTCTGTTGACCGTGCTACTCCCAACCGCATTATTAAGATATGTCCCCGAAAACCATATTCAATGTCCTTCATCACTACGCCCCTTATATAATCCAAGCCCGCCATCTGGGTTTGACAGTGTTAGGAGCGTTTTATTCAAAAACCATGCCTCAATCTACTTGCGCGTCTCCAGCACCGCATCGATCAGGTTATATTTCCTGGCCTCTTCCGCAGTCATGAAGTAGTCCCGATCGGTGTCGTGGCGCACCTTATCCAGGTCCTTACCGGTATGTTTGACCAGGATTTCGTTGAGCGTATCCCGTACCCGCAGGATTTCCCGGGCGTGGATATCGATGTCCGCCGCCTGGCCCTGAAATCCTCCCAGGGGCTGGTGAATCATGATGCGGGAATTGGGCAGGGATTGCCGTTTCCCCGCCGCACCGGCCGCCAGAAGAATGGCGCCCATGCTGGCGGCCTGGCCTATGCACATGGTGCTCACGTCCGGCTTGATAAACTGCATGGTGTCGTAAATGGACAGGCCGGCGCTGACCGAGCCCCCCGGTGAGTTGATGTAGAGGTATATGTCCTTATCCGGGTTCTCGGACTCCAGGAACAGCAGCTGCGCCACCACCAGATTCGCCACATAGTCCTCAATAGGACCGACGATAAAGATGACACGTTCCTTGAGCAGCCGCGAATAGATGTCATAGGCACGTTCCCCGCGCGCGGATTGTTCGATGACAACGGGCACCAGATTCAATGCCTGAACATCCGGCGCATGTCCCTCTCTCCTAAGCTTATCGGTCATAGCAGCTCTATCCTTTAACGGTTATTAACTATAAGGCTTTGATTTATGGGAACATGCCAGCCACCGACGGGAATCACCCGGTCTGGCGGCTTACCATCAGTTCATCGTAACTTAGCGGCTGTTCATTAATCCGGGCGCGTTCGGATAACCAGTCGATGGCCTGCTGCTCCAGCACGGCGGTCTCCAGCTGGCGTAATCGGCGGCGGTCGGCATAATACCACTCCACCACCTTAGCAGGCTCGTCATAGGACGCGGCCACGGCCTCCACCCTGGCGCGCAGCACATCCGGCTTGACCTGCAGGCTCTGCTGCCTGATGACCTCGGCGATCAGGATTCCGATGGTCACCCGCGCCTTGGCCTCGGACCCCAACTGCTCTTCACCGGATGACTCGGCACCCCGTTTGGCCTCGCCGGCCATGCGCTTGACCTCGTCGTCCACCAGTGTCTGCGGCAACTCCACGGTGTTGATCTGTCTCAGCTGTTCCAGCAGTCGGCCTCTCACCACCTCGGCGGACGCCTCATCGGCCTCGCGCTGCATACCCCGCAGGACCTCTTTGCGCATGGCCTCGACACCGCCCTCTTCGATACCGAAACGGCGCGCGAAATCGTCATCCACCGTGGGCAGTTTGGGTTCGGAGACCTTGATCACTCTGACATGGAATGTCACCGGCTTGCCAGCCATCTGCGCATCGCGGTAGTTGGCGGGAAATGTCAACTCGATGGTCTTCTCATCACCGGCACTGAGCCCCACCAAAGACTCCTCAAATCCTTCCATAACGCTCTTGGAGCCGATGACCACGGGGATCTGGTGACCCTCCCCGGGCTGGCCGTCGTCGCGCCCCAGGTCCACCATCACCTGATCATTCTCCTGGGCAGAGCGGTTCACTTCCACATAATCCGGCTGCTGACGGCGCATGCGCTCAACCATGGCGTCCACGTCCTTATCCGTAATCTGCGCCACCGGCTTGTCCACGCTCAGCCCCTCCAGAGATTTAAGCTCGACCTCCGGGTAGATCTCAAACACCGCGGTGTACTCCAATGCCTCGCCCGGGGCGTTGCTGCGTGATTCGATAGTGGGCGTGCCCGCCGGGCGCAGCTTCTCCTGAACCACGGCCTCATATAAAGTGGAATTCAACAATTCGTCCACCACTTCCTGGCGGACTTTGTTGCCATAGCGCTTTTCCACCACGGTCATGGGAATCTTGCCGGGACGAAAGCCGGAGATCTTGGCCGTCTTGGCGAGGGAACTGAGGCGCTGCCTGATCTCCTGTTCGACACGATCCGCCGGCACCGCGATGGTCATGCGCCGTCCCAGAGAGGTGGTTTGTTGTACTGATACTTGCATTTTGTTATCTCAAATTCTTATATGAAATATAGCCATCACAACTGACGGCAGTATTAACGCACATCAAATATTACATCGCATACCAATATAACGCAAAAAAGCATTATTTAATCAACAACATAGCCTGGTGCGAAAGGAGAGACTCGAACTCTCACGGGGTATTGCCCCACTGGTACCTAAAACCAGCGCGTCTACCGGTTCCGCCACTTTCGCTCATAATATTAAAGGGTTAACAATGATTCTACCGGGCAGACCAGATTATAGGGTGCAAGTGATTGAGACAGAGGCGTGTTAGGTGCGCACAGCGATACCGCGCCTGCAATACAGGCGCACGTTGGCCAAAGACACGATTCAAAGATTTCAGTCTTGAACCCTTGTATCGGATATGCGGGTATGGTGGGCCGTGTAGGGATCGAACCTACGACCCGCTGATTAAGAGTCAGCTGCTCTACCAACTGAGCTAACGGCCCGTAACACCATCATGTGGCGATAGTGAACCACAACATGCCACATATTTCAAAAAATCAAATTATTGGGGTGGACGATGGGGCTCGAACCCACGACAACCGGAATCACAATCCGGGGC
>CAYXAX010000263.1:0-3175 GCA_964463055.1 uncultured Gammaproteobacteria bacterium | reverse complement strand
GCGCGGTCGGGGCGCATGCCGGTGGCAAAGGCGTTCATGGCCGGCGTCTCGATGATGTAGACGCGGGGCTTGGGCAGGCCGGCGGCCAGGGCCATCTCCTCCACCACATGAAACAATTGCGGCTCTTCTTTCACCGTGACCTCATGGGCGCCGGTCATGCCCATGATGATGCGGTCCCCGCTGTTAAAGGCGATCACCGTCCAGATGATGCTGGCCGCCAGCATCACCGCGGCGCCGGTCAAGCCCCAACTGCTGAAAAACCATAATGGATCCGTACCCGGCGGCTGACCGCCGGAGCCCGCCTGAAACGCCCAACCGATCAGATAACCCAGCGCGCCACCGACGGCGGTGAGGATTATGACCAGCTTACGCGTATTGGACTGGTTGGCCCGCGCCGCCGCCATGAAGTCGGTGCGCAGCAGCATATTGTGCTGGATTCGCGGGGTATCCTTGAGCGCCTGCTTGAGCAGCGCGCCGCACTGCCGGCAGACCTTGGCACCCGCGGCATTGGCCGCGCCGCACTCGGGACACGTCACCGGCATAGCGCCCGTCATCACGGTTCCTTCAGCGCAGATCCACCTTGGGCACGGCGGTCTCGGTCTCCGCCACCTGGAAGTAGGTGGCCTCCTTGAAGTTGAACATGCCGGCGATGAAGTTTGACGGGAAGCTCTGCACGGCGTTGTTCAGACTCATGACACTGTCGTTATAGAACTGGCGTGAGAAGGCAATCTTGTTCTCGGTGGAGCTGAGCTCCTCCATGAGCCGGGCGACATTCTGGTTGGCCTTCAGATCGGGGTAGTTCTCCATCAGCGCGAACAGCTTGCCAAGGGCCCCGGAGAGCGCGCCCTCGGCAGGGATGGCCTGTTCCGGAGTACTCGCCTGGACCGCCGAGTTGCGGGCCTGGATCACCTTCTGCAGTGTCTCCTGCTCGTAGGACATGTAATCCTTGACCACTTCTACCAGGTTCGGAATGAGATCGTGGCGGCGCTTGAGCTGCACATCGATCTGGCGCCAGGCGTTCTTGACCTGATTGCGCACCCCCACCAGGCGGTTGTACATGGCCACCATGGTCAGGGCAATGAAGGCGATAATCGCTATGATGATCCATCCGGACAAGCTCATGGGATACTCCTTTATCGTTTGGATTTTCGGTTTAATGCCCGCCGCAGACAAAATTAATCTCGCGGCCCCTCCCCACTCCGGACTCGCGGCACGCAATGACCCACCCGCCTTACGTAATGCAATCAGGGACCGCACCCGAGTATACACACAACGGCCGCCGGGTTACCGCCCTCAGGCGCCCGCCGCGCCCTTCAAGCTTATACACTCCACCTCGAATGAATCAAAGAATATCAAAAATCCTCTGTCCCACACATTCTTCATGTTTTCTCACCGGTATTTTGGAATTACACTTCATCGCTCGTCACACGGCAATCAGGTCGGATCATCGATGCGGCGGCATTGCCTCAACACGCCGGGTCGAACAATATATGGAGGATCTGTCATGTTGGAAGAATTCAAAAAATTCGCGGTGCGCGGGAATGTCGTCGACATGGCGGTGGGCATCATTATCGGTGCAGCCTTTGGCAAGATCGTGACTTCGCTGGTCAACGATGTCATGATGCCCCCGCTGGGGCTGGCGCTGGGCGGCGTCGATTTCAGCAATCTGTTCATAAATCTCACCGCCACGCACTACGACAGTCTCGCTGAGGCCCAAAAAGCAGGGGCGGCGACCATCAACTACGGTGTATTTATCAATACCGCCCTGAATTTTTTAATTGTGGCATTCGCCGTGTTTCTGCTGATCAAGGGCATTAACCGACTGAAGGCGAAGGAGGACGCCGCGCCACCCGCACCTGACGTCAAGGTATGCCCCGAGTGTCAGTCGGAAGTGCCCATCGCGGCGCGGCGCTGCAAGTTCTGCACTTCACAGATCACGTGACATCGCGCAACATATGCGGCGGGAAGCGATCACATCATGGTATCGATGCGTCGATATGACATAATGTGCTGCTCATGCAGCATTCAAATAACCATAACAGGAGGGAGACAATGCATAAACTTATTCCCCTGACGCTTATCACAGGCAGCGCACTGCTGTGCCAGGCGGCACTGGCCGCCCCCCCCGCCAGCCCATGGAAAGCAAACGCCGAACTGGGGATTCTGGTGACCAATGGAAACACCAAAACCAAAAACATCACCTTAAAGACCCAGGTCATCTACGAGCGAGACCGCTGGCGCCACACCCTCAAGGCCGAGGCGCTCAACAGTTCGGACAAGGGCACCACCACCGCCGAGCGCTACCTCGCCTCCGGAAAGAGCGATTTCAAGCTCAGCGACAAGAGTTATCTGTTCGGTCTGGTGGCCTATGAAAACGATCGCTTCAGCGGTTATAACTACCGCGTCGCAGAGACACTGGGTTATGGCTACAGCCTGATCAAACGCCCTGCACTGACGTTGGATCTGGAAGCCGGCGCCGGTGCGCGACAGAGCAAGATCATCATAACGGATGAAAGCCAGAACGAAGCCGTGTTGCACCTGGCCGGAAACCTGGGCTGGAAGATCAGCGAGAATGCGACGTTTACCCAAAGCCTGTCCACGGATATCGCCAAAAGATCCACCATCACAAAATCGGTTACGGCACTGACAAACCAGATCGTGGGTAACCTGCAGTCCAAGATCTCTTTCACTGCCCAAAACAATTCCCGGGTCCCGGCGGGCACCACTAAGCTGGACACGGAGACGGCCGTCACATTGGTGTACAATTTTTAGGTGTATACACGGAAGCTATAACCATGTCTGTAACGGACATATTTTTACGCCGTTAATTTGACGTCTGGCTATCCGCCCGGCATCCCCGGGGCTGCGCGTTGTGATAGTGAAACCGATTGCTTACACTGCTGTCCTATTTATACACGTCAGTATGCCCCCGTGGCTCGACCGACGCAGAGTGGCCGGTGCCAAGCTCATCGGTAGGGGGTGTCATAATGGTTCCACCTACAACACTATTGGCACCTTACGTACGAATGTGTACCGATTCACCGTGAAGCGGGCACATCGTTTGTCAATAACAACACCAGAGGAGAGATGACCATGGCGCTACAACTGGGTGATACCGCACCGGATTTCACCGCGGAAACGACAGAGGGAACGATTCAGTTCCACAAATGGATCG
>CAYXAX010000262.1:0-3193 GCA_964463055.1 uncultured Gammaproteobacteria bacterium | reverse complement strand
CGACGGAGATCTAGTGATTCTCACCACTGATGCCTCCATCCCCAGGCACATCGTGCTCAATGTCCATGAAACCCAGGAATCGACCCAATTGGACCACACCGTAGAATCCATCAACATTGATCTCAGTCAATTTCAACAAAGAATCATTGGCTTATCATGATTTTAAGTCATGCACGAGAGCCACTTCGCCCATACTCACGCCACTACTTTCTGTGGCATAACATATGAAATACCACCAGCGCCAGAACCGACCCCGTAATGGAAATTGCAAATAATTTGTCATCCCGGCTCAGCCTTGGAATCCGGCGATTTTAATGCAGGGAATGGCCGTACTCACTCCGGCAAAGGCGTTGGACTCGCCGCAATAATATGAAAACTTTTGTCAAAGACTTTCCTATAAGTATTTCCCGCGTGGATGTTTGTATAACTAGCGAGACGAAGCCGGCCCAACGCATGCGCTCGGACGACATGCCAAGTCACAACTTCTAGAAGGAACGCTCCCAGCGCAATCCCAGGAAACCGGGTCCGATAATCGGCGCCAGGTGGGTTGCGTGGTACGGCGTAACCGTGAGCAGAGCTACCCCATAGGAGAGCGCACCGCCAGCAATAACGTCGCGCCAGTGATGCTTGCCTTCATCGACCCGAACATACCCAACGTATGCGGCCCCCAGAAAAGCTGGGAGCCCCCACTTCCAGCCGTAGCGCTCGTTCAGGAAGGCCGCACCGGACATCACGAATGCCTCATGCCCGGAAGGAAATCCATAAGGGTTGCCGTCCGGCCTCTTACCAAGACTGGTTTGGTTAAACGCGAGTTTCAGTGCCGACGTGACCACCAGGCTCACACCGGTGTTTCGCAGCCATTGTTTCTCGCCTTGAATATCCCCCGATAAATATGCGACGGTGAGTCCGGTTAGCGGTATTACGCCGGTCAGAACGTCGGCCGTGACCAAATCCGGATCGTTCCCGGCAACCGCGCTTGCGCAGTACATGCCGGAAAAGACCACGAGCACGGCCAAGATACAATAGTGGAAACCGTGCATGGCATACTCCTACGAGGCGAACGGTTGGCTAATACAAAGCGTGTAATGTGACGGCCACGAAAGTTAAGGTTTCATGGACCACCGGCGGCGGCAGAGCGCCAGTCCACGGCACCGAAGCGGGTTTGACCGATAAATGAATACACGATACTCACGGTCCCAATGCTCTGGTGTGTAGGGCTCTGGCCCCCATACTGCGAATCGCGGTATGACTCGACATAGCGGAGCGTAATACCGTGCAACCTGTAAACGCGCACAGTAAACGAGATATCGGCGCGGATAATATTTTCCTGTCCTGTGCTCTCGGTCGCCGCAACACGGCTGACATAATACTCGCGGGCCGTCATATCAACCGAAGCCCTGTCGCCAAAAATCACTCGAAGGGCGGCGAGTCCCTGCGGCGTCAGGCCGTAGTGGTAGTCGCGATCCCCGCTGCCGTTGGCGGCGGCCCCGCCGATGCCCGAGGCGCGGATGGTCCCGGCCGCACCATAGCCCAGGCCGCCGAGCACCGTACCCTGCACAGCCACCGCGCGCGATACCCACAACTGGCCGGTGGTACCGACAGAGGCCGCCGTGGTCGAAATACGGAACACTTGCGGCGCGATGTAATCATAGCTCCCATACACACCCCAGATTCCGCGATAATTCTGTCCGACCGCATACTCTTCGCCGTATAAAAGACCGCGACTCATGATGTGTTCGAAGATACTGGCAGTTGACGCCCTGAACTGGAAATGAAAGTAGTCGAATGGACGTGTGTAGGTGTATCCCGGTTTGCCGGGCAGTCCATAGCCCATAGTGAAATCAATGTTTGCTTCATGTTGCTTGATCGACTGCAAGATCGGCTCGCCGTTAACATCCGTACCCAGATTCACGTTCGAATGTATGTTTGAGTTGATGCTCGCGCCGACTTCTATGCGCGTATAGACGGCCGGGTCGTGACTGCGGAATACACCATCGAACCGCTTACCGAAGGCAACGCGGTTGAACCCGGTCGCCGGTGAAATCGCCGCCGCGCCCAACTCCCGCCAGACACCGGGACGACCGCCGCCGCTTTCCAGCAACAGACTGGCAATGCGGAACAGTGGTTCGCCCAGAAAACTGCCGCTGATGCCGCTCGAGACCTGGTCGTTTATCGAGGGTGTAGTGCGCTCTCCCGCGATCTCCCACAGAAGACTGCCGGCGGTCGTGTATCCGAGCGCGCCCCAGAAGCCGACGCCGGCGGATCGCGCGAAGCCCTGATACATGGATCCCTGATAGGGATGCATGAACTGGTTGACGGCGAATGGATCTGTGTCCACGACCCACTTGCTGTGCAGGTTGTCACGGATTGATGATAAATCGGACCCATATGCCACGCTGTCGACAAAGTGCCGATTGATCTGATTCAGCAAGAAATCGAAACTAAAGACCTCTGCCGCCGGTATCCAGTAGCTCTTGCCATCGCCCACCCCCCAGCGCAAAACGGGCTTGGGCTCGGCGGCGGCAAATGCCGTAGGGGCGGCCTTCTGAGCTTTTGAATCGAGCGCCGGGCTCGGAGGAGCGACTGTGGCCGGCGCATCTACATCCGGCTTCGGATTCTCGGTGTACCCTACCGATGGCGTCAGGATGGTAAATGCAAGGATGGCCTTGAGAAACATCCGGTAGCTTGCGTTTACCCCCTGAGCTGGCTTCATGGAAACTCGTTTTCAGAGCTTTGATCGCTCTCGCTTAACATGCAATGTGCGGTATGAGCGAAGTGCACCCCCACCGAAAACGCATAGTCCACATGGCCGCTATCGCA
Organism: uncultured Gammaproteobacteria bacterium; assembly: GCA_964463055.1. Classification (GTDB taxonomy): domain Bacteria; phylum Pseudomonadota; class Gammaproteobacteria; order CAWJPQ01; family CAWJPQ01; genus CAWJPQ01. The sequence goes on along the minus strand of CAYXAX010000262.1, from coordinate 373 downwards.
CATCCCTGTGCTGCGCGGCATCAGCGCATCCCAGCACCTCTTCGTCCCTGCACGCTTAAATCCCTGCACATTACCTTTCCTGCACATCATCCTCCAACACTTTTGCCACTTTGCAAGAGACGCGCCCTGGAATCTTCCGCCACCTTTTGCCGATTGGGCATAAGTCAAAATTCACACTTATAAGGCTTAATGGCCATGATTGACCCAGCAGCATGCAACATGTTCAAGTGTCGATAAAATATAGACACAAGCAATATTGACACTAAAAGTCTGTGTCGCTCTGTGCGTTATCGAACATTACCTTGCTTGCTTCATAGCTGAGGTGAAACGTGCCTCACCTAGAATCCCTGCGAAAGTGGCGCGAATCCCCTTG
>CAYXAX010000261.1:0-3243 GCA_964463055.1 uncultured Gammaproteobacteria bacterium | reverse complement strand
GGGTTATCGATTGCGAGCAATATCGCAGAAGGTTTTGAACGGGAATCAAGGGCGGAGCTTCTAAGGTATTTGCGTATAGCCAAGGGGTCATGTGGCGAAGTTCGCACCCAGCTATTAATCGGTATAGAAGCAAACTTGCTACCACGGGAGACTGGACAAGCACTGGTTAGCGAGTGCTATACAGGTTTCCCGTATGTTAGGTGGGCTTATAAAGTACAGAAATTCGCTACACCACCCATAGTCAGGTGATTCTGGGTTATTCGTTCTTGCCTTTTCCTCTTTTCATCTTTTACCCTTTCAGTCTGCAACTCATTGGGGGATCGTCTAGTGGTAGGACAACGGACTCTGACTCCGTTAACCCTGGTTCGAATCCAGGTCCCCCAGCCAATTTCTGCGTCACGATGACATTCAATGGGTCGCGCGTCCCGCAGTGGCGGGGCGGCGGTGGGTATGCCATAAACGATATTTGCATCAGGGAGCCGTGATGAGAACGAATCGCCTTTACCTAGCACTTGGTTGCGCAGCGCTGATCCATGCCGGCGGCGCCAGCGCCGCCAGCGCCGAGTATAACCTGTCCGGTTTTCTCGATTCTGTTTACACCGGTGTCAACGACCTCGCACCGTCGACGGAGAGCAAGTTCAGCGGGCTGGGCGAATTGGATATCGGCGCCAAGTCCCCGGCGGGGAAAGTGGGGGGGCTGTTGGACCTGAATTTCCTGTTGAATAGCGCCAATCAAGGTGTCGCCAGGATTGAACAGGCCTATATCAACTGGGATATCACCGATCGCCTGGGTCTGGACGTGGGCGCCATGAACAGCGGCCTGGGATTGGAAAAGGAGGACCCTACCGATCTGTTGACCATTACCCACGGTCAACTCTATACGTTCTTCGATAACCAGACATCGGGACTGTATGGAAATAACATCGAGGGGGTGTTCCTCAACGGGTCCTACAACAGGGTCAACGCCAGGTTCGCGTTCTTGAACGACCTCGGCGACACGGCGAGTCAGAATTCGGTATTGCTTCAGGCCGGCGCGGATATCATCAACGGTTTGAACGTGCAGGGCAGTTTCATCACGCAACACGCTCAGGCGGGTAATATCTTTGACATCAACAGCACCTACCGGCGCGGCCCGGTGAGCATGGCGGTGGAGGTCATGACGGCCGAGCAAACCGTGGACTATGGCTGGGGCGGCACCGGCCATATCGACATCGGGAGCCGTTACGGCATCACCGGACGCATCGATCACATCAAATACGCCAACAATGTCATCAACGCGGATACCTCATACACCATCGCCGGAATCTGGAACGCATTAGAGAATTTCCAGGTCTACATGGAGTATCGGGCGGACGACAACGGGAAATGGAATAGCCAACTGACACTGCAGGGCCTGGCGCGGTTTTTATGAGATCGGCGTACAGGCTGTTGCGGGCGGCCTGAACAGGTTGTCATTTCGGAGTGGGCCAGGTATCCAGCGGCTTCAATACGGGGAGTGACTGGATGGTTCACGGCGCAGCCGTTTCATGTTTTAAAACCGAGGCCGTGTTCTTGACCCGAGACTCGAAACCCGCAACTGGTAACTTTTCAGCGACCATGAGTGGCGGCATTGGGCTACTGGCGTGCCGTCTCATGGCGCTGGCGGTGTTCGGCATCGGCGCCCTGGCCGGTGTGCCGGCCGATGCCGCCAGCATTTCCCTGCCGGACATCGTAAAGCGCATGTACGTGGATAGCGAGTTCGCGGCCAAGACACCCGCGGGCAGCGGCAAAAAGCGCTTTTCAACGGAGGGCGATACAGAGCTGGCGTTCGACTATAAAAAGGTCACGTTCAACATGGATGTGAACCTCACCATCCCCGCGAATACCGGTCAGCTCGAGCAGGCGTACATCAGCATGCCGCTGGTGCAAGGCCTGTCACTGACGGGCGGGGTCATGAACAATCCCCTGGGCTGGGAGCAGGAGGACGCCCCCGACCGGGATCAGATTTCCCACGGGCAGTTGTGGACCCTGCTGGACGGCCAGACCAGCCTGAGCGGCAACAACGTGGAGGGGCTGGCGTTCCGCGGCACTCTCGGTCACTCCGCGCTATTCGCCGGTCTGCTGAACGACCTCGGGAATGTTGCCAACAAGCGCTCTGTGGAGGTGGTATTCACCTCCCACCCGGTGGACAAGCTGGACCTGACGGCCGGGTTTGTCACCCAGTCGAGGCTGGATGCCAATCCCCGTTCAGCGGAATCCCTGCTGGACCTCAATGCCCAGTGGCACGGCGGGGCTTATTCCGCGGCCTTTGAGTATTTCGCCGGCGACAAGCTGATCAATGCGGGATACGGCCTGTACGGGCGCTATCGCTGGCGCAGCCTCCTGGTGTCCGCGCGGGTGGATCAGGTCAGGTACCTGATCACGGGCATAAAGAACACCACCACCTACACCGTCACGGCAGCCTACCTGTTCGGAGACAGCTTCAAACTCGCGCTGGAGTATAAGAACAGTCGCAACAGCAACACCCTGCCCGTGGTCCTGACCCTGCCTGACAACGGTAATTCCATATTGCTCCAGGCGCTGGCCGTTCTCTAGGAATTCTTTTGAACAATATGTAGTACCGGATGCTGGTCGGCACAGACCCGGCACCACGCCATAACGATACATCAGGATCTTGCCCTTCCCTCCCACTAGCCCGCATTTCTCACCACGAATCTACTGCGGCCGTCTAATGCACTGAATCTTCACGGCGTACTCCTTCCAGGCTCCTCGACATAGTGTTGGCTATGCCTTCGTCGCCTTCCAGTCCGTGCGCCGTGAATCTTCCGCACCTTAGCCGCCCTCGCGACGACCCGCGGTGAGAAATGCGGGCTAGAGGCCCGCCGGGCATCCGCGCCGTGACAACCTTCAGTCCCTGGCGTCGGCGGTGACTGCGCCGGGGGTATGCCGGGACACATGCCCGGGAGCGGCGTCAATAATGCAGCAGCGAGTGCACGTGATAGCCGGACAGCTTGTCGCGTCCCTTGAGAAAATCCAATTCCACCACAAAGGCGCAGGCGGCGATCTCGGCGCCGAGCTTTTCGATCAGCGCACAGCTGGCGGCCGCCGTCCCACCGGTGGCCAGCACGTCATCCACCACCAGTACCCGGTCATGCCGGCCAACGGCGTCGACATGCACCTCCAGGGTCGCCGAGCCGTACTCCAGGTCGTAGGAAATGCTCTGCACATCGTAGGGCAGCTTGCCGGGCTTGCGCAGCGGCACGA
>CAYXAX010000260.1:0-3303 GCA_964463055.1 uncultured Gammaproteobacteria bacterium | reverse complement strand
TGCACGTCACCGCCGACGTGGACAAGTCGCTGAACAGCGCCGACCGCATTCTCGAGTCCCTGGACAAGGACGTGCTGCCCGGACTGCGCGCCAAGTACGGCGTGAAGACCTCCTTCGCGGGCCGTGCCCAGGATCAGGCCGAGACCATGAGTGACATGCGCCGTGGCGCACTGTTCGGCCTGGTGCTGATCTACATCATCCTGGCCTGGGTGTTCGCCTCCTACGGCTGGCCGCTGGTAGTGATGAGCGCCATTCCCTTCGGCCTGGTGGGCGCCATCGTCGGCCACTGGGTGATGGGCATCGACCTGACCCTGCTGTCCCTGTTCGGCCTGTTCGGCTTGTCGGGCATCGTAGTGAACGATTCCATCATCCTGGTGACATTCTATAAGCACCTGCGCCAGCAAGGCATGGCGGTGCAGGAGGCCATCATCGAAGCGGCCTGCCAGCGCCTGCGCGCAGTGCTGTTGACCTCGCTGACCACTATCGGCGGCCTGGCCCCGCTCCTGTTCGAGACATCCCTGCAGGCCCAGTTTCTCATCCCCATGGCGGTGACCATTTCCTTCGGCCTGATGTTCTCCACGGTGCTTGTGTTGTTGGTGGTGCCCGCCATTTTGTCGGTGCATGAGAGCGTGGCGCGGCGGTTGGGTGGGCTTAAGGCCAGCGATGAGGAAAAGAGGACAGCACCGGAGCATGCGTAGGACTGCTTGCGCCGTGGCCGCAGGTCATCAGTCAGGTTATTAATCGGGATGAGAGATTAAAGTTTGATCCCTCGTCCCTTATTGCTCGGTGGATATTTGGGCTATTCCAGCATTTCAGAGTGCTGATCTGTATAGGCGCGGCCAACTTCTGGCGCGTCCGTCTTACCCATCAGATATGTTTTCATAATTTCCGGCCCGGTTTCGAGCGTCAGTGGCTTGATGATATATCCGGAAATGCCATGTCTTTCGCATTCACCTATCAATTCCTGATCGGCAACTGACGAAAGCATGACAATGGGGGTCTGGGAGCCCATGGCTCGGATTTTTTCAAGTGCTTTGTTACCTGTCATTTTGGGCATTACGACATCCATAAACACAATGGCGGGGTTTTCCCTTGCATACACGCGGATGGCCTCTTCACCGTCACTTGCTTCAACCACATTTTCATAGCCAAGAGTTTTAAGATAGCGCTTCAATGAAGCACGAATCATCTTCATGTCGTCGACGATTAAGACTTTTTCATGCTGCGAGATCGCATTGTTCCGCTGTTCGGCACTGGTTTTGATTAAATAATTAAAATAAAACCGGCCAAAATTATCGATATGGATAGGTACAGATATGATCTCTGTGACGCCATCCAACAGCTCCTGCATCATGGCGGTATCACGGATGAAATAAGGCGGCTTGAATCTGATGCCTAGATTTGATTTGGCCAAAGCGCGCGTTGCGAGACCAACAGACGTATTGCACCACTCGCTGAGGGCCTCCTCGAGATCGTCCGTAATGTGGTCTTCCTCGCCGGTGACCCCGAGCAATTTTTGGCGAACCATGTTGCCAATCCCGACAGCAGTCTCCACGTAATGATGCATCAACACGACACCCTCGAGTTTCCCTGTAGTTTCTGCTGCGACGGCATAGCCTTTAAAGGAAAATCTGTCCAATTTTTCCACGAACGCTTCATCTGGGCGCGCTCTGAGGCCGGTCATTTTCTCAAGGGCCGTCACGGTTTCATAAATAAAGGGATCGAGAATCTTGATATGCAACTCCTTAACTGACATCGTTGACTCCTGCTTTAATATGGCGATTGGCCATTGGTCGCTGGCATAAGCTTACGCGCAGGTTCGATATGCTGCGGACCCATAGCGCTATGTGTTTGATCAGTGTGTATATTGTCACTGAAAATGGTATAGATCGGCCGGTGAATGCGGTATAAAAGTATATTCCCATGTAGCAGTATCGACTTTCCCGAACCGCGCTTTAGCCCCGATTGGCGCGTCTGGTGTATTCAGATCCAAATTGATCGAAATACACGTGGTCGCCAAATAAGGAGAGGAATTTTCCTAACAGCAGTTTTGAACCGGCGTGGATTGCGACAAAGCAGATTGAGGTATTGATTGGCCGGGGCAAATGCTGCGCCCACGGCGTGCAAGAAAACGGGGATGCTGGACTAAAGGACTATAATCAAAACTGGTAGCGGGTTAGCCAACACAGCCAAGACTCTTACTCTAAAGAGTCCCCTCATCGCAAAAACCACCGTCACATTGCAAGTCCTATCGAAAGGGCTTGCAGTCGCGCCGGCGACAACTAATCGTCGCGCATAGTAGACATTCAAGTTATGACACTTGCTTTCAAGTCTTATCCAAACTACTGCAGCTGATATCAGATATCGCCATGTTTGTCGGTCTTGTTCTCGTCTTGAGACCTGCGACTTGTTTATTCTTCACCAGGCTTACAGGCCCCGGCGCACGGCACCGATGTTAATTCCCGCCCTCCATCCACCCGCATGCCCGTGAGTTTTCCACCCCACACGCAGCCGCTGTCCAGGCTATAGACGTCATCGAAGCGGCCAGCGCCCAGAGTGGACCAGTGGCCGAATATGAGGGTGTGGCCTGCGCTGCGCCGGCCCGGCACCTGGAACCACGGCAGGTAACCGGGGGGTTGGGAGCCGGGGGCGCCCTTGGCCTTGAGGGCCACGCGGCCGTCGGCGTCGCAGTAGCGCAAACGGGTGAAACAGTTGGTGATGAAGCGCAGGCGGTCCCAGCCGGACAAGGCCATGGACCAGACCTCAGGGCGGTTGCCGTACATGTTTTCGACGTAGGCGTCGATGGCGCCGCTGCGCAGCACCGCCTCCACCTCCGCGGCGCACGCCGCCGCCGTGTCCAGATCCCACTGCGGCGGCAGGCCCGCGTGGATCACGGTGACGTCCAGTACCGGCTCGCGGTGCAGCAAGGGGCGGTGGCGCAGCCAGTCCAGCAGTTCATCACGGTCCGGCGCCGCCAGCACGTCGTAAAAGGTGTCGCCGGGCTTACCTGTCTCCTGCGCCCGGGCCGCCGCCAACAGGTGCAGGTCGTGGTTGCCCAGCACCGTGACGGCGGCATCGCCCAGGGACTTCACCAGGCGCAGCACCTCCAAAGACTTGGGGCCGCGGTTGACCAAGTCGCCGGTGAACAGCAACCGGTCGCGCGCGGCATCAAACGCCAGCGCCTCCAGCAGCGCCGTCAGTTCGTCATAACAGCCTTGAATGTCGCCGATTGCGTAGATGGGCATGATTCAGGTCGCAGGTCGCAGGTCGCAGGTCGCAGGTCGCAGGTCGCAGGTCGCAGGT
>CAYXAX010000259.1:0-3308 GCA_964463055.1 uncultured Gammaproteobacteria bacterium | reverse complement strand
CCTCCTTGCAATGAAATTCGTTTTAATTTTAATTAAGGCCGTCCCCGTCAGCTGCTAGCGGGGATATACCTATATCGTATTTTCCGCCGTTTTAATTAATCGAGGGGCCGGCAGCAAAATCGCGCTACCGAAGCCGAACAGACCAGGGCTCCTGATCGGAGCGGTTATTCAGACGTCTCAAGCCGATCCGCCTTGCGCAAGTCCGGGAACAGCCTGGCCCACACAGCGGTGACCACCATGGATCCGATGCCGCCGAACAACGCCGAGCCCACCGGCCCCACCAGGCGCGCCACCACCCCACTCTCGAATTCCCCCAATTCGTTGGAGGCGCTGATGAACAACCCGGACACGGCGGAGACCCGACCGCGCATGAAGTCCGGGGTCACCACCTGCACCAGATTTTGACGGATGAACACCGATATGACGTCCGCCGCCCCTAGTATTACCAAGGCGATCATGGATAGCGTCAGGTCACGGGACAGGGCGAACACCACGGTTGCGATTCCGAACACCAAAACCGCCCCCAACATCCATGGCCCGGCATGGCTGTGTATGGGTCTGAAGCTCAACAATAGCGCCATCAACCCGCCGCCGATGGCGGGCCCGGAACGCAACAAGCCGAAACCGTGGGGGCCGACCTTGAGAAGATCATGGGCGTAAACCGGGAGTAGGGCCGTCACCCCGCCCAGCAAAACCGCCACCAGATCCAGAGAAATGGCACCGAACACCACCTTATTCGACCAGATATAGGCCAACCCTTCTCGGACCATGGTCAAGCGTGAGACACCGCTGGAGCGCGGCCGTGCGTCGACCCGGATGGCATTGAAGGCGATCAAGGCCAACCCGTACAGGGCCGCCGCCGCCGCGTAGGACAGCGGGATCGATACGGCGCACAACACCCCTCCCAACCACGGTCCCAACACCATACCGCCCTGCATACCCAGCGAATTCCAGGCGATGGCCCGCGGCAACAGTTCGACCGGCACCAACATCGGCCCCAAGGCCGTGGCCGCGGGCATGATGAAGGCCCGCGCCACACCAAACAACGCCGCCACGGCAAAGATCAAAGTGATGGAAGGCTGCGTCGACAACGCGATGGCAACCAAGGCTAGGGCACACACCAGTTGCAACAGGCTGGCGGCGATAAAAATCCGGCGCCGATCATAATGATCGGCCACCGTCCCGGTGACCAAGGTCAGGGCGAACAACGGTACGAACTGCACCAACCCCACCATGCCCACCAGAAACGCGCTTTGCGCGACGCTGTTGCTGAGGCGGGCGATGGTATAAACCTGCCAACCCAAAGTGACGCCCAGGGTAAAGCTGGCGAGGGTAGAGATAAAGCGTCCCCACCAGAAATTGGCAAAGTAGCCGTGGCGAAACACCGCCGGGGAAACATTCATGACAGCGACCGCCACACGCAAGATCTGCACCGAGGCACGGCGCCGAGCGCGATAACCGGCAACCGCACAGCGCTTCTTCCCGCCGCAACATCGGCGTAAAATGCCGTCATACACACATCTCCAATGCCATCATGATAGAAATATACGACCGTCGCGGTTACATCCTGTTGCTGTCCGTGGATCGTGACAGCCTGCACGACGCGCCGTTGGCGGGCGCCGACCTCAACGATGCCAATCTGGTCCAGGTGGATCTGCGCCGGGCCGACTTGAGCGGCGCCTCGCTGCGCGATGCCGACCTGCGGCTCGCCAACCTGTCCGGCGTCAATTTCAGCGGCGCCGATCTCAACGGCGCCAACCTATCCAAGGCCGACCTGGCGGACGCCGATCTGCGTGGCGCTAAATTGCTGGGCGCTAAGCTGGCCGGCGCCCGCTTGAACGGCGCCACCGTCGAGCGCAAGGCCCTGCTCACCGCCGACAGTAGCGAGGCCGAACTGGAAGAGGCGATCATCGTCTAGACCATCACTGCGGCATGCGCCGCGCACGGCGAAAACTCACCCCACCGTTCAAACTTCGTGTGGCTCGATCCTATTCCGGCGCTTAAGTCGACTTGAGCTTCAACTTGACCAGATCCAACACGGCACCGTGGTCGGGGGTAAACACCTGCTGCGCACCCTGGGACTTGAGCCGGGCCGCGAAGGGATCCATGGCCTGGGGCTCGCCGTGCACCAGCACCACCGGGGGGCGGTCCTTGAAGCCGCCGTACCACCCGGCCAAACCGTTGCAGTCGGCGTGGGCCGAAAACCCGCCGACGGTGCGGATCTTGGCCGCCACGCGTATGGATTCGCCCCACAGATGGATTGTGTCGACGCCTTCCACCAACGAACGGCCCAGGGTCCCGCGGGCCTGGAAGCCCACGATCAACACCTGACACTGCCGGCGCCAGATGTTGTGCTTGAAGTGGTGCTTGATGCGGCCACCCTCGCACATGCCGCTGCCGGCGATGATGATCGCGCCGGATTCGATGCGGTTGATGCTCATGGATTGCAGGGGGGTACGGGTCAGGTGCAGGTTGGGCAGATCGAAGATGTCGCCGTTGTGGCGGCGCTCGCCGCGGGCCTCGCGATCGTTCATCTCATAATGATGGGCGTAGTCATCGGTGGCCTCGATGGCCATGGGGCTATCGAGGAAGATCGCCCAGCGGCCCAGGTTCCAACGTTGGAAATTGCGTTTGAACTCGTATAACAACTCCTGGGTGCGTCCCACGGCGAAGGCCGGAATCAAGATATTGCCCCGTCCCTGCTGCATCTCGCTGAACACCTCGTCCAACTCCGCCCAAGTATCCTCCCAGGAACGGTGGGCGCGGTCGCCGTAGGTGCTCTCCATCACCACCAGATCCGCTTCGCTCACCCTAGCGGGATCGCGCAGGATGGGCGCACCCTTGTGGCCCAGATCGCCGCTGAACACGATCTTGCGCCGCACCCCGCCCTCTTCCAGCCACAACTCGACGATGGCCGAACCCAGGATATGGCCGGCATCCGCCAGACACAGTTTGACGCCCTTTAATATCTCGACGGTCTCGCCGTATTCCACGGTCTTGAAGCGCCGCATCGCCGCCTGGGCGTCGGTCATGGTGTAGAGCGGCTCCAACAACGGCAGGTGCTTGCGTTGGCGCTTACGGTTCGCCCACTCCACCTCCTTTTCGTTGAGATAACCGGCGTCCTTCAGCATGATGCGCGCCAGATCGCGGCTGGCGGTGTGGGTATAAATGGGGCCGCGATAACCGGCCTTCACCAGCAGGGGCAAGCGCCCGGAATGGTCAAGATGGGCATGGGTCAGGATCACCGCATCGAGGCGTTGGGGATCGAAGGGAAACGGCGCCCGATTGCGCGCCTCGTCCTCCGGGCC
>CAYXAX010000258.1:0-3329 GCA_964463055.1 uncultured Gammaproteobacteria bacterium | reverse complement strand
GGAGAAGTGAAATTTTTTGCGGTACAGGTAATAGCCGTCGGCGATGTCCCAGCGTACCGTGACGGTGTGGTCGTTAGGGACCTCGGTGGACAGGATAAAGGCCTGATCGGGTTTGAGAAAGCGCTGGTTGTTATGGTCGGCGCCGCCGATGCCGAGTTTTCTGCCGATGGCCGACAGCAGGCTCGCCACGCCGTTTTCATGGCCACTGCCGCTGGCGGCCGGGGCCGGCGCGACCGGCGGGATGGTCACCTGCAGTGACTGGTGCCCACCGGTGCGGCAGCTGCCGTCGCCGCTGCACAGGGTGTAAGCAGTGCTGAGATCGATGGTCAGGTGTTGATCGGGGTGGGCATCCCGGTATTTCAGGGGCAGATTGAGGGTGACCTCACCCTCATAACGGTCGCTCGCGGCGGTGCCGTGCTCCGGTTTGCCCAGGGTGTACCCATGGGTGATGGCGGTGACCTTCAGGGAATCGCGCGGGATGCTGTGGCCGGCGGGGATATCCGCCACCACCTGTACCCAGTTGCGGTCGATGGCATATGCCCTGACGTTGACCGCTTCCCCCGTTGGGGACGCGACGTCTGCACGCGCCAGATGGGACAGATACACCGCCGCGGTGGCACAGAGTAAAAACAACAGCAGTCTCATGAAAACATCGTTTGGCATTACGTCTCCGCGATCATGCTTGGATGCGGGGCCCGGCTGAGAAATATAAGTGTTTAATGTTATTGTATGGTGCCGCGCGTAAACTGCTCCGGCGGTGCTTGTCGACGTCTACGGTGGATTCATGATCGGCGCTCGCTCATCCACCCCAGGTAAGCGGGCAGACCCGCATTGATAGTGACAGCGATAATCTCCGGAAGTTCATAGGGATGCATGGTCACGATGGCCTGCTCAATGTCCCCGTAGCGGGCCACGGCGGCCTTGATCACCAGCAGCCACTCACGGTCTTTTTCCACGGCGCCTTTCCACTGATAAACGGACTGTATCCCTGGTATGATGTTGACGCAGGCGGCGATGCCCTTTTCAACCAGCGCGGCGGCCAGGCGCTCGGCGGTTTGCTCATCGGGGCATGTACTCAATACGATCTGACAATCAGTGGCCATCTTGCAACGATACTCCATCACCAACGGCGGGGTAAAGGGAGCCGCCCGGCAACACATCTAGCCGCGCAATCGGGACCGACCATGGGTGTTTTTCATTATCTGTTAGCGCTGTTTTTCGCCATCCCGCTGATCGAAATCTACCTGCTCATCAAGGTGGGCGGTGTCATCGGTGCCCTGCCCACGGTATCCCTGGTGGTGTTTACCGCCGTGCTGGGGGCGTGGCTGGTGCGCTGGCAGGGGCTGTCCACCCTCAATCGCGTACGTACCATGATGATGCGCGGGGAGGTCCCGGCCATCGAGGCCTTGGAGGGGGTGGCCCTGCTGATCAGCGGCGCGCTGTTGCTGACCCCGGGGTTTTTCACCGATACCCTGGGCTTTCTGCTGCTCATGCCGGCGGTGCGGCGCGCCGTAATCCTGTGGATAATCAAGCGCCACCTGATCCGGGTCAACGGCGGGCCGCCCCCGGGACCGGATCAGCGCCACCGCCCCACCACCATCGAAGGGGAATATAAACGCGAGCGGGATTGAACCCGGCGCTCCCCGTCCCCATTATATTGACACTTGATTTTGTTGTTAATATTATTAGCACTCGTCTATAATGAGTGCTAATAACTGGTGGGCACCGGCGTGTGTAGGCCGCCCAGACATCGAATTTCTACATTTTCATGGAATATATATAGGAGAGTCAGCGATGAACATTCGTCCATTACACGACCGCATCATTATCCGTCGTACCGAGGAGGAGCTTAAGAGCCCCGGCGGTATTGTGATCCCCGATTCCGCGGCGGAAAAACCGATTCAAGGTGAGGTCATCGCAGTGGGCAAGGGCAAGTCCCTGGACAGCGGCGAGATCAGAGCCCTGGACGTCAAGGTTGGCGACAAGGTGCTGTTCGGCAAATACTCCGGCACCGAGGTCAAGCTCAACGGCCAGGAAGTCCTGGTCATGCGCGAAGAAGACGTCATGGGCGTCATCGAGAAGTAAGCATCCGCGCGTATCGATACCGAATAGATATTTGAAAATCGACTAGAGAGGAATACGACTATGGCAGCGAAAGAAATCAGATTCAGTGACGATGCACGCCAACGCCTGGTGCACGGCGTCAACACCCTGGCCAATGCGGTCAAGGTAACGCTGGGGCCCAAGGGCCGCAATGTGGTGCTGGAGAAAAGCTTCGGCGCCCCGACGGTGACCAAGGACGGCGTGTCCGTGGCCAAGGAGATCGAGCTGGAAGACAAGTTCGAGAACATGGGTGCGCAGATGGTCAAGGAAGTGGCCTCGCAGACCTCCGACATCGCCGGCGACGGCACCACCACCGCCACCGTACTGGCCCAGTCAATACTGCGCGAGGGCCTCAAGGCCGTTGCCGCGGGCATGAACCCCATGGACCTGAAGCGCGGTATCGACAAGGCCGTGGCCGCCGCGACGGACGAGCTTAAAAAGCTGTCCAAGCCGTGCGCCGATGACAAGTCCATCGCCCAGGTGGGCACCATCTCCGCCAACGCCGACGAGATCATCGGCCGCAATATCGCCGATGCCATGGCCAAGGTGGGTAAGGAAGGCGTGATCACCGTGGAAGAGGGTTCCGGCCTGGAGAACGAATTGGACGTGGTCGAGGGCATGCAGTTCGACCGCGGCTACCTGTCACCGTACTTCATCAACAACCAGCAGAACATGTCCGCCGAGTTGGACAGTCCCTACATCCTGCTGTGCGACAAGAAGATCTCCAACATCCGCGAAATGCTGCCGGTGCTGGAGAGTGTTGCCAAGGCGGGCCGTCCGCTGCTGATCATCGCCGAGGACGTGGAGGGCGAGGCCCTGGCGACCCTGGTGGTGAACACCATCCGCGGCATCGTCAAGGTGGCCGCCACCAAGGCGCCGGGCTTCGGCGACCGCCGCAAGCAGATGCTGCAGGACATCGCGGTACTCACCGGCGGCAACGTCATCTCCGAGGAAATCGGGTTGAGCCTGGAGAAGGCCAGCCTTGATGACCTGGGCTCCGCCAAGCGCATTGTGGTCTCCAAGGAAAACACCACCATCATCGACGGTGACGGCAAGAAGAAGGACATCGAGGACCGCATCAAGCAGATCCGGGTGCAGGTAGACGAGGCCACCTCCGATTACGACAAGGAGAAGCTCCAGGAGCGTGTCGCCAAGCTGGCCGGCGGTGTGGCCGTGATCAAGGTCGGTGCCGCCACCGAGATGGAGATGAAGGAGAAGAAGGCCCG
>CAYXAX010000257.1:0-3356 GCA_964463055.1 uncultured Gammaproteobacteria bacterium | reverse complement strand
TAATTGATTTTTTGGCATGTTATCCGGTAAGCTGCGAACCTATTTTTGACAAGGGGTGAAGGAGAGCATGCGCCGACGGCTGGTGGCGGGTAACTGGAAGATGCACGGCACACGGGATACGATTCAGTCCCTGGTCAGCGGTATCAAGGCGGGAATTGCGGACATAAAGCGCGCGGACGTGGCGCTATGCCCGCCGTTCGTCTACCTCAATGACGTCGCCGCCATGCTGGAAGGCACGTCCATCGCCCTGGGTGCCCAGGATATCTGCCAGGTGGCCGACGAGGGGGCATACACCGGGGAGGTTTCGGCGGCCATGCTGCGGGAGTGCGGCTGCCATTATGTCATTGTCGGACATTCCGAGCGGCGTCACATATATAATGAGGGTGATACCCTGGTGGCGGAGAAATACATCGCCGCGCAAACCCGGGGTTTGACGCCGATCCTTTGCGTCGGCGAGACGCTGGACCAGCGCGAGGCGGGTGAGACCCATAGCGTCATCAGCAATCAACTGGATGCGTTGTTCGTCCTTGAGGGCGGCGTCGACAGTCTCGAGCGGGCGGTGATCGCCTATGAACCGGTGTGGGCCATCGGCACGGGCAAGACCGCCAGCCCGGAACAGGCCCAGGATGTCCACGATTTTATCCGCCGCAAGGTGGCGGAGCACAACCTGGCTATCGCCGAGCAGCTCGTGATCCTCTACGGCGGCAGCGTCAAAGGCGCCAATGCCGCGGAGTTGTTCGCCATGCCCGATATCGACGGTGGCTTGATCGGCGGTGCCTCTCTGAAAGCCGGGGAGTTTCTGGAAATCTGCGCCGCCGCCGAGTAATTTTTGCATTTCACATAGAGAGTCATCATGAAGACGGCGTTATTGATTATTCATGTTCTGGTGTCTGTGAGTCTGGTAGTGCTGGTATTGATCCAGCGCGGCAAGGGCGCGGACATCGGCGCGGCATTCGGCAGCGGCGCGTCCCAGACGGTGTTCGGCGCTCGCGGCTCGAGTTCATTCCTGACCCGCACGACGGGCATCCTGGCGGCGATGTTTTTTATCACCAGTCTGTCGCTGGCCTATTTGACCGGACAGCACCACACGCGCAAGAGCGTCACGGAGATTCAGCCGCCCACCGCGACGCAAAAGGCGCCAGTGACCGGCACGGCGCCGACGGGCAAGGATGTGCCCTCGGATGTGCCCGAGGCACCGCCGGCTGCGGATAACAAGCAAAAATAATTGACTCGTTCGGGGAAGAGGCGGCTCGCCTTTAAATAATAATTATGATGCGTCTGTAGTGATGGCCTCAGTTGCAGTACACTGTGGCGCGCTGCGGCGCGTATCGTTGCATCAACCAGCCGATGTGGTGGAATTGGTAGACACGCCGTCTTGAGGGGGCGGTGGCGAAAGCCGTGCCGGTTCGAGTCCGGCCATCGGCACCATGTCAACGTCATGAACGGGGACGTGGTGAAGCAATCTAAATAATAACTAAGCTGATGAAATCTCATATAAAAGATAGGCCTATCAGCTTGACACAAACTGACGCTCTAGCCTAGACTCGCTAATCGGCTATGTGCTTGATGATTGTGAAATAAATGCGTTGAAGTGTGCGCCGGATCTGCTAGATGCTAGAGAATTATCTGCCCATATTCATCTTTCTCATTCTCGGTGTGCTGTTCGGGCTGGTGCCCCTGCTGGCCGGGTTGTTGCTGGCACCGAATAAACCGGACAGCGAGAAGCTGTCGCCTTATGAGTGCGGATTCGAAGCCTTCGAGGATTCGCGGATGAAGTTCGATGTCCGCTATTATCTGGTGGCGATCCTGTTTATTATTTTTGATCTGGAGATTGCCTTTCTCTTTCCCTGGGCCGTGGTGTTGGATGAGATCGGTTGGTTCGGTTATATCGCCATGGTGGTGTTCCTTGGGATACTGGTGGTCGGCTTCATCTATGAGTGGAAGAAGGGGGCGCTGGAGTGGGAATAGAAGGCGTACTGGAAAAGAACGTGGTCACCACCACGGCGGACAAGCTGATCAATTGGGCCCGCACCGGTTCCCTGTGGCCCATGACGTTCGGCCTGGCCTGCTGCGCCGTGGAGATGATGCACGCCGGTGCGGCGCGCTATGACCTGGACCGTTTCGGCGTGGTGTTCCGGCCCAGCCCGCGTCAGTCGGATGTGATGATCGTCGCCGGGACGCTGGTAAACAAGATGGCGCCGGCCCTGCGCAAGGTCTATGATCAAATGTCCGAGCCCCGTTGGGTGATCTCCATGGGATCGTGCGCCAATGGCGGCGGCTATTATCACTATTCCTATGCGGTGGTGCGTGGTTGCGACAGGATCGTGCCCGTAGATATCTACGTGCCGGGCTGCCCTCCCACGGCCGAGGCACTGCTCTACGGTGTCATACAATTACAAAATAAAATCAAGCGCACAAATACCATCGCCCGTTAAGGAGGGTTTACCAGGTCGATGTCTGATTCAACTCAGGGGCTTGCCGCGCGCCTAAAACAGCGCTTCGGAGACGGAATTACCGCCTCCAAGGTGGACAGGGGAGAGGTCACCGTCGAGGTGCCGGCGGAGGCGTTGCTGCGAGTCTGCACAGCGCTGCACGACGAACCTGATCTGTCCTTCGGCCAACTCATCGACGTCTGCGGCGTCGACTATCTGCAGTATGGCGAGAAGCCGTGGCCGGGCAAGCGCTTTGCCGTGGTCTATCACCTGTTGTCCGTGGAACACAACCGGCGCCTGCGCCTCAAGGTCTTCGCCGACGGCGAGCCGCCCCAGGTGGATTCGGTGGTGAATATCTGGGCGTCCGCCAACTGGTACGAGCGCGAGACCTTCGACCTGTTCGGCATCCTGTTCGTCGGCCACCCGGACCTGCGCCGCATCCTCACCGACTATGGCTTCATCGGCCACCCGTTCCGTAAGGATTTTCCCCTGACAGGCAACGTGGAGATGCGCTACGACCCGGACAAGCGGCGCGTCATTTACGAGCCGGTGGAGATTACCCCGCGGGTGACCGTGCCGCGGGTGATCCGCCACGATCACCGCTACATCGACGACGACGCCACCGAACACAACCAGACGTGACGTGACATGGCCGAGATACGCAACTACACCATGAACTTCGGACCCCAGCACCCGTCCGCCCACGGGGTGCTGCGCCTGGTGCTGGAGATGGACGGCGAGGTCATCGAGCGTGCCGACCCGCACATCGGCCTGCTGCACCGCGCCACCGAAAAGCTCGCCGAGAGCAAGCCGTTCAATCACAGCATCGGTTATATGGACCGGCTCGATTATGTGTCCATGATGTGCAACGAGCACGGTTACGTACTCGCCATTGAAAAACTGCTGGGGATTGAGCCGCCGCTG
>CAYXAX010000256.1:0-3372 GCA_964463055.1 uncultured Gammaproteobacteria bacterium | reverse complement strand
TTTAAGGATGAATGAAACGACCGGACATCGCGGCTATTGTCCACAGCATTTTTTGTATTTCTTGCCGCTGCCGCAGGGGCACGGATCATTGCGCCCCACCTTGGGTCCGGTGTTGCGCACGGTGCCGGGGCTGACCAGCTTGCCGTCAGTGAAATACCATTTGCCGTCGAGGCGGGAGAATTCGGCGAGTTCGTGGTGGTTATAGGTGACGTTTTTTTCCCGGTAAGTGGCGATGAATTCCACGGTGCCATAGTCGTCTTTTTCGCCGCCGGCATTGGTGTTGACGATCTCTAATTTGAGCCAATCCGAGTTGTTCGCCCACTGTTCGACCGAGGCTGGATCGTAATCGTCACGGTGGTCGGGGTGCAGAGAGTCGGTGATGTGATTGATTGCGCCGGTGGCGTAGGCGCTGTAGCGGGAACGCATCAGGGCTTCGGCGGTGGGCGCGGGCCGGCTACCGTCGATGATCGGACCGCAACACTCGGCGAATGCCTTACCGGATTGACAGGGACACAAGTTCATACCCTACACCTTTATATTCTCTGGAATGGATGGCGGGACATAGTATGTATATGACGGCACGCCGAGACAAGATATATTCGAGGAATCGGTAATGTCTAGGTCAGTTCACGGCGCGACCGGCGTTTTGCCATCTTGGGAAAGCTTGTTACCATTACCCTTTGCAGCTGGAGTGGGATTCACCATGAAAAAGCTCAAGCACGAAGCGGAATTGGTCAAGGCCGCGATAGCGGTGGGGGTGAAGTACGCGCAGGCGCGTGGTGTCGTTGAGTTCGAAGCGACGGACTCGGCGAGCGATAAGATATTGTATCTTTACCGCCTACTGGTCCGCGATAACTTGATTCAAGCCCTGCCCGAGGATCAGGTTTCGCAACAATCCCTGCGGCACAAACTAGCCCTCTGGTACTCCAAGCAATTGCCCAAGGATCATCCGCTCTTGCAGTAGGCGCTATGCCGGCGTTGAGCGGCGCGTACTTGTTTCCGTGTAGAACCTTCGGTTATTCTTCGTGGCCGTTCGTCAAGGCCTCGAGCCGACCATGTGGAAAGGTGTTCCCCTGATGCGCATTGCCCGAACCGTCACCGTGTTCCTGCCGCTGTTGTTATCCGCCTGCCTGAATCAACCCTCGGCACCCGCCACGGCGCCAAGCAATTTCACGGTTACCGCGGGTGAAAACCGCGCGGTGCTGACCTGGGACAGCCAGCCGGGGATAACTTATTGGTTATACTATAAGGCGGGTTCCAGCGTCTCCACCAGTAGCCACGATTATATCGGTGCCGGGATCACCTCGCCGTATGTGGTGACGGGGCTGGCCAACGGCACGCAATACGCCTTCATCATCAATGCCAGTGACAACGGCAGCAAGACCGGACCGACGACGGCGGTGATGACCGCGACGCCGCGCCTGCTCAACCCCAGTGTGCCATGGACCGTCTCCACCCCGCTCAGCGGCCAAGCCTTGAACAGTATTGCCTACAGCGGCAGCTATTACGTTAGCGTGGGCGATGGGGCGACGGTCTTTTCCGCGCCCCACAGCTATACCGCGACCGCCGGGGTCACAGCATGGAGCGCCGCGACCTCGTTGCCCGCCGGCTTTTCCGCCGATTTGTCTTCGGTACTTTTCGACGGGTCACGCTTCATCGCCTTGGGAATGGACGGTTCTACCCTCCTCAGTAGCGACACCTTGAACTGGACGGCGGGAACCGCCATTGCCGGTGCCCCGACCATGCACGCCATGGCCTACGGCGCCGGACCGGTCTACATTGCGGTGGGCGACGGCGGCGCGATTTTTCGCAACACCGGCGGCGGTGTCAGCAGTAGCTGGCAGGCGGAATCCTCGGGTACGAGTCAGAATTTGTACGGTGTGTCCTATGTCAACGGGCAGTTCATCGCGGTGGGCGCCGCCGGGACGATATTGACCAGTTCGGACGGCAGCACCTGGACGTTACAAACCTCCGGGACCAACAACAATCTGCGGGATGTGACCTACGGCCTGGATACCTATGTTGCGGTCGGTGACGCCGGCACCATCGTGTCAAGCGCCGATGCGGGTAATTGGAACGTGCAGGCCCTTGCCACCACTCAGAGCCTCAATTCGATTTGCTTCGGGCCGGATGCTCAATTCATCGCCGCCGGTACGGTGGGTACCCTGATTTACAGTACCAGCGGTGCCGACGGTACGTGGTCGGCGGGTAATGCCGGTTCTCAGGATCTGTATAGTATTGCACCGGCCGATGTCTTTATCGCCGTGGGGGCGGCAGGTACCAATATCAGTGGCAAGTGACGGCCTTTTCCATGCTTGGGTTCTGTCGCCGACCTTAACCGCGATTGCCCGGTCGCGGAATGGCTTGTGAACGGAAAGCGCAATCGGGTACTCTTCAAAATAGCTCATCAGCAAGCCTAGCCCGTTGTACAACCGATTGGTGTGTTCGTGATCCGCTTCTTAAGAGTTAGTGCCGCCCTTGTTCTGTTGTTGTTGGCCGCCTGCGGCGGTAGTTCATCGTCACCTTCCACCACCGTAACCGGGTTTAGCGTCACGCCAGGTGATGCCCAGGTGGTCGCGACCTGGGACGCCCAACCCGGGCAATATTATGACCTCTATTACAAAGCGGGATCGACCGTTTCGCTAACAGACTATGACGGCGTCAAACTATCTGTAAACCCGCCCTATACCCTTAACAATCTGACCAATCAAACCCAGTATTCCTTCATTCTCACCGCAACCAATTCTGGCGGCGTGCGAGGATCACCCACCTCGGTGTTTACCACCACACTGGGTGCGAGCGGGACGGGACTCACCTGGACCGTGGGTAGCAGCTTGACCACCGGCGCTTTAGGCGGGGTCGCCTACGGTGG
This sequence comes from uncultured Gammaproteobacteria bacterium, assembly GCA_964463055.1. GTDB lineage: Bacteria > Pseudomonadota > Gammaproteobacteria > CAWJPQ01 > CAWJPQ01 > CAWJPQ01. The sequence continues at coordinate 500 of CAYXAX010000256.1, read as the reverse complement.
AAACACCTTTGTTGCCGTCGGCGAATCGGCTAGCATCTTGTCCGCGCCGTTCGGTCCCACCAATACGGGCGGCGTCAGCAGCTGGAGCAGCGCCACTGTTCCCCTCGCGTCGACCGCCGTGTTTACTTCCGTGTTATTCGACGGAACGCAATTCGTCGCCATGACTGTTGACGGCTCAATCGTGACCAGCAACGATACGGTGACGTGGAAGGCTGCGACGTCCGTCAATTCCGGCCAGAAGATGTACGGCATCGCCTACGGTAACGGGACGTACGTCGCCGTCGGGTTGGGCGGGACCATTATGACCAACAATACCGCCGTGCTCAGCGGCGCGTGGAAAAAGCAAGATTCGACGGTCAGTCAGGACCTGTACAACGTGGCGTATGTGAACGGTGATTTCATCGCGGTCGGTTATCAGGGGTTGTTGCTGACCAGTCACGACGGGGTTACTTGGGTAAAACGCAATTCCAATGTCTCCCAAAACCTTTCGGCTGTGGCTT
>CAYXAX010000255.1:0-3391 GCA_964463055.1 uncultured Gammaproteobacteria bacterium | reverse complement strand
GATCGTGACCGTCGATGGGGCCGAAATAGTTGAAGCCCAGTTCCTCGAACAAGGTACCGGGACTGACCATGCCCTTGACGTGCTCTTCGGCGAGATGGGCGAACCGGCGCACGGGGGGCATGTAATCGAGGATGCGCTTGCCGCCTTCTTTCACCGTACCGAGTACGCGGCTGGTGAGGATGCGCGTGAGATAGTTGGACAGTGCCCCCACATTGGGCGAAATGGACATGTTGTTGTCATTGAGGATAACCAGCAGGTCAGGCTTGAGATCGCCTGCGTGGTTGAGGGCCTCGAAGGCCATGCCGGCGGTCAGGGCACCGTCGCCGATCACCGCCACGACCCGCCGCTCGCTGGCGGCGTGCCGGGCGGCGATGGCCATGCCCAGGGCGGCGCTCACCGAAGTGCCCGCGTGGGCGACACCGAAGGTATCGTAAGGGCTTTCGCTGCGCCGCGGGAAACCCGACAGACCGTGCTTTTTGCGTATGGTGCCGATACGATCGCGGCGGCCGGTGAGGATCTTGTGGGGATAGGTCTGGTGTCCCACGTCCCATACGATGCGGTCGTCGGGGGTATCGAAGACATAGTGCAGCGCCACCGTCAGCTCCACCGTACCGAGACCGGCGGCGAAGTGCCCGCCGCTGTGAGAGACCGTCTGGATCAGGAATCGACGCAGCTCCGCGGCCAGCGCGACAAGCTGCGCGGCGGGCAGCTCGCGAAGGTCCGCCGGGGACCGGATTCCCGTCAGCAAGGGATAGGCATCTTCCGCCATCGTATCCTCATCCATTTGCCCGTCATCTCAATACACGCTCGGCATAAACCGCGCTGTTCCATGTCCATGATTCAGGAAGTCGACACCGGATCTCCCGGAATTGAAAAATAGAGAGTCAGCGCCGTGTGGGAAAGCCATACGCGGTGCCGACCGCAATTCCGCAGGTGGTCGGAGGGACAGCACTTCATTTCCCATCGCCCGCCCGGCAATGGAGCGCCTGCTGTGGGCATTATACAACGCAGATCACGGGGATTAGCAATAGACCCCGCCAAACCACCGGCGGCAGTGCTGACGCGCTGTCGGCGTAAAAAGACACCCGCTGCGCACAGCACCATATGGCGACGAGCGAGTCGGTTGGACGACAAATCTTTTCGCCGATCAAATCCACTGTGATACCATTTCACTAGCGCCGGCATACCCGGGCCGTGCCTGGTGATCGGTACCGGCCGAGTCATGCGGGCGACCCGGCGGACGGTTGACTCGGCGAGGCCATGGAACTTTACCCGATTGGAGGTTCTAATCTGGTTCATAAAGGCTGACCCTCCTATAGATATTCGCCGGTCGCTTTTTTGCCGCCACGGAGGGTCTAGTCGTTACAGCCTCGCCAGAATAACCTTAACGAAATTAGGGGTTGATAAATGGAAGTGATACTCGCTCAGCCGCGCGGATTTTGCGCGGGCGTGGTCCGCGCCATCGACGTGGTGGAAACGGCCCTCGATGTCTACGGGCCACCGGTATACGTCCTTCACGAAATTGTCCACAATCACCATGTCGTCGAGGATCTGCGCACCCGCGGAGCGATCTTTGTCGAAAATCTGACGGAAGTCCCGTCAGGGGCGGTAACCATCTTCAGCGCCCACGGCGTGGCCACGGCCATGGTCGAAGAGGCGAGCCGGCGCAAGCTGGAGATCATAGACGCCACCTGCCCGCTGGTCACCAAGGTGCACCTGCAGGCCCAGCGCTACAGCCTGCGCGGCTTTGAAGTGGTCATTATCGGCCACCCCGGCCACCCCGAAGTGGAAGGCACCCGCGGCCGCGTCACCGGACCGGTGCACGTAATCTCCGAGTGCGAGGATGTGGACAAACTGGACATCAAAGACCCCCAACGCATTGCCTATGTGACCCAGACCACCCTGAGCGTGGACGATACCCGCGACGTCATTGACACCCTGCGGCAACGCTATCCGGCCATTCAAGGCCCGGACCTGGACGGCATCTGCTATGCCACTCAGAACCGCCAGAACGCGGTGCGTGACCTGGCCGATCAGGTGGATCTGCTGCTGGTGGTGGGCGCGCGCAACAGCTCAAATTCCAACCGCCTGCGGGAAGTGGGCCAGCAGGCGGGACTGTCGGCCTACCTGGTGCAGGATGCCAGCGAAATCAAACAGGAGTGGTTTACGCCCGGTGTGCGGGTGGGCATCACGGCCGGGGCCTCGGCGCCCGAGGTGCTGGTCCAGGGTGTGCTGGACCGCCTGCGCAGCTACGGTGTGCAGAGCGTGCGGGAAATGGACGCCGAGCCGGAGACCACCACCTTCCGTATCCCCGTGGTGCTGTCCAACAAGATCACCAAGGCCAAACAAAACCAAGTGGGATAATCCACGCCGAAAAGCGGAGTTTTCTGACAATGAGTGTTCCCTTAAGACAACAGTTAAGCATCGGATCCTACATCCTCAAGCAGAAGCTGACCGGCAACGCCCGTTACCCCCTGGTTTTGATGCTGGAGCCTCTGTTCCGCTGCAACCTGGCCTGTGCCGGCTGCGGCAAGATCGACTATCCGGAAGAGATACTCAATCGCCGTCTCAGCGTGGAAGAGTGTCTCAAGGCGGTGGACGAATGCGGCGCCCCGGTGGTCTCCATTCCCGGCGGCGAGCCCCTGCTGCACAAGGAGATGCCGGAGATCGTGGCGCAGATCGTGGCACGCAGAAAATTCGTCTATCTTTGCACCAACGCCCTGCTGCTGATCAAGCGCATCAAGGACTATACCCCGTCCCCCTATTTCACCTTCTCCATCCACCTGGACGGCAACCGCGAGCGCCACGACGCCTCGGTATGCCAGGAGGGGGTGTTCGACCGGGCCGTGGCGGCGATCAAGCTGGCCCGTGACCGCGGTTTTCGCGTCACGGTCAACTGCACCCTGTTCCAGGGCGAGGATCCCCAGGAAGTGGCCGAGTTCTTCGACTTCGCCAGCGGCTTGGGCGTGGAAGGCATCACCATGTCCCCCGGATACAGTTATGAGCGCGCCCCGCGTCAGGACATGTTCCTGCACCGGCGCCAGAGCAAGGAGCTGTTCCGTGACATCTTCCGGCTCGGCAAATCGCGCAAGACGCGTTGGACCTTCAACCAGTCCAGCCTGTTCCTGGATTTCCTGGCGGGCAATCAGACCTATCACTGCACGCCGTGGAGCAACCCGACGCGCAACGTGTTCGGCTGGCAGCGCCCGTGCTACCTGCTGGTGAGCGAGGGCTATGCGCCGAGCTACCAGGCGCTCATGGAAGAGACCGACTGGGACAGCTATGGTACCGGTCGCAATCCCAAGTGCGACAACTGCATGGCCCACTGCGGCTATGAAGGCACGGCGGTGAACGATACCGTGGCCCACCCGCTCAAGGCCTTGAAGGTGTT
>CAYXAX010000254.1:0-3410 GCA_964463055.1 uncultured Gammaproteobacteria bacterium | reverse complement strand
CACCCGTTCATTCCCTTCATCACCGAGGAGATCTGGCAAAGGGTGGCCCCCTTGGCGGGCAAACACGGCGCCACCCTGATGCATCAGCCCTATCCCGAACCGGATGCGACCAAGATCGATCCCGCAGCTGTTCAGGAGATGGAATGGATCATGGGTTTCGTCCTGGGCATCCGCAAGATACGCAGCGGCATGAACATCGCCCCCGGCAGGAAAGTACCACTGGTCCTCCAGGGTGGATCAGATCAGGATTATGTCTGGTATGAACGCAACCGGCATTTCCTGATGACTCTGGCCAAGCTGGAGGACATCACGGAACTGGATCAAGGCGCTCCGGCGCCCGAGGCCGCCACGGCACTTGTGGGGGAGATGACACTGCTCATTCCCCTGGCCGGATTGATCGATAAAGCCGCCGAGGTGGCACGCCTGGAAAAGGAGATCGAGCATATCCAGCGCGACCTGGAGCGCAGCGACAAGAAACTCGCCAATCCGTCCTTTGTGGAGCGTGCCCCGGCCGAGGTGGTGGAAAAGGAACGCCAGCGAATTTCAGAGGCACGTACCTCCCTGGCCAAGCTACAGGAACAACTGGCCCGTATCAGGGCCCTGTAACTCCTCCGGCCGGTGGGGTGACGGCCCTCACCGCGCATGCTTTTTGCATATTCCCCGCGAAGTGTGAAGCAGTAAACTGTTCATCCAGGAAGGACACACTAAATTACGCTGCGACTACTCAAAAAGGAGTTTTCCCATGAACTACAGATACACCCTGTTATCCCTGCTGCTGGTGATCATCCCGGTGGCGGCCATCCCCACCCCAGCCTTGGCCACGGATACGAACACCACCATGGCACAGACCGGCGACGCAACACCTGCCGCCGCGCAGCCGCAAGCGGCCGCGGAAGACAAAGCCCCCAAGGACAACGGTGAGGTGGCGCGGGCCGTGTTTACCACCGGCATAAAAGATCGTGAGCCCGTCGACCAGGTAACCACCCTGACCACCGACAAAGACAAGATCTACTTCTTCACCGAGATCCGCAACATGTCGGGGCACATCATCAAGCACCGCTGGGAATACAACGGCAAAACCATGGCGGAGGTGGAATTCGGCGTCGGCGGGCCGCGTTGGCGGGTCTGGTCCACCAAGAGCCTGCTGCCGCAATGGACCGGTGAGTGGAAGGTCTCCGTGGTAGACGAAGCGGGCAAGGTACTCAGCGAGTCAACTTTCACCTACACCGAAGCGAAGAAGTAGCCGCAGAGTCTTTTAACAACCAGGAGCGCCCCCGCGCAGTCCAGGGGGCACTCCGTGTCTCGCTTGTTTAAATATAGCCGCGACCGATGTGGCCGCGCGACAACGCGAAACACGCAACTCGAAACTTTTTATTTAGTGCTCCCGCGTCGCCATGAACTTTACCTGCGGCCACCGCTCCATGGTCAAGTCCAGATTGACCCGGGTAGGTGCGATATAAGCCAAGTCACCGGCACCATCCAATGCCAGATTGGCATGGACCTTGTTCTGAAAATCTTCGTACACCTTGACATCATCGCAGGTCACCCAGCGCGCAGTAAAGACCTGCACGTTTTCGAAAATACAGTCCACGCCGTATTCGTGCTTCAGGCGGTGGGCCACCACATCGAACTGCAGCGGTCCCACGGCGCCCAGAATCAGGTCGTTGTTGGACAGAGGACGGAATAATTGCGTGGCGCCCTCCTCGCACAGCTGTTGCAAACCCTTCTGCAACGCCTTCAAACGCAGCGGGTCGCGCAGACGCGCGCGGCGAAACAGCTCCGGAGCGAAGTGGGGAATACCGGTAAACTTCAGGTCTTCGCCCTGGGTGAACGTATCACCGATGGTAATCGTGCCGTGGTTATAGATACCGATAATGTCGCCGGGAAAGGCCTCCTCCACCTGATCCCGGGCCTGCGCCATGAAGGTGATGGCATTGTGCAGCGTGATGTCGCGGCTGATGCGCACGTGGCGCACCTTCATGCCCTTGGTGTATCTGCCCGAGCATACGCGTAGAAAGGCAATACGGTCGTGATGGGCCGGGTCCATGTTGGCCTGAATCTTAAACACAAACCCGGTGAACTTCTCCTCCTGCACCGATACCTCCCGGCCGGTGGTGGCGCTGGGCTGAGGCGGCGGTGCATACTCCACCAGTGCATTCAGTAGATCTTCCACACCGAAATTATTCACCGCGGATCCGAAAAACACCGGTGTCAATTCCCCCTTGAGAAAGGCCTGCAGATTGAACTCATGACTTGCCCCGCGGACCAGTTCGATCTCCTGCTTGAACTCTTCCACCCGCTCGCCGAGCAACTCCTTCAGGCGCGGATTATCCAGGCCCTGTATGACCTCGCCCCTGCGCGCCGAATAATTATCCCCGCCGGTGAACAGGTGCACCTCATCGCTGTTGATGTGATAGACCCCCTTGAACTGGCGGCCCATGCCGATTGGCCAAGTCATTGGCGCGCAGCGGATCTTCAGCACGGACTCCACCTCATCCAGGAGCTCAATGGGTTCACGTCCGTCGCGGTCCAGTTTGTTGACGAAGGTGAGGATGGGCGTGTCGCGCAGGCGGCACACGTCCATGAGCTTGATGGTGCGTTCCTCCACACCCTTGGCGCTGTCGATGACCATCAGTGCCGAGTCCACCGCCGTCAGCGTGCGATAGGTGTCCTCGGAAAAGTCCGCATGACCCGGCGTGTCCAGCAGGTTGATGACGTGTTCCTTGTAGGGAAACTGCATCACCGCAGTGGTCACCGAGATACCGCGCTGTTTCTCCATTTCCATCCAGTCGGAGGTAGCGTGACGGGACGCCTTGCGGCCCTTCACCGCACCGGCGAGCTGGATCGCCCCGCCGTAAAGCAGGAGCTTCTCGGTCAGAGTGGTCTTACCCGCATCGGGGTGGGAAATGATCGCAAAGGTGCGGCGCTTGGAGACTTCTTGCAGCAGTTCGGACATAGGTAAAAATACCGGAAAACGGCCAATTATACGTGATATGCGTGCGCTCGAACAATTTCACAAGCCGGCGCTCACATGTACCCGCTCCCCGGCCATTGATGAGACACCGAGGACCTCGCGTGTGAATTCATGGGTCACTACGCCCCGGTCTCCCTGTATCTGACACCCAGCAAGGGCTTGATGACACAGGCTGTGCCCGTTACGGCGCGCTGTGCCACGCTGAGCAGCGCTCGGCACCGATGCCCCCAAGCATCTTGTGACGCGCCTCCCCGCCTGTTCGCCTCCCACGGCGGGCAAAGATGGCGCGCGGATGAGTCCGTGGAATTAAAGGTCCACTGATGCAGGCCGATACAAGTACTGAAGGACCAGTTGCATTAAATATAAAAGTTGTTATTTATCAGCAAGATAAATAACAATAAGGTCAACGAGACATGAACGTAAACGCACCCGCACA
>CAYXAX010000253.1:0-3413 GCA_964463055.1 uncultured Gammaproteobacteria bacterium | reverse complement strand
GATCTCGTTGATCAACAGCGGGACGTCTTCGATGCGCTCGCGCAGCGGCGGCATCTCGATGGGAAATACGTTGAGCCGGTAGTACAGGTCCTCGCGGAATTTGCCGTTCTTGATGGCCTCTTCCAGGTTCTGATGGGTGGCGGCCATGATGCGCACATCGGCGACCATGGTCTTGTTGCTGCCCACCCGCTCGAAGACGCGCTCCTGCAGCACGCGCAGCAGCTTGACCTGCATGTGCATACTCATGTCGCCGATCTCGTCCAGAAACAGCGTCCCGCCCTCGGCCAGTTCAAAACGGCCCTTGCGGGTGCTGATGGCGCCGGTAAACGCCCCCTTCTCATGTCCGAACAGCTCGCTCTCCAGCAGCTCGGGCGGAATCGCGCCACAGTTGATGGGCACGAACGGCTTGTCGCGGCGGGACGAACGGTAATGGAGATTACGGGCGACGACCTCTTTGCCGGTGCCGGATTCCCCAAGAATCAATACCGTGGCCTCGGAATCGGCGACCTGTTCGATGAGCTGGCGCACAACGTTGATGCCGCGGCTGCTGCCTACCAGGCTGCGGAACAGTTCGGGTGACCGGCTGTGCACCGGCGACTGGCGCTTGCCGTCGCGGTAGATCTGGGCCTGATGGAGGGTGTGGGACAGTTGCTGATACTTGAGCGGGCGTTCGAGGATGCTGAAAAACTGCTTAAGAAGGTGCTCATCGTAAGCAGTGTCACTGTCCTTCAATAATATCAGCGGGATATCGGCATTCCATGCCTTGAGGGATTCGGTCAACTGGCGCAGCGTGGTATCAGCGCCGCGCCCGATCAGAACAACGAGCACCTCTTCCGGCGCCAGCGGCTGATCCCTCCATTGAGACGCATCATAAAAGACAGCAGACTTAATCTCCGCAAAATCGAACACCGATTTCAGGGCATTGCGTTGCTGTTCGTCATCCTCGATGACAACAATCGTCAACCCTGTTGTCATAACCGCGCTCCTCCCCAGATCCATAAAGGCCCGCCCCCACAGGGCATGCCGTATGATAGGTTATTCGTGTCATGTGGGCACCGCACCCGATTCCGGCAGGTCTTTCACCCCTATCACTGCGGGGTGTGTCTGATTCGCGCCTACCTTATATACAAGTAAACCATCTTACCTAGGGAATGTCAAAATCTTGTCGCACGTGTCATCGGGCTCCATGTAACACGCGACAATAGGTCTTACCGTTTACTTTTAATAAGACGACATGGCCTGGGCCGGCCCATACTATATATATAAGGACACGAGCTTGAGAATGGGAATTAGAATTATATTATAAGTGGGTGGCATGCCCACCGATTGGCCCTCGCCTGAGGCGAGCGCAGCGCTATTGAAGGGGGGCACCACCCCGGGACTGAGCGATCAAGCGTCTATGCCGGCGAAAGATAAACTTCTCCAGCCAGTCTTCCACGGACGTACTGAGTCCCTCGAATTTCGCCTTGACCCAGAATGCGCCCTGTCCCGTGTCATCCACGGAGACCACATGGCCCGCGATCTCCAGGGGGCGGGGGTAACGCTGATGCAGATATAAGGTGATGACGATCTGATCATCCGTCTTGGGCGGCTTGGTATGGGCGAACTCTATGCCGCTGGCCCCCAATCGCACCGGGATCTGGTCAGGCAGCAACAAATGATTGGTGAGTATCTGGCCCACCATGTCCAGCAGCAGATTGACCTTGGTCTCGAGGCGGGTGATCTCCGCCGCGAGGGTTGTGCCCTCTTCACTCTTTTCCACCGACCGCTCATCCATGATGGCCAGCATACGCAGGGTATCGTCGTTAGTCTCGTTGAGGTGCGCAAGATAGGTATGGTCCGGGACGGTGCCAAGACGGCGCCACTCCAATGGGAGGATGTCCTCATAGGAGAGGCCTTCAAAAAAATCCTTATCAGTGTCTTCGTACATAAGCGGGGTATCGGCAACTATTGAGGAAAGCACCCCTGGCTGCCGTTAAGCGGCAATTGTCGTGCCCGTACATGTGAAGTCTGCGCCACCCGGCCGGCACGGCGCTGATTATAACGTGTTGCTCAAGTAGGCTTGGCGGACATTCTGGCCGCCGGTGATTTTTCGAATCTCCTGTGAAAGCCCCTGACAGGCATGATGGCCCAGATCGATAATCCTGGTATTGAGATCGAGAATAGCCTGAAGGCGTTCCCTGATCAACTCCATGCGCAGTTCGTCGTCTTTCTCCGCCAGTTGGGCCAAGTCAGTCAGACGCCCCATCAAAACGCGGCGCTCATCCTCGACTTCAATCAGGGACATCCAGGCTGATTCCTGTGCAAGTGCCAACATCAGCTCGCTCAATGCCAGGATTGAAGCCAGTGCCTGTTCATAGGCGGATATATTCGTCTGGGCCGTGTTCTCCCTACCCATGATCAAACTCCCCATTGCCCTGGTTACTTGACAGACTCGAGCGCGGCGGCGGCGGTATTGTCCCTGAACTCCCTGAGATCGGCAGGCATACCATCCCATCCACTCTTGATGGTCACCAGGAGATTGGTCACTTCATCCAGCTGTTTTGGATCGTCATGGAGATTGGCCTTGAACAACTGCATCTGCATATATTCATACAGGGCGTCCAGATTGGCTGCCGCCTGCCCGCCCTCCTCGGTATCCAGGGCATCCTGCAGGGCCCCGATAATGGAGACCGCCCATTGGATATGCTGCGCCTTCTGAGCAATCGCGCCACGTACCATGTGTTCCTTGGCAACGGCAATCTTGGCCAGCGCCCCCTCCATCAACATCTGCACCAACCGATACGGACCCGCACCCATGGCCTCCGTCTGAGTCCCTACCTGCTTATATTTATTTGCCGCACCCGCCACGTTAGAGTAATTCATGTCTCATCTCCAAACTGCAATCAACCGGGGATGCCGGTTCCATAACACCCCGCTCCTACTCACTTGGGTATCGAAGCCCTCTGTCAAATCTTTAATAACCTGCACTTAAGGCATGCGCCCATTTTGGCTGCGTATTCCCGGGGCAGACTGTGGATAAGCTTCCCCGTTGCCAGGTCTATTACGCGTACGTCAATGCTCCTCGATGTCTGCTCATTATTTAAAACAATTCCCCGGTAAATATTCTGATATCTGCTCTGCATTGTTGTATCGGCCCTTGAAGTTACCGTTGCGGACGGTATAGATACGGCTACAATTCCCCAATACGTCCATGCGTCGATACTCCATTGATAGGCGAGGCGGCATCAACCGCCTGAGCCGGACCCCGAGTTGGCGCTCGAGAGGCTGTTCGACAAGCTTGTGTTGCTCGATGTGGACTGACCCAGCAGCTGGGAAAGTACGTTGCTGTCCTGCTGAAATTGGCTCATGGCCGTCTCCATGGCGGCAAACTGCGCCTTGAGGCTGGCCTGCATGGTGGTCACACGATCCTG
>CAYXAX010000252.1:0-3429 GCA_964463055.1 uncultured Gammaproteobacteria bacterium | reverse complement strand
GTGTTGTAGTTTTGTGCCCCGGTTTGGGGCTCAATGGCTGGACCCGGATATTTTACGGTGGCTGTGAAATATCCGGGTCTTGTCTGACGCAGACCACAGGACTAATTCAACGTTGAGTAAGGAGATGAGGAAGATGAATAAGAAATTGATTTCACTTGCCATCGCGGGGGCCGTCGCGGCGCCTTTCGCGGCACAGGCGGGTTCCATCACGGTAGGGAATCAGGATATCAAGGTGGCCGGTGGCGTGACGGGTGGCTACATATATACCAGCGATAATGCTAGCAAGAGTACTGGTGGTCCTAATAAGCAGGACGCCTTTGTGGTACCCGATGCGCTTGTCGACCTGTCCAGTGACGCGAAGACCGGTGGCATGGGTTTTACCGTGGGCATCGGCGAGCTGGCTGAGAACAGTCTGGCGTTTGGAACCGAGCTGAATAGTGCTGGTGGTGCCGGCGGTGTGGGTATTCAGTACGGTTGGGTGTCGGTCGCTCCAATTGAAGGTGTGAAGATCGATGCTGGTTTGCTTGCCACCAACGTGGGCTACGAGGTCTCCCCGTCGTATGGCAACGACAACATACTCCGCGGCTTAGTATGGGCCGCACAGCCCACCTATTACACCGGTGCACGCGCCACATATTCCATGAACGGCATCAGTGCCTACGCCGAGGTGAATAAAGGGGCGTATGGCACGGGGAAAGCTGGCGCCGGACTCGGCGCCAGTGCGAACGTCTCGGGCATCAATGTCGCAGCCAATTTCCTGAATGTAACCAAGCATGGTATGCTTTTTGACGTGATCGCCAGCACCAAGGTGAGCAATCTAACGGTGGGTGTCAACTTCGATTTGGCGAAGCTGGCTGATGCCGCCAAGGCAGGAGGTTCTGATACTGCTTGGGGTGCCGCCCTGTATGCCTCCATGCCGGTTATGGATAAGGTCACCCTGCCGGTCCGTGTGGAGTTCACCCATGACAACACCAACACCCTCACGTTTGGCGATGTAGGTGGTCATGGCATCAGCTTTACCGTCACCCCGACGTACAACTTCACCGACAGCACCTTCGTACGTGCGGAGTTTGACTACGTCACCACGAGCAATAATGTTTATGCCAATAAGAACGGCAACGCCACGGACAGCGACATCGTCCTGGGTGTGCAGGGCGGCGTGAGGTTCTAAACCGCCTTTTGTAAAGTCGTTTTGGCCTGCGGCCCGCCTCCCACGGGGGCCGCAGGCATTCACATAAGAATGCTTATGTACTTAAAACGGGCGCCTTCGGGCGCCCGTTTCTTTTTTGGCGGTTTATATGGAAAAACTGTTACCCTTTTAGCCTTGGTAATTGGCAGGGTTTTCCAGGGGGGTTGGCAGTGCGCGGGTGCGGTGTTTTCCGGGGAAGGAGAAGAATAAGATGAATAACAGACTGATCGCGATTACCGCCGCAGTGTTGTTACTGGCGCCGCTGGCCGTCCAGGCGGCGGGGGGGATGGTGACCTTTTACGGCGCCGGAGACGTATCGCTCAATTATGAGAATAACGACAACAGCACACCCCATCAGGCCAGGGACGCGATTTCTCTGTCCAGCAATCAGTCCCATCTCGGCGTCACCGCCGTCGAGGCGCTGCCCTACAAGTGGCGGGCCGTGGCACAGGTGGAGGGCAGCGTCGAATTCGATACCGGTGCAATCTTCAGCGACCGCCTGCGGGATACTTTTGTGGGCATGGGCGGCCCCTTCGGCCTCATCCGCGCCGGGCACTACGCCTCGGCCTACAAGACGTCCACCGAGTGGATGGACCCCTTCAAGGATACCCTCGCCGATGCCCAGGCGGTGCTGGGCAATGTCGACGGGACGGTGCTGTTCTCCCAGTGGTACAACAATATCGTCGGCTGGCAGTCGCCGGTATACAAACACACACAATTGGACGTGGACTACATCGTCAACCAGGGGGCTGACAACCTGCCCCTGTCGGTCGCAAACCACAAGCGCAACGGCTTCAGCCTGAGCACCCAGTTCCGCAACGAGGGTTTTGACGCGGGCTTTGCCTATGAACTGCGCGATGCGGTTTCCAGCACGGGCGGCGCGGGGAGCAAGGACATCGGCGCGTTCAAGTTCTTCACGGGCATATGGCTGCCCACAACCAAGCGCCATACCTTCGTGACCGCGGTGTTCGAGAACGCCGAGCAGGCCGATGCCACCAATACCTCGGTCAATAACCGCAGCGCGTTTTACACCAGCATTTCCCAGTACCTGGGCCGCAATATCCTCAAGGCCGCGGTTGGCCGCATGGGCAGTCTGAGTGGGGCCAATAACGGTGAATCCGCCGCCACGTGGTTCGCCCTCGGTGTGAGCCACGTGGTGACCCGCACCATCGATCTCTATGCGCTGTTTACCATGACCATCAATGAGAAGACCGGCACGTATGGCCTGGGCCAATTCCAGGGCACCGCGGCCTCGGGCTCGGGGAATGTCCCGGGGCTGCCGGACAGAAACGTCGCGGCGTTTTCCGTGGGGTTCAAGATGGCCTTTCAGGCCCAGCACACCGTTCCCTGACAGCATGGGTCGGTTCATCTGCGGCGCGGATGGGGGCGGCGCGGCCGGGGTAAATAAGTGAATTCTGTCGCGATGCGCGCCGCGTCCTCCGCGGCGGATGCCGCAGCTGCCTGATTTGGGGCAAAATAATGACGAACGAAGGACGGTGTAGTACCATTGCCAACATAGCAAGCCGGTGATAACCATGGGGATTCGTTGACCTTTCCGGGCCCCTATGTTAGAAAACCGGCGAGGGGGAGCGGGGATACAATGACAATAAACCACGACAACCGCATATTGATGAGAGTGGTCCTGGGGCTGCTCTTTTTTGGCATCAGCGGCAGTGCGGCTGCGGGTATCTTCAATACCAAACACAACCTCGGCAGCATGGGCCTGAACGCGGCCAGCAATTACAGCGGCACGACGGAAATCTGTGTCTTCTGCCATACCCCCCACGGCGGCGATGAGACCGCCGCGGTGCCTATCTGGAATCGCCACCTCGATCCCACCGGGTTTCAGACCTACGACCAGCTCGGCACCACCACCCTCGACGCCAGCATCGAGCCGGTAGGCTCCGTGTCGCTGGCGTGTCTGTCGTGCCACGACGGCACCCAGGCCATGGACTCGCTTATCAATGATCCCGGGTCAGGCCGCGAAGTGCCCGCGTTTCGCAACGGTGTGTGGAGCGGCCAGGCGGCGACGGTCAATGGCCGCATCGGCCCGTCCACGGTGATTACCAACCTGGGCAAGGATCTCACCAATGACCATCCCATCGGCCTGCAGTTCGGCGGCGGGGGCTATTCCATGTCCAATCCCCTCGGGCCCGGCAAAGACCCCGATTTTCATCACGCCTCCACCAAGATCCAGGGCACCACGCGCATCTGGTGGGTGAACACGCCCGGGGGGACCA
>CAYXAX010000251.1:0-3440 GCA_964463055.1 uncultured Gammaproteobacteria bacterium | reverse complement strand
GGTCGCAGGTCGCAGGTCGCAGGTCGCAGGTCGCAGGTCGCAGGTCGACAACCAGTCTGGACAGCGTACCCTAGCCTGTCACGCGGTATTCTTCGGGACATCACGATTTTTCTTGGGATTTTTCAGACTTGCGACCTGAGACCTGTGACATGGGACCGGTTTTATACCGCTGCCTCACCGCCTCGAACAGGCAGACCCCGGTGGCCACGGAGACGTTAAGGCTGTCGGCGCCCGCCTGGAGGGGGATGGCCGCCAGGTAGTCGCAGTATTTTCTGGTGAGTTGGCGCATGCCCTTGCCCTCCCCGCCCATCACCACGGCTACCGGTCCGGTGAGGTCGATCTCATACAGCGGAGTCTCGGCGCCGCCGTCAGTGCCCACTATCCAGACGCCGCCCTCACGCAGTGTATCCAAGGTCCTGGACAGGTTCGTGACCTGGATAAAGGGGATGCGCTCCACCGCCCCACTGGCCACCTTGCGCACCACCGGTGTGATGCCCACGGCCCGGTCACGGGGGGCGATGACCCCATGGACGCCGGCGGCCGCGGCGGTACGCAGGCATGCACCGAGGTTATGAGGATCTTGGACACCATCCAGCACCAGTAACAGCGGCACGCCGTCGATTCGATCCAGCACCTCTGCCAAGTCCCAAGACCGTGGGGCGGCGGACGGCTTTGTCAGGGCCGCGATACCTTGATGGACTACCCCGTGCAGCAAATCATTGAGCTGCTGGCGTGGTACCCGCTCCACCGGCAGGTGCTGGGCCTGTGCCGCCTCTACCAGTTCCTGGACGCGGCGGTCCTGCCGCCCGGTCTGAACCCATAGGGAAACCACCTGCCCGGGGCGTCCCAACGCCGCGCGGACGGCATGCACACCGTAAATCATCTCGGTATCCACACGAGAGGTCCCTAATGCGATGAATGTTTCTTGCCCGTTGTCTTGGCGCGTTTGCGTTGCCGCTTAGGCTGGCTTTCCGGCTGCCCGAGAACGAAGTCTATCTTTTTCTCGTCCATGTCCACACGGGCAACCTTGACTTTTATGCGATCGGACAATCTGTACATGACGCCGGTACGCTCCCCGCGCAGACGGTGGCGTACCGGGTCGAAGTGATAATAATCGTTTTCCAGGCTCGTCACATGCACCAACCCAACGGCGTAGAGGTCATCCAGTTCCACGAACAGGCCAAAGCTGGTGACAGAGGAGATAGTGCCCTGAAACTCCTGTCCCACCTTGTCCATCATGTATTGGCACTTCAGCCAGTCCGTGGCGTCACGGGTGGCCTCATCGGCGCGGCGCTCGGTCATGGAACAGTGCTCACCCAACGCAGCCATTTCCTCGTGAGGGGGCTTGGCACGCCGCGCCTGCCCCAATTCGCGAATGGCGCGGTGGACGATGAGATCTGGGTAGCGCCGGATGGGCGAGGTGAAGTGGGCGTATGTCTCCAGGGCCAGGCCGAAGTGGCCGGTGTTGTCCGGGCTGTAGCGTGCCTGACTCAGGCTGCGCAGCAGTACCGTCTGGATGAGATGGGCGTCGGGGCGCTGCATGACCGTCTTCAGCAAGGCGGCATAGTCCGCCGGCTCGGGGTCGTCACCGCCGCTCAGGGACAAACCGAATTCGCCGAGGAACTCCCTCAGGTCACTGAGTTTTTCCGCGGACGGCCCCTGATGCACACGGTACAACGCCGGCTGCCTGTGACGCACCAGATACTGGGCCGCGCACACATTGGCGGAGATCATGAATTCTTCGATCATCATATGGGCGTCATTGCGCACCACCGGGACGATCTTATCGATCTTATTGCGCTCATTAAAGATAATGCGCGTCTCGGTGGTCTCGAAGTCGATGGCACCACGATGCTCGCGGCGCTTTTTCAACAGCTTGTACAACGCATGCATGTCCTCGAGGTGCGGCACCACATGCTCGTACTGCCGTCTCTCGCGCTGCTTTTTTTCCACCACCATCGCCGCCACCTCGGTGTAGGTCAGGCGTGCCGCCGACAGCATGACCGCCTCGTGGAAGCAGTATTCGCTGACTTCGCCGTTGTGGGTGATGGTCATCTCACAGACGATGCACAGACGCTCGACGTGGGGTTTCAGGGAACACAATTCGTTGGACAGCACCTCGGGAAGCATGGGTACCACCCGGTTGGGAAAATATACCGACGTGCCGCGCCCGGCGGCTTCGGTATCCAGTGCCGTCCCCGGCTGCACATAGTGGGACACGTCGGCGATGGCCACGAGCAGCCGCCAGCCCTTGCCCTTGCGTTCGGCGAATACTGCATCATCGAAGTCGCGGGCATCCTCCCCATCGATGGTCACCAGGGGCAGGTCCGTGAGGTCCAGACGCCCCCGTTTCTGCGCCGCGGTGATCTTGGGCTTCAGCTTGCCAAGCTCCTTTTCGACCTTGTCCGGCCACTGCCAGGGGATATCATGACTGCGCAGGGCGATCTCCACCTCCATGCCGGGTGTCATGTGGTCGCCCAGCACTTCGGTGATCTCGCCGATGGGCTGCGAGCGCTTGGTGGGTTGTTCAATGATGGCGGCGATGACCATCTGCCCGTCGCGGGCGGCGCCCTGGGACTTGGGCGGAATCACCAGTTCCTGACTGATGCGCCGGTTATAGGGGACAACGAACCCGACCCCACTCTCCTGGTAAAAGCGCCCCACCACCGTTTGGGTATTGCGCTCCAACACCTCCACCAGGGCGCCTTCGCGGCGGCCGCGCCGGTCAATACCGACCACCTGTACGATAACCCGGTCGCCGTGCATCAGGGAACGCATTTGCCGGGCGGAGAGAAATAGATCCCCGACGCCCTCGTCCGGTACGACAAAACCATAGCCATCGGGGTGCCCGATGACACGGCCACGCAGCAGGTCCATTTTATTGACCAGTCCATAGTCGCCGCGGCGGTTCTGCACCAGCTGACCGTCACGGACCATGGCCGTGACGCGGCGGCGCAGGGCCTCTTGATCCCGCTCGTCCTCAAGGGTGAGCGCCTCGGCCAACTCCTTGAGGGACATGGGGGCGCCGCGATCGGTCAGGTGCTGCAGAATGAGTTCGCGGCTGGCGATGGGGTGGTCGTATTTCTGTGCCTCACGCTTGGCGTGGGGGTCTTTTTTAACTCGGGCTCTTGCCACTGTTTGGTACAACTCCTTGTTGTGTCGATCCATCCAAATTGATATCCGTCCCGGTTACGGTTAGGTTCATGAGAGAGGATGAACTATATAAGTACATTTCAGTTATTGTCGCTGATATGCCGGTTGATGCGTTGACAAGCCGCGACGCAGTGAGTAAAGTTCGCACCTTACACGACTCTGCTCCAGCTATCCCATCATTATAATGATGATGCCACTGTGCCGAGGTGGCGGAATTGGTAGACGCGCTAGCTTCAGGTGTTAGTGGGGGTAACCCCGTGGAGGTTCAAGTCCTCTCCTCGGCACCA
>CAYXAX010000250.1:0-3458 GCA_964463055.1 uncultured Gammaproteobacteria bacterium | reverse complement strand
AAGGGGTTTTGGAAGCGGTATCGGTGGACGGCCGCATACACCAGCGTCTTGGAGAGCGGACCGGTGATGCTAGGGAACCGGCCTGGTCGCCGTTTATACAGTGAGTTAACGCAATCTTACAAGGGAGCGGATCTATGAATGTGATAGTCAAAGCGACGGTGGTCATGCTGGCCGCTGTCATGGTGGTGGCATGCAGTGGGCAGGGCGCGAACGTCAAATCTCCCGGTGCCAGTGCCCCGCCGGCCGCCAGCGGCGGCCCGGCGACACCGGAGGGTGGTGAATCCGGTGGCGCCCAGACCTCTCCGGTCGGAGGGCAGGGCGGTATGCAAGGCGATGAGCTGAGCAATCCCAACAGCCCGCTGCAGCAGCGCGTGGTCTATTTTGATTTCGACAAGAGTGATATCAAGGATCAGTACAAGCCTGTGCTCAAGGCTCACGCCGACTATCTGGCCAGTCACCCCGATATCCACGTGACCCTCGAGGGGAATACTGATGAGCGCGGTACCCGTGAATACAACATGGCCCTGGGAGAGCGCCGCGCCAAGTCGGTATATCAATACCTGACCCTGTTGGGCGTGTCCCCGTCACAGCTCAAAATCATCAGCTACGGTGAAGAGCGGCCCGCGGCCCTGGGACATGAAGAGTCCGCATGGTCCAAGAACCGTCGCGTCGAGCTGGACTACGGTAATCAGTGACAAGAGCGGCGCGTGTGACTGACCGCCACGGACTCCCGCGGCTGGCCGCTGCGCTGTTATGCGCCGCGGTGAGTCTGTGTGCGCTCCCGGCGTCCGCCGTGGACGTCATCGACAAGTCGTTCAGTGACTCCGGCAGCGGTGGCGATACGGGCCAGTCTCAGGGCAGCGCTCAGACGCCTAATGCATCCGGCGGTGGCGCACCCCAGCAGCCGCTGACCCTGGACCAGCGGGTGACGCGTATGGAGCACATGCTGGAGAGCGGTACTCTGGTGGACATGTTGACGCGCCTGAACAGCTTGGAGCAGGAACTGCAGACCATGCGCGGTGACCTTGAGGTTCAGCGCCACGATCTGGACGATCTGCAGAAACATCAGCGTGATCTGTACCTGGATATCGACCGGCGTTTGCGCGCATTGGAAGTGGGCGCCACCAGCGGGACTGCACCCGCTCCCGGTGCGACGGCCGCCGGCAACCAGCCGCCCGCCGCGGCCGGCGCGGATAGCGGCGCGCCGCCGGTTCCAGGGACGACTCCTGCACCGGGCATGGCGGCAACGGCTCCGCCCGCCGCCGCACCAGTCCAATCGGGTTCCCCGTCCCAGGATACTCCCCAGGCACAGGCTGCTTACGATCAGGCGTTTAATCTGCTGCGTTCGGCCCAGTACGACCAGGCCATCAGCGCATTCAAGCAGTTTATCGCCGATCACCCCAAAGGCCCGTTGTCCGATAACGCCCAGTACTGGCTGGGGGAGGCGGATTATGTGACGCGCCAGTTCCCGGCGGCCCTGGCGGAATTCCAGAAGGTCGTGACTGATTACCCCGACAGCCCCAAGGTCCCCGATGCCAAGCTCAAAGTCGGTTTTACCCAGTACGAGATGGCTCAGTGGGACGATGCGCGTAAGACCCTCACCGACGTGGTTAACAACTATCCCGATAGCTCTGCCGCCAAACTGGCCCAGAATCGACTGCAGAAGATGAAGGCCGAAGGCCATTAGGCCACGCCTAATGGCCTTCGGAGTTTTGGGTTCCGAGTTGCGAGTTTCGGGTTAAAATCTCCTCCTTAGTAGGGTTCTCCCTGGCAGCACGATACCCGTAAACCCCTGGCGTTCCCAAAATCTGGTCCTAGAACCTTTTCAGGTTTTTTTCATGCAACCCGAAACCCGAAACCCGAAACCCGGAACCGGACGCAGTCCGTCCGGCGCGATGCTGCGTATTACCGAGATATTTTTTTCCCTGCAGGGTGAGGCGCGTACCGTCGGCCTGCCCACGGTGTTCGTGCGCCTCACCGGCTGCCCCCTGCGTTGTCACTACTGCGATACGGCCTACGCCTTCCACGGCGGGCAGTGGATGGCGATGGACGAGATCATGGCGCAAACGGCTCGCTACAAGACTCGCTACGTTACCGTCACCGGCGGTGAGCCCATGGCCCAGAAGGCGTGTCTGGACCTGTTGCGGAAGCTGTGTGACGCAGGCTATACAGTGTCCCTGGAGACCAGCGGGGCCCTGGATCTGAGCGGCGTGGATCCCCGCGTGGTCAAGGTCATGGACATCAAGACGCCCGCGTCAGGGGAGGAAGGCAGGAATCTCTATTCAAACATCGATCTTCTCGCTGACGCCGATCAGGTAAAATTCGTCCTGAGTGATCGCCACGATTACCAATGGGCCAAGGACACACTGCAACGCCACGATCTGGCGTCTCGCTGCGAGGTGCTGTTCTCGCCCAGTCATGGCGTGCTGGATGCCACATCCCTGGCCGACTGGATACTGGCTGACCAACTGCCGGTGCGCATGCAGATACAGCTCCACAAGTACTTGTGGGGGGACGTCAAAGGTAAATAGACAATGACAGTTTCGAGTTACGGGTTTCGTGTTTCGCGTTAAGACAGAAGCGCCTTTTTCGATCTCTCCCTTAAGATATAACTCATGCTCATATTTTTATTTGAAAATCTGGAATGATGGACAAGCAAAAAGCAGTCGTATTGCTGTCGGGCGGCATGGATTCCGCCACCACCCTGGCCCTGGCCAATGAGGCCGGTTATGACTGCTATGCCTTGAGTTTTGATTACGGGCAGCGGCATCGGGTGGAGTTGCAGGCCGCGAGCGACATCGCCCTTGATCTCGGCGTGGCGGAGCACAAGTTCATCCAGTTTGATCTGGGCGGTGCCGAGGCATCGGCCCTGACCAACCCCGGGCTCGCCGTCCCCGACCAGCCCAGTGAGGGCATCCCGGTAACCTACGTGCCGGCGCGTAACACGGTGTTTCTCGCATTCGCCCTGGGGTGGGCTGAAGTCCTGGAGGCCTGGGCTATCTACATCGGTGTCAATGCCGTCGACTACTCCGGCTATCCCGACTGCCGTCCGGAATATATCGCGGCCTTCGAGAGGCTTGCCAATCTGGCCACCCGCGCCGGCGTGGAGGGGCGCCATTTCAGCCTGCACACGCCCCTGATCCATCTCACCAAGGGCCAGATTATCCAGCAGGGGCATCGCCTCGGGGTGGACTATTCCCGCACCGTATCGTGCTATTCCCCTGATCAGCAGGGGCGCGCCTGCGGTGTATGTGACGCCTGCCGTCTGCGGGCCAAGGGATTTGCCGATGCCGGCATTGAAGACACCACACGTTATGCCAGCGCGGTGCTCAAGCCCGGCTGAGGACCATCATGGAGTTAAAGTGGCGCCTGCGCGGTAATTTTTAGTAAAATGCGCGGTTTGGGGCCGTTAGCTCAGTCGGTAGAGCAGTGGACTTTTAATCCATTGGTCGTAGGTT
>CAYXAX010000249.1:0-3473 GCA_964463055.1 uncultured Gammaproteobacteria bacterium | reverse complement strand
CCGGCCCGGAGTCCCGGTACAGGTCTTCGTGTTCCGCCGCCACCGCCACCAGCGTTTCCGGGAAGTGCCATGATTCGAGGATCAGCTTGCCCAGTTGGGTATGGAGGGATGCGGCGATCTGCAGCAGGGTCGGCGTGTCCTCCAGCAGCTCGGGTACCTTTTCCGCACGCGCGAGGATGGGCAGGGCGCCGATGTCGTGCATCAGTCCCGCCAGCATGGCGTGTTCGGGGTCGAGCCTGGTGAATCGGCGCGTCATGACATGGCTGATGGCCGCCACGCGCACGCTGTGGGTCCATGCCTGTTTGAGCAGCGTGTGCGCACCGCCCTTGCCGCGGCGGCTGAACAACTGCTGCACGGCGAAGCTGGATACCAATTCCCGGACCGCCTTGTTTCCAAGCCGCGCCACGGCGGTCTGGATGCTCTCAATGCGGGAGGCGCCGCGGTACAACGGGCTGTTGGCCACCTGCAGCAGTTTCGCGGACAGGGCGGGGTCTGCATTCATGATTTTGGCCACCTGGCCGGCGGTGGCCTTGGGATCATTCAGGCTTTTGCGGACCCGCTCCGCTACCTCGGGGAGGGTAGGCAGGACGAGGCGATTGCGCTCGACGTAAAGTTCAAGAAGCAGCTTGTCTACATTGTCCACGGCGATTTATCCGTCTCACGTAGTGTCCATTCCATTGATCAGTTTAGCTGGTGCGGCAGCGTCGTGATTCGACCTGTTTCACATCACCGCTGCCTGGCGCGCGATAAATCCGCTGATGGCACGCAGGCAACTTATTTGGAGACCCTCTCCTTTATTTCATAAGGCAGTGATTTGAATACCAATGCCGGGCCGTCCGGAGCGAGCAGCCGGATATCGCCGCGGTGTACCGCATCGATATTGATCACCGCCAGCAGCTCCTGGCCTGTCTGAGATGACGGCTGTGCCGCGACGACGGTCCCGATGCTGTGGTCTGTATCGGCCCCGGGGCTGAAAAGTGAATCGCCCGGCTGGATGGATTGGGAGGTATCGGCCAGGGCCGAATACAGGCGTTGTTTGAGCCTTCCCAGGTAATGGGTTCGCGCCACGATCTCCTGGCCGGTGTAACACCCTTTATTGAAACTGACGCCGTGCAGTGCATCCAGATTGACCATCTGCGGGATGAAGTGCTCCTGGGTCTGGGGAACCACCGCGGGTACGCCGGCGCGGATATCCAGCAATTCCCAGTACGGCGCCCCCATAC
Source organism: uncultured Gammaproteobacteria bacterium (assembly GCA_964463055.1). Lineage (GTDB taxonomy): Bacteria > Pseudomonadota > Gammaproteobacteria > CAWJPQ01 > CAWJPQ01 > CAWJPQ01. The sequence goes on along the minus strand of CAYXAX010000249.1, from coordinate 2,250 downwards.
GCGTAAGCCGCGGGGACAGTGCCTCCCAGAGCCCCTGGATTTCCTCCAAGCCGCCGATGGCGAGGAAGCGCGCTTCCAGCCCCGGCAGGCGCATCAACGACAGCCCCGGGCGGTGGGCAACTTCATAGACGGCATGGGGCGGTGTGCCGAATACAGCGGCCAGAGCGCCTTCACAGCCGGGACCGGCAATGCCGATGCGCATCACGCTATCATTGCGGTCCTGAAGCTCCACTTTGGATCGCAGTTTATAGAGGTTCAATCGTGCCAGTATGGGGCCTACAAGCGACACGGGCATGAGCAGGCAGTAGGCATCGGCATGCCTTAGCACGTAGAACACGGCCAGCAATCGGCCCTTGGGGCTGCAGTACCCGCTGATCTGGCCCTGACTGTCAGTGACGGAGCGCATGTCATTGGTGAACTGACCCTGGAGAAACCCGGCCGCATCAGCGCCGGCGGCGCTGATCATGCCCCAATGGGACAGGTCCGTGATAATGTCCGCGGGTGAGCTGTTTTGCGTGACCGTGTCCCGGTACCGGGTGACCCGGTCACCCTCGATTACCGCGCCACGGCCGATGAGAAAATTCCGCCACTGTGTATTCATGATACTGCTCTAAATCCACTGTTGTCCGGGCCGATAGGGATATATCATCGTCAACCATATGGACGAACCGACCCTTTGGGTTACACTAATGATATATGAAACACGCTAACAACGCGCCACGTTACCTGAACCTGTTTCGCATTCACCTCCCTATTACCGCGGTGCTTTCCATCGGCCATCGTATCGCGGGCGTAGTTCTGGCGCTGACCGTCCCCGTACTGATCTACCTGTTGGATATATCATTGCAGAGCCAAGCCGGCTATGCCGCCGCCGCGGGCATTTTTGACGGGGCGGGAGCGCGTTTTTTCACCGCGCTGGTGGTATGGGCGTTCGCTCATCACGCGCTGGCGGGCGTACGCTTTCTGCTGCTCGATCTGTATGTCGGTATCGCCAAACCCGCTGCGCGGGCGAGTGCGTGGGCCGTCAGCCTGGGCGGCGCGTTGGTGTTTCTTTTGGCCGCTGCCGCACTGCTATGAGCCGCTCCCTTCAGGGACTGAGGAGTTGGCTGCTGCAGCGCGTGACGGGCGTATATCTGCTGGTCTATCTGGTGTACTTTTTCATTCACCTGCTGATCGGCAACGCGAGCGGCTATGAGGCATGGCGGGGCTGGATGGCCCAACCGGCGGTCGCGATCACCACCGTATTGTTTTTCACCGCGCTGCTTTTTCATGCCTGGATCGGCCTGCGCGATGTGGTCATGGACTATGTCCACCCGTTCGCCTGGCGCCTGTCGCTGCTTGCCTTGATCGGAGGCGGTCTATTATCCATGGGACTATGGGTGCTGCTCATTATGATACCGCTGCATATATGATCGCCGTGATCGACAAGATACCACGGCGGCGTTTCGATACCCTGGTAATCGGCGCCGGCGGCGCAGGCCTGCGTGCGGCGCTGCAACTTTCCCAGGCGGAGGCCCAGGTGGCGGTGGTGTCCAAGGTATTCCCCACTCGGTCCCATACGGTGGCCGCCCAGGGCGGCATCAATGCCGCTTTGGGCAATGTCCAGCCCGACAACTGGCATTGGCATATGTACGACACGGTCAAGGGCAGCGACTACCTCGGTGACCAGGACGCCATCGAATACATGTGCCGCGCGGCCGCGCGGCTGGTCTACGAACTGGAGCACGCCGGGGTGCCGTTTTCCCGGCTGGAGAACGGCACCATATACCAGCGGCCGTTCGGCGGTCAGAGCCAGGCGTTCGGCGGCGAGCAGGCGGCGCGCACCTGCGCTGCGGCGGACCGCACCGGTCACGCCATCCTCCACGCCCTGTACCAGCAGAACATCCGCGCCAAGACGCATTTTTTCGACGAATACTTCGCCGTCGACCTGTTAAAGGACGATGAAGGTTATATTCTCGGGGCCTTGGTACTGGAGATCGAGACGGGGGACGTCATGGCCATCGAGGCCAAGACCACCCTGCTGGCCACCGGTGGGGCGTGCCAAATGTACCGCACCAACACCAACGCGCGCATCAACACCGGCGACGGCATGGGCATGGCGCTGCGCGCCGGCATTCCCCTGCAGGACATGGAGTTCATCCAGTTCCACCCCACCGGCATCGCCGGCAAGGGCATGCTGATCACCGAGGGCGCGCGCGGCGAGGGCGGGTACCTGATCAACAAGGACGGCGAGCGCTTCATGGAGCGCTA
>CAYXAX010000248.1:0-3490 GCA_964463055.1 uncultured Gammaproteobacteria bacterium | reverse complement strand
GCCGGGGTTGCCGAGTCCGACGATGAGCTGTATGCCTTCCGCCAATACCGGCCGACCACGGTGTCAGGTTGTGCGCCGCGCTCAGCCCTTGCCCGGTGCGCCGCCCTTGGCCGGTGCCGCGCCGCCTGCCGGTGCCGCTTCGCCGGGCTTGCCCGCTTCCGCTGCCGGTGCAGCCTCTGCGGCCGGTGTCGGTGCCGCCTCCACCGCCGCGCGCGGGATGATGATGGTGGCGACGGACATGTCGTGTTCATGGCCGCGGTGCAGGGCGAGGATCTCGACGCCCTCGGGGAGCTTGAGGTCGGACAGGTGCACGGAATCGCCCACGTCGAGCTGGGACAGATCCACCTCGATGTACTCGGGCAGGTGCTTGGGCAGGCACGACACCTCCACTTCGATGACCTGGTGGGAGACGATGCCGCCGCCCTTCTTCACGCCGGGGGCTATGTCCTCGCCCATGAAGTGCAGGGGCACGTGCACGTGGAGCTTTTCGCTCTCGCTGACGCGCTGCAGGTCGATGTGCAGCAGCCTGGGCTTGAAGGCGTGGCGGTGCAGGTCGCGCAGCACCACCTTCTCTTCGGCGCCGTTGATCTTCACGGTGAGGATGTGGGAATAGAACGCCTCGTGCTGCAGCTGCACGAGCACATCGTTGTGGTCGAACGTCACCGCCTGGGGCGCCTTGGCGCCGCCGTAGAGGATGCCGGGCAGCTTGCCCGCGCGGCGCAGGCGCCGGCTGGCGGTGCTTTTCAGTTCGGTGCGCGGCTCAGCCGTCAATTCAAACGAGACACTCATTTCCGGGACTCCATCAAAAATTTTTGATAATCAAAACGATAACTGGATATTTTAGCCGCATTTTCGGGCCTGGTCCAGCGCGGCCCGCTCAGTCCATGTACAGGGAGCTCACCGACTCCTCGGCGCTGACCCGGCGCATGGACTCGGCCAGCAGCTGGGCGATGGTGAGCTGGCGGATGCGCCCGCTCTTGCGCGCCTTGTCCCCCAGGGGGATGGTGTCGGTGACCACCAGCTCGTCCAGGAACGAGCCGTCGATGCGGTCCACCGCCGGGCCCGACAGCACCGGGTGGGTGCAGTAGGCCACCACCCGCCGGGCGCCGCCTTCCTTCAGGGCGCGGGCGGCCTCGCACAGGGTGCCGGCGGTGTCCACCATGTCGTCGATGAGCAGGCAGGTCTTGTCACTCACGTCGCCGATGACGTGCATCACCCGGGACTCGTTGGGCCGCGGGCGGCGCTTGTCGATGATGGCCAGGTCGGCGTCGTCGAGCTGCTTGGCCATGGCGCGGGCGCGCACCACCCCGCCCACGTCCGGCGACACCACGATCATGTCGGGGTACTTGCGCCGCCAGATGTCCCCCACCAGCACCGGCGAGGCGTAGATGTTGTCCACCGGGATGTCGAAGAAGCCCTGGATCTGGTCGGCGTGCAGGTCGATGGTGAGCACCTTGTCGGCGCCCACGGCGGTGATCATGTTGGCCACCACCTTGGCGGTGATGGGCACCCGCGCCGAGCGCGGGCGGCGGTCCTGGCGGCCGTAGCCGAAATAGGGGATGACGGCGGTGACGCGGTAGCACGAGGCGCGGCGCACCGCGTCGATCATCACCAGCAGCTCCATGAGGTTCTCGTCGGTGGGGGCGCAGGTGGGCTGCATCACGAACACGTCCTTGCCGCGCACGTTCTCCACCAGCTCCACCATGACCTCGCCGTCGCTGAAGCGGCCCACCACGGTCTTGCCGATGGGGATGTTGAGGCAGTTGGACACGTCCTGGGCCAGCTGCGGGTGGGCGTTACCGGTGAGCACCACCATGTTGTGCCTGGCCTCCACCGAGGGGTCTGACTGCAACACGCTGTTGGATCCGCCGCCGCTCATCTGTGTTGTTCTCGCTTGGACTTCAGCCATGGGTCGAAATGGTTTGTGATCGCCGGGCCGCGATAGTGTATCGATTCTTTTATTGTATGGCTGGGGTGCCAGGATTCGAACCTGGGTATGCGGGGATCAAAACCCCGTGCCTTACCGCTTGGCGACACCCCAATGACCGGTTGACTAGCCTGCACGTGCCACTGCCAGCACATCGAGCAGCGGCGAGCGGTTCAGGCCCCTGGCGACGGTGCCCCGCCATGGCGGGCACAGCCGCGCCAACACCGCGTTGGCCTCTTGTTCCTGGGTGAAAGCCGCGAAAACCGAACCCCCTGTCCCGCTGAGCCGTGCGGGCGCGTATTCCGACAGGTCATCCAGCGCCTTGGCCACCGGCGCATAGCGCCCGCGCACCACGGCCTCGCACACGTTGCTGTCTTGACCTGATAGAAAGTCAGATATTGTGATGGGCGGGCAATTCCGTGTCAATTCCGGGGCCGCGAACACGTCCCTGGTGGACACCGGGCAGTCCGGGGTCAGCACCACGTACCACGGCGCGGGGATGTCCACCGCCGTGATGACCTCGCCCACGCCCTCGGCCCACGCGGCGTGACCGTGGATGAAGATGGGCACGTCCGCGCCCAGGGCCAGGCCGAGTGTTGCCAGCCGCGCCGTATCAAGTCCCACGCCCCACAGCTGATTGAGGGCCACCAGGGTGGTGGCTGCGTCGGAGCTGCCGCCGCCCAGGCCCGCGGCCATGGGCACGCGCTTGTTGATGTAGATGTCCACGCCGCGGCGCACCGCGCCGGCCCGCTGCAGGGCCGATGCGGCGCGCACGGTGAGGTCATCGGCGGCGGCCACGCCGGGCACGTCGGTGACGCGGCGGATGACGCCGTCATCGGTGAGGCGGAAGTCCAGCCAGTCGCAGTAGTCGATGAACTGAAACACCGTCTGCAGCAGGTGATAGCCGTCGCGGCGGCGGCCCGTGACGTGCAGCATGAGATTGAGCTTGGCCGGCGCCGGCCACGGATAGGTGTTCACCGGCGTGACCTCATCGCGGCGACAGGTCCCACTGATCCACCACCAGCTTGACGCTGAGTTTGCGCCGGGTGATGTCCATGCGCTGGGGCAGTGCCAGGTCATTCACGGTGGTATAGCGCCGGTAGGCCACGTGCCAGCCGAACTGTTCCAGCCACACCAGCCGGCCCTGGGCGTCGAAGGCGAAGTGCGTGGGGGCGTCGGGCACCGGCAGGCCGCGGGCCCAGTAGCGCAGGCCGTCCACCGGGATGCGCCAGCCCAGCTCGCGGTACAGCAGGTCTTCCATGTCGGGCGACTTCATAACCTTGTCGTCGGACGTGCGCAGCATGCCGCCGCTGCGGTCGCCGCTCATCTGCAGCACGCCCTGGCCCAGGGGGCCGTACAGGGACACGTGATAGGCGTCGCGGCGCTGCGCCCAGTGCACGCCGGCGGACCAGGCATCGTGGCCGTCGCGCAGGGCCACGCGCCCGTTGAGGGTCCAGTCCTGCACCGCCGCCAGGGCCGCGCGCCGCGCCGCCCAGTCCGCCGGCGGCACCAGGGTCTCGGGCACCGGCGGCGGGCGCACGGTGGCGCAGGCGGCGAGCAGCA
>CAYXAX010000247.1:0-3519 GCA_964463055.1 uncultured Gammaproteobacteria bacterium | reverse complement strand
TCAAGGTGGACTTGCCGCACCCGTTGGCGCCGATCAGGCCGTAGCGGTTGCCGTTTCCGAATTTAACCGAGATATTCTCGAACAGGGGCTTGGGCCCGAATTGCATGGTAATGTTGGCTGTGGAAAGCAAGGGACAGCTCCGGAGAGAAAGTGAATAACAGGCTGAGTGGCGGCGAACTGGGATTGATGCGCGACTGAATGACTCAACATACGTGCGAACCGGCGGGCGACCCGCGATTCGCGAAGTGGCGTATTATCGCACAAATCGTCATTCGGCGGCGGCTGCCGTAGCCTGTGATGTCTGTGGGTGAATGCAGCGCTTGGTGATGAGGCCGTGGGTCGAGCCGCCGGGTTGATCTGCGCTGCGGCAGAATTCCGCCTCCCTGCCGCGCTCTCGGGATATGAATCCCGCCCCTTTGACGCGGTGTAGTTTGTAAAATGCTGAATCGCTCTGTACGGATTGGATGATGGCTCGTCATGGCGCGTAACAACGTCCTCACCCAGGGACTGAAGCGACAGGCCCTTGCCCTGTATCAAAGCGGGCGGCTGCACGAGGCCGTGCCGCTGCTGCAGCAGGTATGCGCCAAGGACAAGCGGGATGTGGAGGCCTGGTCACTGCTGGGCACCATTCATGCGTCGCTGGGGGCTTATGCCGAGGCGGAGCCTTGTTTCAGCCAGCTCGTTGCCCTGCAGCCCAAGTCGGCGGACGCCCACTATAATCTGGCCCGCTGCCTGGAACTGCAGGGCGGGTACGAGGCCGCCGAGGCCGCCTATCGCCGCGCGCTGAAGGTCGGTCGCTCCAAACAGCCCGACACCTGCAATAACCTGGGCAACGTGTACCGCCAGCTGGGCCGCCATGAGGACGCCCTGGGCTGTTACCGCCAGGCCCTTGCGGCGGACCCGCGCCACGCCCTGGCCCTGAACAACCAGGGGGTGGCCCTGCAGGCCCTGTCCCGCTTCGACGCGGCGCGGGACAGCTACGGGTTGGCCCTGAGCGTCAAGCCGGACTATGCCGACCCCCATTACAACCTGGGTAATCTGCACAAGGCTCAAGGTCGATACGATGAGGCACTGGCGGCCTATGACGCCGCGCTGCGCCTCGACCCCCAACACCCCCAGGCCCATTGGAACAAGGCGCTGACACTGCTGGCGCTGGGGCGTCTCGAGCAGGGCTGGCAGGCGTACGAGTGGGGCTTCGCCGCCGGTGAGCGCGCCAGCGCCTACTCGCCCTACCCCCTGTGGGACGGCAAGCCCCTGGGTGGGCGCGACATCCTGATCCAGTCGGAGCAGGGCATCGGCGACGAAGTAATGTTCGCCTCGTGCCTCCCCGACGTGATCGGCGATGCCGGGCGCTGCGTGGTGGAGTGCGATCCGCGCCTGGTGTCCCTGTTCGCGCGCTCTTTTCCCGGCACCCGGGTGATCGGCCGCGCCAAGGATGATCAACAGGCGTGGCTGGCTAAGGTGCCGGACGTGGACGTGAAGGTCTCAATCGGCAGCCTGGCGCGTATCTATCGCTCCACCATGGGCGCGTTTTCGCGACATCACGGATACCTGGTCCCTGACCCGGCACAGGTTGCCCGCTGGCGTGAACGCCTCGATCAGGCAGGCCCCGGCATGAAGGTGGGCGTCTCGTGGCGCGGCGGCGGTAATGACCTGGTTAGGTGCCAGCGCTCCCTGCCCCTGGCGGCGTTGCAGCCGGTGCTGCAGCTGCCGGATATCGCGTTCATCAACCTGCAGTACGATGCCCGCCCTGAGGAGTTGGAGCAGGCGCGCCAGGCATTACGGGTGACGGTGCACCACTGGGCGGAAGACGATCTGTTCACGGACCTGGAGTCCATCGCCGCCCTCATGGCCGGGCTCGACTTGATCGTCTCGGTGGATAACAGTACGGTGCATTTCGCCGGTGCCCTGGGTCGGCCGGCGCTGGCTTTGCTGCCCCACATCGCGGACTGGCGCTGGATGGTGGACCGCGGGGACTCACCGTGGTATCCCTCGGTTAAGTTGCTAAGGCAGCTGAAGCCTGGAGAGTGGGGATCTGTAATAGATAGAGTGGTCACGGAGATAGAGACATGTCGCAAGTCGCAGGCCGCAGGTCATAGGTCGACGTGACGTTTCGAGTTTCGAGTTGTTAAGGAATTCGTCTATCACTCCCCCTCACCCCGCCCCTTTCCCTGGGAGGGAGAGGGTGTAAAAGCGGTGCTTTGCGGGGCGTGGTTGGTTCCTTCTCCCTCTCAGGGAGAAGGTTAGGATAGGGGGATCAAATGAGGTATTTTCTTAAACCCGAAACCCGAAACCGGTTTTCCATCATGTCATATACAACCCTGATCCCAACCCAAGATCTATCCCAGCATCTCGATGACCCGGCCTGGGTGATCATCGACTGCCGCTTCAATCTCGTCCAGCCGCAGGCAGGGCATGAGGCGTATCTCGCCGGGCATGTCCCCGGAGCGCGCTATGCGCACCTGGACCGGGATCTGTCTTCGCCGGTGACAGCCGTGTCGGGGCGCCACCCGCTGCCCGATCCGGCGGTGTTTGCTGAAACGCTTGGGCGGTGGGGCGTGGACGGGACCAAACAGGTGGTGGCCTATGATGAAAACAGCGGACCGTTCGCCGCGCGGCTGTGGTGGCTGCTGCGCTGGCTGGGGCATCCGGCGGTGGCGGTGCTGGACGGTGGGCTGGCCAAGTGGCGGCGGGCAGGGCTGCCGTTGACCGCCGCATTGCCTGAGGCTCAGTCCACCGTGTTTGCGCCGCGGCCCGATGACCGCGCGTGGGTGAGTTCGGCATTCGTGATGCAGCATCTGTCCCAGGGAGATTACACACTGGTGGATGCGCGTGCCGTGGAGCGTTACGCCGGGGAGGCGGAAACCCTGGACACGGTGGCGGGCCACGTGCCCGGGGCCGTCAACCGCCCGTTCACCGGGAATCTAGACGCGGGCGGTTGCCTGCTGCCCGCGGCGGATCTGCGACAGGCGTTTCAGGGGTTGGCGGGAGGTGTCCCGCCGGCGCGGGTGATACACATGTGCGGTTCGGGGGTGACGGCGTGCCACAACCTGCTGGCCATGGAGGTGGCGGATCTGCCGGGGGCCAGGTTGTATGCCGGTTCATGGAGTGAGTGGGTACGCGACCGCGCCCGCCCGGTGGCCACGGGTCGTTCGCCGTGAGCAATAAACCACCTCTCTCCTTTCAGGAGAGGATTGATGTCAACCCGGCACCCTCCCGGCTCCCGGTGAAGGAAGGCCGTGGAGGGGCCGCCTGCCTGCTAGTCGTCTCTTACGAAGTCGAGCGACGCTGAGTTGATGCAGTAGCGTTTGCCGGTAGGCGGCGGACCATCATCGAAGACATGGCCCAGGTGCGCGCCGCACCTGTGGCACATTACCTCGACGCGGCGCATTCTCATGCCTTCGTCAAGCTCGAGATCGATGCCTTGGGTATCGATGGGCGACCAGAAGCTGGGCCAACCGGTCCCGGAGTCGAACTTGGTCTCGGAGCTGAACAACGGCGCGTTGCAGCACACGCACA
>CAYXAX010000246.1:0-3570 GCA_964463055.1 uncultured Gammaproteobacteria bacterium | reverse complement strand
CCATCCGCGAGGGCGGTCGTACCGTCGGCGCCGGCGTGGTCGCCAAGGTCATCGAATAGACGTAAACAGTTTCGGAATTCGGGTTGGTTGTGAGGGCCGGCGGCCGTGAGGCGTACGGCCCGGAGCTATTTATAGGCCAGTAGCTCAATTGGCAGAGCGGCGGTCTCCAAAACCGCAGGTTGGGGGTTCGATTCCCTCCTGGCCTGCCAGTTAAGCGGGCGGGTCAACGGGTTGTTGCGTGAAGTATGTTAGACAACATTAAGTTATTCATTGCGGTATTGCTGCTGGTGGCCGGTATCGGGGCGTTTTATTACTTCAGCAAGGAATCCGAGCTTTTACGCATTCTTGGGCTGTTGGTGGTCGGCGGCCTTTCGCTGGCCCTGGCTTACCAGACCGCGATGGGCCGCAGGGTGGGGGCTGTAGTGGTTGACGCACGCGGCGAATTGCGCAAGGTGGTGTGGCCGACGCGCAAGGAGACCGCGCAGACGACATTGATGGTGGTGTTGATGGTATTGGTCATGGGTGTATTGCTTTGGATACTCGACATGTCATTGCTGTCGATGGTGCGTTACCTCACGGAGCGGGGAAGTTAACGGCATGGCGAAACGCTGGTATGTGGTACACGCTTATTCGGGGTTCGAGCATCAGGTGGTTCGCTCCCTGAAGGAGCGCATCAAGTTCAACAGCATGGAAGATGCGTTCGGTGAGATTCTTGTGCCCACCGAAGAGGTGATCGAGATGCGCGGCGGCCAGAAGCGCAAGAGTGACCGGAAGTTCTTTCCCGGTTACGTGCTGGTGCAGATGGAAATGACTGATCAGACCTGGCACCTGGTCAAGGAAGTGCCCAAGGTCATGGGTTTTATCGGCGGGACCAGCGACCGCCCGGCGCCGATTCCTGACCGCGAGGCGGACAAGATCCTGGACCGCATCAAGGAGGGCACCGAGCGCCCGCGGCCCAAGATACTGTTTGAGCCGGGTGAGGTGGTGCGCGTCATCGAGGGTCCGTTCGCGGACTTCAACGGCGTGGTGGAAGAGGTCAATTACGAGAAGAGCCGGGTACGCGTTTCGGTGCTGATTTTCGGTCGTTCCACACCGGTCGAACTGGAGTTCGGGCAGGTGGAGAAGGGGTGACTGCGTCACGGTTTCGAGTTACGGGTTTCGTGTTTCGAGTTATTTAGCGGCGGATTATAGAAAATGGCTAAGAAGGTACAGGCGTATATCAAGTTACAGGTCAAAGCGGGTCAGGCCAATCCGAGTCCCCCGGTGGGGCCGGCGCTGGGCCAGCACGGCGTGAACATCATGGAGTTCTGCAAGGCGTTCAACGCCCAGACCCAGGGCCTGGAGGCGGGCATGCCCACTCCGGTGGTCATTACCGTATACAGCGACCGCAGCTTTACATTCATCACCAAGACGCCGCCGGCAGCCGTGCTGTTGCGCAAAGCCGCGGGCATTGCAAAGGGCAGCGGCACGCCGAACAGCAACAAGGTGGGCAAGGTCACGCGCGCCCAGCTGGAGGAGATTGCCAAGGTCAAAATGCCCGACTTGACCGCGGCGAACATGGATGCGGCGGTGCGCACCATCGCCGGCAGTGCCGCCAGTATGGGCCTAGAGGTTGAGGATTGAGGTAAAAGAAAATGGCTAAGCTTTCCAAACGCACGCGCGCGATCCGCGACGCGATCCAGCCGGGGCAGCAATACCCCATCGACGAGGCGCTGCGGCTGCTCAAGGACCTATCCACGGTGAAGTTCGCCGAGTCGGTGGACGTCGCCGTCAATCTGGGCGTGGACCCACGCAAGTCTGATCAGACGGTGCGCGGCGCCGCGGTGCTGCCCAACGGCACGGGTAAGAGCGTACGCGTGGCAGTGTTCGCGCAGGGCGCCAACGCCGAGGCCGCCAAGGCTGCGGGCGCGGACATCGTCGGCTTCGAGGACCTGGCCGAGCAGGTCAAGGCCGGCGAGTTGAACTTCGACGTGGTGATCGCTACCCCCGATGCCATGCGCATCGTCGGGCAGCTGGGTCAGATACTGGGTCCGCGCGGACTGATGCCCAACCCCAAGGTGGGCACGGTGACCCCCGACGTGGCCGGTGCGGTGAACAACGCCAAGGCCGGGCAGGTACGCTACCGTGCGGACAAGGGTGGCATTATCCACTGCTCCATCGGCAAGGTAGGTTTCGAGATCCCCGCGCTCAAGGAGAATCTCGCCACGCTGCTGGCTGAGCTCAACCGCGCCAAGCCCAGCACTGCCAAGGGTATATATATGAAGAAGGTGACGGTGTCGACGACCATGGGCCCGGGAATCGTAGTGGATCAATCGTCGCTGGCCGCATGAGACTGAATAATGGACGCGGGTCGAATTGCGAAATTGTATGAGCGTTGCGGTCGGCTTGATCGCGCCGCCCATTGAGATCAGGAGGTAAGGCTTTGTTAACCCTGGAACAGAAAAATAATATCGTCTCCGAGATGGCGGGTGTCGTGGCGACAGCCCAGCTCGCCATCGCCGCGGAGTATCGCGGTCTGAAGGTCGAGGAGATGACCGCACTGCGTCATGAGGCCCGCGCCGCCGGCATGTACATGCGCGTGGTGAAAAACACCTTGATGAAGCGGGCCGTGGACGGTACGCCGTTCGCGTGCATGCAGGATCAGCTGATGGACCCGTTGATCTTTGCATTTGCCCAGGATGACGTGGCCGCCCTGGCGAAGATCATGAACAACTTTGCCAAGGACCACAACAAGCTGGTCATCAAGGTGGTGGCCCTCAACGGCAAGCTGCTCAGGCCGGAGGATGCGGAGGCGCTGGCCAAGCTGCCCACCCGCGAGGTGGCGCTGGCCATGCTGATGGGTGTCATGAAGGCCCCCATCGAGAAGCTGGTCCGTACCATCGCGGCGCCCACCGGCAAGTTGGCGCGCACACTGGCCGCGGTACGCCAGGAGAAGGAAAAGGGCTGAGGGTTTTATCGCAGATTGTTGGTATTGAATACAGGTGTGTTGGTTATTAATTGTTAACTGGGAGTCATGATCATGGCAGTTTCGAAAGAAGAGATATTGGATAGCATTTCAAATATGACCGTTCTCGAGATCGTGGACCTGATCTCCGCGATGGAAGAGAAGTTCGGCGTCTCAGCGGCAGCGGTTGCGCCGGTGGCCGCAGCCCCCGCGGGCGGTGGCGCCGCGGCACCCGCCGAGGAGCAGACCGAGTTCGATGTGGTCATGTCCGCGGTCGGTGACAACAAGGTGGGCGTGATCAAGGCGGTGCGTGCCATTACCTCGCTGGGTCTCAAAGAGGCGAAGGATCTGGTGGAAAGCGCGCCGGCCACCATCAAGGAGGCCGTGTCCAAGGCTGACGCTGAGTCCATGAAGAAGCAGTTGGTTGAGGCGGGCGCCACTGTCGAGATCAAATAACGGTCCGGCTCCGATATTCACTGGCCTGACCCCGGAGATGTCACTGCTCGAGCACGTTCAATCGCCTCGAAGGGTGGGGTACGGGGTCGGCGCAGTGGCATGTGCCACACATCAAGGTATGTTATGACGACGTGCCAGGGGATGAGTGGGTCTGTTGTATTTTGTGGCCA
>CAYXAX010000245.1:0-3574 GCA_964463055.1 uncultured Gammaproteobacteria bacterium | reverse complement strand
ATCCTGGCCCTCCAGGGTGCAGCCCGGCGTGTTGTCCTTGGGATAGAAATACAGCACCACGTTCTTGCCCTTGAGTTCCGAGAGGCTCAAGGTCTTATCGCCGGTGGCGGGAAGCATGAAGTCCGGAACGGCTTTGTCAATGGCCACTTTACTCATGATTTGTTCTCCTTATGTGCGGGCTGAACGCCGTGGCGATCCGAATTGGATGATGACGCGCACGGGGTGACGGATTGCGGGTCCCGCGGCGTGCTCGATTTTGCTATGATACGTACTTCCGACATGGTAGTGAATATGATCATTTCCCGGCGCCTTGTCATGGTGGGCGTCGCCAAGTAACATGCGCTGACAGATCCCAAGGAGATCCTTTTCAATGTTTCATGGCAGCATGGTGGCACTGGTTACGCCCATGCACCCGGACGAGAGTCTCGATTCCGAAGGGCTGGAACGCCTGGTTGAATTTCACATCGAACAGGGCAGCGATGCCTTGGTGGTGGTGGGTACCACCGGTGAATCGCCCACCCTGGATGAAAAGGAACACTGCAAGGTCATCCGCCAGGCGGTGGATTTCGCCAAGAGCCGCATAGCGGTCATCGCCGGCACCGGCTCCAACGCCACCCGCGAAGCCATCGACCTGACCCGCTGCGCCATGGAGGGCGGCGCCGACGCCTGCCTGCTGGTGGCACCGTACTACAACAAGCCCACCCAGGAGGGTATGTACCTCCACCATAAGAAGGTGGCGGAGGCGGTGCCCATTCCCCAGATCCTTTATAACGTGCCGGGGCGTACCGCCTGCGACATGCTGCCCGAGACCGTGGCGCGGCTGGCGGCGATCCCCAACATCGTCGGCATCAAAGAGGCTACCGGCGATTTGGATCGCGGCCGCGAGATCCTGGAACGCTGCGGCGACCGCATCGATCTCTACAGTGGCGACGACGCCACCGCCATGGAGTTGATGCTGCTGGGCGCCAATGGGGTGATCTCGGTCACCGCCAACGCCGCGCCGCGCGCCATGCATGATATGTGTGAGGCGGCCGTCGCCGGCGACCGCGCGGCGGCCAGCGCCATCAACGACCGCCTCGCCGGCCTGCACGAGACCTTGTTCGTCGAGGCCAACCCCATCCCGGTAAAGTGGGTGATGCACGAAATGGGCCTGATCCCCGCCGGGATCCGCCTGCCCCTGACCCCGCTGTCGGAGTGCTATCACGATACCCTGCGTCAGTCCATGAAGCAGGCCGGCATCAATTGGTGATTTTCCTTCTATGACTAAAGTTTCATTGCGCCGCATCGCTATCCTCGGTTTGACGATTGTTTGCGCGGCGCTATTCAGCGCTTGCAGCAATTCCAAGAAAGAAGACCTGGCCTACAAAAATGCCAAGGCCCCGCCGCCGCTGGAGGTGCCGCCGGACCTGATCTCGCCGACCGAGGACAAGAGCAACGCCATTCCGGAGTTGCCCGCCCACACCACCGCTCCGGCTGAACCGACAACGTCAACGCCGCCCGCCACCACCGAGGCATCCCCACCCCAGCAGGCGCAGGATAACGGCGCCGGGCAAGGCGGCGCCGCAACCAGTGCCATCCATATCGAGAAACAGGGGGCGCAACGTTGGTTGGTAGTGCCCCAGCCCAAGGATCAAGTCTGGCAGCGCACCAAGGATTTCCTGCAGGAAAAGGGTTTTTCCCTGGCCAAAGCCGATCAGGACAGCGGCATGCTGGAGACCGATTGGCGCGGCGGCGATAAGCAGGCGGCGCCGGCGGGGGATTTAAATGCGGCCATGAAGAGCGTATTGAAGGATAAGTACAAACTGCGGGTCGAGGACGGTCGGGTGGCCGGCACCAGCGAGGTGACCGTCAGCCATGAGGGCCTGGAGCGCATCACCAAAGACGGCAAGCCGCAGTGGCAGCCGCGCATGGATGATCCCATGCCGGCCGCCGCCATGCTCGATCAGTTACGCGCCTATCTGAGCAGCGAGGCCAGCGCACCGCCGCCGCAGGAAACCATGCCGGCGGTGAAGGCCGACATTACCACCGACCCCAACACCAGCGTCTCCACCCTCACCCTCAATGAGGCTTTCGACCGCGCCTGGCGGCGCATCGGCCTGGCTCTGGGGCGCAACGGCTTCGTGATCGAAGACCGAGATCGTTCCAAGGGCTTATACATGATCCGGCTGGGCAGCGCCTTCAAGGAGGATGCCAAGGCGGGGTTTGTCGCCCGGCTGTTCGGCAGTAACGGCGGCGACCCCGACAAGCGTTATCGCGTCCACGTAGATGATCGTGGCGACGAGAGCGCAGTGGTCGTGGAGCATCCCGGTGGCGCCCCGGTCCACACCAGCATCGGCGAGCGCATCTTGAGCCGCCTCATCGCCAAGTCGAGTTAAGCGTGCGTTTCGCGCTGCTAGGGAGCGGCAGCCGCGGCAACGCCCTGGTGGTGGAGGTGGGGGCGACCCTGCTGCTGCTGGACTGCGGCCTGTCGGTATTGCAGGTCAAGCGCCGCCTGGCGGGCCTGGGCAAGACCCCGGAGGACCTGACCGCCATCGTGGTGACCCATGAACACAGCGATCACGCCAGCGGCGTCGAGGGGTTGGCGCGGCGCTACGGTCTGCCGGTGTGGGCCACGCCGGGCACGGCGGCGGCCGCCGGGCTGGGCGCGGTGGGTTGCCGGGAGTTCGATTGCCACGCGCCGTTCGCCGTCGACGACCTGGAACTCGCGCCGTTTCCGGTGCCCCACGACGCCCGCGAGCCCAGCCAGTTCGTGTTCGGCGACGGCCGGCGGCGGTTGGGGGTGCTCACCGACGTCGGCGCGCCCACGCCCCACATTGCCGAATGCCTGGACGGGTGCGACGCCCTGGTGCTGGAGTGCAACCACGACGTCGCCATGCTGGCGGACGGACCGTATCCTCCCTCCCTCAAACAGCGGGTAGGCGGTCGCCACGGCCACTTGAACAACGACCAGGCGGCGGACCTGCTGGGACGCCTGGACGGCAGCAAACTGCAACACGTGGTGGCGGCCCACATTAGCGACAAGAACAACACGCCCCACCTGGCCCGCCAAGCCCTGGCCGACACCCTGGGCTGCACCCAAGATTGGATCGCGGTGGCCGACCAGGACGGGGGTCTGGCGTGGCGTGAGGTGGTTTAGTAAAGTTTGCGGTAATTGGCGGGGATAGCGGTAGCCCTCTTAAATCTAATCCGCTTCGGGTGAAAAAGCATTGGACTTAACTCCTCCCCTTCAAGGGGGTGAGACGGAATGAGGAAAAGATCCGGTGGATCTTTTCTCCGTCGAACGGGTGCAATGATATTCTTGCACCCTGGCGGGAAGTATTTATCTCCCTCCCCTTCAAGGGGAGGGTCGGGGTGGGGATGGGGTTTTGTTGAAGCCTGTATAGATTCTCAGAACAGACAAACCCCACCCCTATCCTGTCCTTCTACCCTCAAGGGGCACCGAGGCCCTTGAAGGGGGAGGGACGCTTCGTTAGGGCTAAAATCGTGTTTCGGTTTTTTTAAACTATCCCACTGGGTGACACCACATGCAAATCGTAAAAGAACTCTACTCCGGCAAGGCCAAGTCCGTCTTCAC
>CAYXAX010000244.1:0-3592 GCA_964463055.1 uncultured Gammaproteobacteria bacterium | reverse complement strand
GATATAGCTCAAGTCGTTTTTCACGCCCACCGGGTCACGGTCGTCGGTTACGGAGATGGACAGGTCCGCCACCGCCTGAACGGCTGTGGTCTGGGAAGCTTTATTATTTGTTGGGTCAGTATCAGTTCCGTCGAAGTTGACATCGGCGGTATTGGTGATGGTGCCCTTAATGTTCGGTTTGTCCTTGAGTGTGATCACGGCTGTATTGCTAGGCGACATGTTCCCCAGATTACAGGTAACCTGTTTGGTCCCGCTGTTTTCCGCACACGTCCCTTTGGTGGTTGTTGTGCTGTTTGTTACCAGGGTTGCGCCGCCTGGCAGAGAGTCCACTAGCGTTACATTGGGGACGGTAGCCCCTGACAAACTGGTAACGGTCATGGTGTAAGTCACTTGATCCTGGTTAAGTACTGCAGGATCAGGACTATCGGTCATCGTAATCTGAAAGTCGGCCGTGAGATTGACCGAGGTATTGCTGGATTCCGTATTGTTGGCACTGTTGGCATCAGGATCAGGACCGGTGACCACTGCGGTATTGGTCAGGGTACTGGTGGCGTTTAATGGAACGCTGGCGGTAATGGTTATCACCGCTTCTGAGCCCACCCCCAGACTGCTTATTGTGCATGAAACATTGCTGGTGCCCGCACCCGAGCAGCCCGATGTAGCAGAGACCATAGTCACGTTAGACGGCAGAGTATCAGTGAGAGTCGCAGGCCCGGTGGTGATGTTGGGGCCGTTATTCTTGACGGTCACGGTATATGTGAGGCTGCCTCCAGGTGTGATAGGGGTTGGCGAAGCTGTGACATGAACTGACAAATCCACCAAGCCGGTGGTGCTCTGTGTTTCCACTGCGCCGATGTCGCATGCGAGACCATCGGGCCGGGGAAACGAGCGCTGATCAGTAGTTAATGTGGCATTACTCTGATCTGTACAGCCTAGAGGGTTCCCACCGTCAATCGCAGGACTACTGCTACCAAGCGTTTGTGTCTGGGTGGGTCCACCGTTGTGTGAAAGTGTGCCGAGCAGGGGGTCCACATTATTTTTATCGCCGCTCGCGCTAAATTGGCAGGTGCCGTCGCTGTCGACATTATATCCCCCGGATAACTGTACAGGGGTCGACATCTCGCAATTATTGGCGTAGGGCGTAATATTCCGAGTATTGCCGCTGAAGATGGTGTCTCGGATCGTCGCCGTGCCGGTTTTGTAATAAAGGCCACCACCGTAGTGGAATGCGCCCAGTGCGTCCGTGGCGCCATTGGCCTTATTGTTGGAAATCGTGCTGTTGATGATGGAAATATTGTATTCCGTATTTATGCCGCCGCCTTGCAGCGCCGTGTTCTGTGTGATGGTGGAATTGATGACCGTGACCGTGCCAGTGCCACAGCAATTGTTTATTCCCCCGCCCAATCCCGAGGTGTTATTAGATACGGTACTCGACGCTAGTGTGAGGATACTGTTTCCTTCGTTGTCAATACCTCCGCCCAGGCCATTCTGGCCTTGGGGACCGCTGTTATTATCGAATATTGAGTTAGTGATTTTCGTTGTGCCGTTAAAGGCATGAATGCCACCGCCGGCCCCTACCGCAATATTGCCGCTGATCAACGAATTATTGATGACAAGAAGTCCAAAGTTTTGATTGATGCCAGCGCCCGCATTCGCGTGATTTCCCAGAATATCAACATAGTTGAGGGTGACGCCGCCATTTTCATTTGCTATGCCACCACCGCCAGAGCATCTCTGCTCATTACCCTGAATTGTGCTGTCATTTACGGTGAGATTCCCGGAGTTGCGTATGCCTGCACCGGGTTCAGAAGTGAATGAGGCCGTACAAGACGGGTTACCATTGGTATCCAGCGAGTCAAGAATGCGACCACCCTGGATTGTCATGTTAGCCAGGGTAACGGTTGCACTTGTCGAGACAATGTCGAATATACGGTCGAGTTGATTTCCATTGATAATGGTCGAACTCTTATCGATACCGTAGATTTTGACGCTGTCCGTGATATCCAGATCACCGCTGGCGGCCCGATTTTCATTGTTGCCGGCGATGGTGAGGTTATATGTGCCATTATCCAGCCGTATGACATCCGGCCCCAGCCAGGCATTGGCCTCCTGAATCGCCGCGCGCAGGGTGCATGTATTAGCCGCCGTATGACACACTCCGTCACCCGGGTTGTCATCCACCGCATCGGTGGTGTCATTGACATCGAAGGTAAAGGCAAACAGGGGCTGGGAAATGAGAAGCAGCAGCATCAGGACGATGGTCTGCAGCGAACGGCCGGGGAGGTACTGCTTTGAACAATTGTGCATAAACACCTACTTTATCATTATTTATGTTATGCGGGTTGTTCTTGCAACTACATGGCGGAGAGCATCGTCATACTGGGCGTGACGGGGCGCATTTGACTCGACTTCCGTGGCCCCACAAAAACCGGCGAGTGGTATGTAAACTATCGGCACCTATAAGGCTATCATGAATTGCCACTAAATTCAAGAAGATAATAACAATCAAATGGTTATGCCGAATAAACCGTGTTGAGCCGCCTATGAAGGCGGCACGGATTCGACGCGGCGGAAAGGCACTATTTACTATGCCTTTCAGGCACATAATCTGGCTTGTGGGGCATTACCTGCGCCGCAACGTGCCGGAGATTGCCGGGCTGCTCGTGACCGCTGCAGATCAGGTGCTGCAAGACCTGGCTGATTGACCACGGACAGGCTGCGGTGGTGTCCGAGAAAATGTTGTAAATGGCGATGTGGCGCCGCCCGCCTTGGTGGGCATCCACCCTTGATTAGCTGCTTGAATCCAGGCCAATAAACCCAATCTAGTAGGCATGACTGCGGTTGCTTTGAGCGGGATCAAGCCAGCGACCGGGATAATTGTTTATTTTTTGGATTTTAAAGAAAGATCAATCCATTAGGGGACACGCCATGCGATTTGACAAGTTGACCAGCAAATTCCAGACGGCACTGGCCGATGCCCAGAGCCTGGCCATCGGGCGGGATCACCAGTTCATCGAGCCGGTGCACCTGATGATCGCGCTGCTGGATCAGGAGGGAGGAACGGTGCGTCACCTGCTGAGCCAAGCCGACGTGAAGGTGAATCAGCTGCGCTCCCAACTGGGCGAGACGCTGGAGCGGCTGCCACGGGTGGAGGGGGCGGCCGGTGATGTGCACATCTCCAATGATTTGAACCGCCTGCTCAATGTCACCGATAAGCTGGCGCAGCAGCGCAAGGACCAATTCATCTCCAGCGAGCTGTTCCTGCTGGCGGCGCTGGAGGACCGCGGCACTTTGGGCGACGCCCTGCGCAAGGCGGGCGCGGCCAAGGGCAATATAGAAAAGGCCATCGACAACGTGCGCGGCGGACAGAACGTCTCCGACGCCAATGCGGAGGAGCAGCGCCAGGCCCTGGAGAAATTCACCATCGATCTCACCGAACGCGCCGAGCAGGGCAAGCTCGACCCGGTCATCGGCCGTGATGACGAGATACGCCGCACCATTCAAGTCCTGCAGCGCCGCACCAAGAACAATCCGGTGCTGATCGGCGAGCCCGGCGTGGGCAAGACGGCCATCGTCGAAGGCCTGGCCCAGC
>CAYXAX010000243.1:0-3597 GCA_964463055.1 uncultured Gammaproteobacteria bacterium | reverse complement strand
GACGGGGTATATGGTTTGGCTGTAAACCCGGAACTGGCGTTCCGGGTGTTTCGGGTTTCGGGGGGTCGGTGTAGAAGCTGAGCCTGGGCTAAAGCCTCCTTCTTCCTGAGGGAGAAGGCTGATATGAGGGAAAATTGATCAGCCGCGGCCGGCAGGCCGCCGCCGCGACTCGAAACGCTTTATGCCCGCCTCAGCGGCCATAAAGCGCCGTCAGGCGAGCCAACTTTCGCGGCAGTTCATCGCTCACCTGGTCCCAGCTAAACCGCCACGTCCAGTTGCCCTGTTCCGTCCCCGGCGTATTCATGCGATGCTCGCTGCCCAGCATAAGGATGTCCTGCATGGGAATGATCGCCAGACGCGCCACCGACGCCAGGGCGCTGCGTATCAACGGCCATGGCATGGCCTCGCCTGACATGCCCAGATAGTCATCCACATAGTGCGCCTGGGACGGTGTCAGCTTGCCATACCAGCCCACAGTGGTGTCGTTGTCATGGGTCCCGGTATAAACCACCGAATTGGATTCATGATGGTGAGGCAGGTAGGGATTCCTGGCATCCGAATCGAAGGCAAATTGCAGTATCTTCATGCCGGGCAGTCCGTAGTGTTCGCGCAGGCGAGTCACCTCGGCGGTAATCACGCCCAGGTCCTCCGCCACCAGAGGAAGCACGCCGAAACGTTCCTGCAACGCCTTGAACAGAGCTTCGCCCGGCACCTTCACCCAGCGGCCGTTGATGGCGGTGGGTTCGTCGACGGGGATTTCCCAGCACGCCTCGAAGCCGCGGAAGTGATCGATGCGAATGATGTCGAACAACTCCAGTTGCGAGGAGATGCGCTCGATCCACCAGCGAAATCCCTCGGCCTGAAGTCGCTCCCAGTGATAGTGGGGGTTGCCCCAGCGCTGGCCGGTGGAAGAAAAATAATCCGGCGGCACACCGGCGATGACCTCTGGGCGCCCCTCGCCGTTCAACTTGAAGAAATGGCGCTGGGCCCATACGTCGGCGCTGTCATAGGCGACAAAGATGGGCAGATCACCGAATAACAGGATGTCACGGGCATTGGCATAACTCTTCAGATCCGACCACTGGAGGAAAAAGACGTACTGCTCGAAACAGACCTGCCCGATATAGCGACTGTCTTCGCGGCGCACCTGATCGAGCGCCTGCGCCTGCCGGTCCCGCAGAGGCACCGGCCACTGGTTCCATGGCGCACCGTCATGACGCCTGCGCAATGCCCTGTAGAGGGCAAAGTCCTCCAGCCAATGGCCATGGCGCTGCTTGAAAGTCTCGTACTGGGTCTTGTCCTGTTCCGAGGCACCGGTAAGGAATTCGCGATAGGCGCAGCCTATAAGCTGCTCCCTGAACCCGCTCTTGGGACCATCGGCGAACTGACGCAGTTCGTCAGGGGTCAACCAGCCTTCGGCGACAAGCAGTTCGGGGCTGATCAATGCGGGATTGCCGGCGTGCACGGAGAGGCACTGATAGGGTGACAGATCCGAGTGTGGCGGCCCCAGCGGCAAGGCCTGCCATACGCTCTGTCCGGCGGCCGCCAGAAATTCCACGAACCGATAGGCCTCGGGGCCTAGATCACCCCGCTCCCAATGACCCGGCAGCGAAGTCGGGTGCAGCAGCACACCGCAGCGGCGTCTGTCGAATGGAGTTTGCGTGTCACTCAAGGTACGGCTGCTTGTCCAGGCCTCATGGCGCCACCGTGTACCGGTTGTCCACCGCCGTGGCTTATTATCTGCGCCAGAATATCCGGCGGTTTCACACCCAGAATCTGATAAAGATTCCCGAGATGCAGGCGGTACAGGTGTTCAAATTCGCTCACCGCGTCGGCAGGGTTATAGTCCCCGAACCACCAGAACCAATCCGAGCCCTCACATACGGCCAGCTGCTGGGTGGCGGCGGCGACCTGGTCATTGCTGAGCTGCCCGGCCGCCAGTGTCGCGTCATAGGTCTGCTTGGCCTTGCACAGCAGGTCCCATCCGCGATTCTTGTCGTTGTCGCCTATCCATGTGGTGAATGTGCCATAGACCCAACTGCCGGCGACCAACGCCGGCAGGCTCCCCACCCGCGCACCCTCTTCAAGACAGGACGAAAACGTCGCCAGCTTCATCTTCGGGTGATCGGACAAGCGCGCATAGAGGCCGCTGAGAAAATAATAGCCGTTCTCCGGATAATGCTCCCAGGCGTTTTCTCCATCCAGGATAATGGGTACGACGCAGTCGTGGTCACCCTGGCAGCAACCGTCGGCGATGGTCTCCAGGTGATGAATAAGATTGTTGACTGCGTCGTCGGCGTGCCAATGAGAGTATGTGAAGCCGATGAGGTCGGACAATCCATCGTCTCTGAAAAAACATGCCGTGTCGCCCTTGCCCTTGAGCCGGTAAGGACGGTATAGGGCTAAATGTGAATCCTTTTCAGCCTTATCACCATAGCGGTTGAGGGAGTTGTGAAGGACACTGCCGCCGCTGGCGGTCCAGGAAAACCCCATCTCGCCCAATAAGCGCACCAAGGCCGTGCTGATGCCGCCTTCCGAGGGCCAGCAGCCCAGGGGGGTAACGCCGAAGTGTTTCTTAAAGGTGGTGAGCCCCTCCCTGATGTGCCAACGCAGCCGCTCCTCGCCCCCCGGATAGCCACTGCTCTGGGGCAGCGACAACTCAGGCAGGGCCTCGCGCGCGGACTTGAAATCCAGCATCAGCGGACCGATGGGGTGGGCGAAAGGCGTCATGGACAACTCCACCTGACCGCGTTCGGCCAGCGCGCGGTAGCGCTCCACCAATGTGGATAGCAGTTCGCCGATGACGGTGAGTACGAGCCGGCGCTCCTGCAGGGTAAAACCGCCGCCCTTGGCAATGAGCTGCTTGATACGCTCATCCTTGCGGCGCACCGTCTCGCCCAGCCACGCCAGGTGATACCACATCAGCAGGTCCACCAGGTACTGCTCGCCCAGATAGATGACCGCGTCGGGTTTGTCGATCATCCATTCAGCGATGTCCACCAGGCGCTTGTAAGGCTCGAACCGGTTCACCAATGTCGCCTTGTTGGCCTTGAGACAGCTGCGGATCAACACGCTGCGGTCTTCCAACCGCACCGGCAGGACCGGGGCGTCCAGCGCCGCCAGCAGGGGATCGTTGATGGACATGCGGCCGTTGAGATAACCCTGGACCTGGACGGCATAATCGGCGATCTGATCCAACAGGATGGGGACGAAGTTGATCACGGCGCGCGCGTTGGGGTGTTCCTCCAGCAGCGACACCATGTCCACGTAATCCTTGATGGCGTGCAGGTAGGTCCACGGCAGGTGATAGCGCCCGCTGATCAGGTCGCGGTACTCGGGTTGGTGCATATGCCAGCACAAGACGACTTTCAAACGCTTGTCAGCGGACACGGAAGCGCCTCTCTCCCAGCATCTCGGGAATGACCAGTACCACACCTTTAGGCGTGACGTAATACTTTTTGGCGTCTTCCGCCGGGTCTTCACCGATCACCGTCCCCGGCGGTACGCGGCAGCCGCGTTCCAGGATCACCTTGTTCAGGCGGCAATCCTCGCCGATCTCCACGTCCGGCATCACCACGCAATCGCGCACATAGGCCC
>CAYXAX010000242.1:0-3609 GCA_964463055.1 uncultured Gammaproteobacteria bacterium | reverse complement strand
TGCGACCTGCGACCTGCGACCTGCGACCTGCGGCGGTTAGACCTTGAACCGCGTCTTAAGCTTTTTCGGTACCGCCACATTCTTCAGCCGCACGTACTGGGGAAGTCCGTCCCTGCCATAGGGGGGATAGTCTTCACCCACGATGAGGGGTTGGAGGTACTGGCGGCACTTGGCGGTGATACCAAACCCGTCGCGGGTAATATAGTGACGGGGCATTTTCTTTTCCACGTTGGCCACGTCGGCCAGATTGGCGATACCGATGCCCCAGCGGTAGGGCTTGTGGGATTTCCTGACGATGGTCGGCATGACTGCATTGTGCCCCTTCAACGCCAGCTCCACCGCGGCGCGTCCCACGGCGTAGGCCTGCTGCACGTCGGTCTTGGAGGCAATGTGGCGTGCCGCCCGCTGCAGGTAATCGGCCACGGCCCAGTGGTACTTGTATCCCAGCCTGCTTTTAATCAGGTTGGCGATGACCGGTGCCACGCCCCCCAGCTGCGCATGGCCGAAGGCGTCCCGGGTGCCGGCATCGGCGAGAAACTGGCCGTGCTCATTCTTCACTCCCTCGGACACGGCGATGACACAGTAGCCGCGGCTTTTCACCGTCCGGGCCACACGCGCCAGGAATTTTGCTTCATCCAGGGGCGTTTCGGGAAACAGGATGATGTGGGGCGGGTCCCCCGCCTCCTGGGCCGCCAGCCCGGCCGCGGCGGCGATCCAGCCGGCATGGCGGCCCATGACCTCCAGTACGAATACCTTGGTGGAGGTCTTGGCCATGGATGCCACGTCGAAACCGGCTTCTTTGATGGATACGGCTACGTATTTGGCCACTGAACCGAACCCCGGACAGTTGTCGGTCACCGGCAGGTCGTTGTCCACCGTCTTGGGGATGCCGATGCAGGTGATGGGGTAGCCCAGGGTTTTGCCCAGTTGTGAGACCTTCAGCGCGGTGTCCTGGGAGTCGCCGCCGCCGTTGTAAAAGAAGTACCCGATGTTGTGGGCCCTGAAGACATCGATGAGCCGCTCGTATTCCGCCCGGCTTTGATCCATGTCCTTGAGCTTGTAGCGGGCAGACCCGAAGGCGCCCGCCGGTGTGTGACGCAGGGCGGCGATGGCCCGGGCCGTTTCTTTGCTGGTGTCGATGAGGTCCTCAGTAAGGGCGCCGATGATGCCGTTGCGCCCGGCGTAGATCCTGCCGATGCGGTCTTTGTGGCGCCGCGCAGTCTCGAGGACACCGCAGGCCGTGGCGTTGATGACGGCGGTGACGCCGCCGCTTTGCGCATAAAACCCGTTCATTGCAGCCATGGTTCCTCCGTGGAATGGCCGGGTCGTCGCGCCGGCCCCTGATGTGTATGGCGCTTATGGTAGCTGAGATGTCACCATTACCGCATCCCTTGGGTGTCTGTCCGTGCGGCGGGGCGTTTTCGACCCATATTACGATTTTCTCATCACGCGACACACGCCGTATTCTTCGGAAGAGCGGAAATCCATACCCAAAAGCACACGCGCCTTGCCGGGCGCGGACTGTTCGTACAGGTCCCCGGCGCGCGGCTTGCGGGCTGATTTCCAGCCAATAACCATTTGACTAAAGGCGATGAGTCAGAGTAGTTTAAGCGACAATATGAGACCGTAGCCGTTGCCCGCGGGGCCTATCATCAGGACGGGACGGCCCGATTACCGATCATGCAAGGGAGTTAGGACGCGACAATGAGAATAGTGCTTCTGGGGGCACCCGGCTCAGGGAAGGGGACGCAGTCTAAGTTATTGTCGGAGAAGTACAAAATTCCCCAGATCTCGACGGGAGACCTGCTCCGGGCCGCGGTGACGGCCGATACACCGCTGGGGCGCCAGGCGAAGAGCGCCATGGATGCAGGCCGTCTGGTGTCGGACGACATCGTGCTGGCCATGATCAAGGAGCGGTTGTCCGAGCGGGATGCGCGGCGCGGCTTCATTCTCGACGGATTTCCGCGCAATATCCCCCAGGCCGAGGCCTTGGACGCCGTGCTAGACGAAGTGGGCCTGCCTATTCAGGCGGGGCTGCTTATCGAAGTGGAGTTCGACGCCCTCATGGAGCGCTTGACTGGGCGTCGCACCTGCGAATCGTGCGGACAGGTTTACAATATTTACACATCCCCCTCACGCATGGATGAGCGCTGCGACAAGTGCGGCGGCAATCTGCGTCACCGCGCAGATGACAATGAACAGACCATCATCAATCGTCTGCGCGTCTATGAGGCGCAAACCTCCCCGGTGGTGGAGTACTACCGCAATCAGGGCAAGCTGCGTACCGTGCAGGGCGTGGGCGAGATCGAGGACATCTTTAACGCCATCGTGAAGGTATTGGAAGCCCTACCCAAGGCACCTAAACCCAAGCCAAAGCCGGCGACCGCCTCCGCCCCTGTGGAGGTTGCCGCGGACACCGCAGGCGATACCGCTCTGCCCACCCTGGCGGATCTGGAGCGCAAAGTGCTGTCCGCGCGGGAAAAGGCCAAGTCGACAGACGGCAAGGGCAGTGGCGCCAAGAAGACGGCCGCTTCCGCCGCCGCCAAAAAGACGACTGGCAAGAAGGCAGCGACATCAAAGAAAACGCCGTCGGCAAAGGGCAAACCATCGGCCAAGAAGACCACGGCGAAGGCGCCCGCCAAGGGCAAATCGTCCACGGCAAAGAAAAAGAGCGGCACCGCGAAGAAGAAGGCAGTGCGCAAGCCGGTGACGAAGAAGACGGCCACGACCAAGAAAAAGGCCGCGGTTAAGAAGAAAGCGGTGGCCAAAAAGAAGTCGGCGGTAAAGAAAAAACCGGCCAAAAAGACCCGCTCTGCCAAGAAGACCAGGACATCGGCAAAGAAGAAATCCCCGGCACGGAAGTCGCTTCCCAAATAATGTGCCGCAGACCGGAGACGGGCGTCCGGCCCGGTTTTCGCGCTAAGGTTAATTGTGGCTGAGCCAGCGACGCTCCCGGACAGACCTATCATGGAATGCAATAAGGGCAGTTTCCCACAGCGGCGGCCGCGGCGCATGCGTCGTGACGCCTTTTCCCGGCGGCTGATGGCCGAACACCGCCTGTCAGTCGACGACCTGATCTACCCCATGTTCATTATCGAGGGGCAGCATCAGCGCCAGGCGGTGGCTTCCATGCCCGGCATCGAGCGGGTCAGCATTGATGAACTGCTCAAGGAGGCGTGGCAGCTGCTGGACCTGGGCGTGCCTGCCGTGGCCCTGTTTCCGGTGACCGACTTAGACAGAAAATCCGCGGATGCCCGTGAGGCCTACAATCCCGAGGGCCTGGCGCAGCGCGCCGTACGCGCCCTGAAGGCGGAGGCGCCTGAATTGGGGGTCATCACCGACGTGGCCCTGGACCCGTTCACTACCCACGGGCAGGACGGCCTGATTGATGAAAACGGATATGTCATGAATGACGAGACCGTGGAGGTGCTGGTCCGTCAGGCCCTGTCCCATGCCGAGGCCGGGGCGGAGATCGTGGCGCCGTCGGACATGATGGACGGACGCATCGGTGCCATCCGCGAGGCATTGGAAGAGGACGGACACATTCATACCCGCATACTGGCCTATTCGGCGAAATACGCGTCGGCCTTCTACGGGCCGTTCCGCGAC
>CAYXAX010000241.1:0-3620 GCA_964463055.1 uncultured Gammaproteobacteria bacterium | reverse complement strand
TGGCCACCGAGTCGTTCATCTCGGCGGCATCGTTCCAGGAGACCACCCGGGTGCTCACCGAGGCCGCCGTCAGCGGCAAGGTGGACGACCTGCGCGGGCTGAAGGAGAACGTGATCGTCGGCCGGTTGATCCCGGCGGGTACCGGCCTGGTGTACCACGATGAACGGCGCCGGCGCCGCCTGGAGAAGGAGGCCGGCGAGGAGACCAAGGCCGCCCCGGGTGTTGCGGACGTGGAGGAGGCCCTCAAGCAGGCATTTAACGAGGCCTGATCTACCCGCGGCGGAATTTCCGGGAAAATCAAAGGGCGGGGCCGAAAGCCCCGCCCTTTGCATTGAATAAGTGCGCTGATTGACCGGTCGATGGACTGGCCGGCATCGGACGGCTGGGATGTCGCTGTTCTCTCCTTGACAGTGATTTGATTTAACCAGTAAAATTCCCGGTCTTTAGCAGACTTAATTCATCTGCTGACAATCTACAAAGCGTTCAACTGTTGGAGTCTGTTGTCGTTTTACACGGCACGCTCCGGTGGGTGAGCGCTTATATTTATCATTTGGTGGAGTATTTGAGAGTATGGCGACCGCCAACCAGCTTGTTCGCAAACCGCGGGAACGCAAAAAGGCCAAGAGTGCCGTCCCCGCCCTTAATGGCTGCCCGCAAAAGCGCGGCGTGTGCATGCGCGTGTATACCACCACGCCGAAAAAGCCCAACTCCGCCTTGAGAAAGGTGGCCCGCGTGCGTCTCACCAACGGCATGGAAGTGACCACGTATATCGGTGGTGAAGGTCACAACCTGCAGGAACACTCGGTGGTGATGATCCGCGGTGGCCGCGTCAAGGATTTGCCGGGCGTCCGCTACCATACCGTACGCGGCAGCCTCGACGCCTCCGGCGTGCAGGCGCGCCGCCAGGGCCGCTCCAAGTATGGCGCCAAGCGCCCCAAGACCTGATACAGCACTGACTGACGGATAACAACCATGCCGAGAAGACGTTTTATTGCCAAGCGTGAGGTCACGCCGGATCCGAAATACACCAGTATGACGGTGGCCCGGTTGATCAATGTCATGATGCGTGACGGGAAGAAGGGTGTGGCCGAGCGGATCGTTTATGGCGCCTTTGATCAGATCGCCAAGAAGGAAAAAGCGGATGTCCTGGAGGTCCTGGACAAGGCTTTAAACCATGTGAGTCCCATGGTTCAGGTGAAGTCCCGCCGCGTCGGCGGTGCCACCTACCAGGTGCCGATAGAGGTGCGCCCCACCCGCGGCGTGGCGTTGGCCATGCGCTGGTTGGTCCAGGCGGCGCGCAACCGCCGCGAAAAGGGCATGGGCATGCGTCTGGCCAATGAGATTCTCGACGCCGCCGAGCATCGCGGCGAGGCGGTCAAAAAGCGCGAAGACACTCATCGCATGGCGGAGGCCAACAAGGCCTTTGCCCATTATCGCTGGTAGAGCCTGACTCAATAATATTTAGCGCGCAGTGTAAGGACAGTTATTTATGGCACGTAAAACCCCCATCGAACGCTACCGGAACATCGGTATCACGGCGCACATTGACGCCGGCAAGACGACGACGACCGAGCGCATCCTCTATTACACCGGCGTCTCTCACAAGATGGGTGAAGTCCATAACGGCGCGGCCACCATGGACTGGATGGCCCAGGAGCAGGAACGCGGCATCACCATTACGTCGGCCGCGACCACCACGTTCTGGCAGGGCATGGACAAGCAGTTTGACCAGCACCGCATCAATATTATCGACACCCCTGGCCACGTGGACTTCACTATCGAGGTGGAGCGTTCCCTGCGCGTGCTGGACGGCGCCGTCGCCGTGTTTTGCGCCGTGGGTGGTGTAGAACCCCAGTCGGAGACGGTATGGCGTCAGGCCAATAAATACCAGGTCCCGCGCATGGCGTTCGTCAACAAGATGGACCGCGCCGGGGCGAACTTCCTGCGCGTGGTGGACCAGATCACCAAGCGTCTGGGTGCCCACCCGGTGCCGCTGCAGCTGCCCATCGGGGCGGAAGAAAACTTCGAGGGCGTGGTGGATCTGCTGACCATGAAGGGCATCTACTGGGACGACGAGACCCTGGGCATGACCTACACCGCCAAGGATATCCCCGCCGATATGCTGGAAGAGTGCAAGAAGTGGCGCGAGCGCCTGGTGGAGGCCGCCGTGGAGGCCGACGAGGCCCTCATGGAGCGTTATCTGGAAGGCGAGGAGCTGAGCGTAGATGAGCTCAAGAAGGGCCTGCGCATACGCGCGCTGCGCAACGAGATCGTGCCCGCCCTGTGCGGCTCCGCGTTCAAGAACAAAGGCGTGCAGGCCCTGCTGGACGCCGTGATCGAATACATGCCGAGCCCGCTGGACGTTCCCTCCATCAGAGGCCATCTGGACGACGCCAACAATACCGAGGCCGAGCGCCATCCCTCCGACGAGGAGCCGTTCTCCGCCCTGGCGTTCAAGATCGCAACCGACCCCTATGTCGGCACGCTGACCTTTTTCCGCTGTTATTCCGGCGTGCTGCGCTCCGGCGACGCGGTGTACAACCCGGTCAAGCACCAGAAGGAGCGTATCGGGCGTATGGTGCAGATGCATGCCAATCACCGCGACGAGATCAAAGAGGTCTACGCCGGTGACATCGCCGCGGCGGTGGGCCTCAAGGACGTCACTACGGGTGACACCTTGTGCAGTACCGATGCGATCATCGTCCTGGAGCGTATGGAGTTCCCGGAGCCGGTGATCTCCCAGGCGGTGGAGCCCAAGACCAAGGCGGACCAGGAGAAGATGGGCATCGCCCTGAGCAAGCTGTCCGCCGAGGACCCTTCGTTTCGCGTCCATACCGATGAGGAATCGGGCCAGACCATCATCTCCGGCATGGGCGAGCTGCACCTTGAGATCATCGTTGACCGCATGCTGCGCGAGTTCAAGGTGGAGGCCAATGTGGGCAAGCCCCAAGTGGCTTACCGCGAGACCATACGCAAGACGGTGGAGCAGGAAGGCAAGTTCGTGCGCCAATCCGGCGGCCGCGGCCAGTACGGCCATGTCTATATCCGCCTGGAGCCCCAGGAGCCGGGCACCGGCTATGAATTCGTCAACGAGATCGTCGGCGGCGTGATTCCCAGGGAATACATCCCCGCGGTGGACAAGGGGATTCAGGAACAGCTGCAGAACGGTGTCATCGCGGGCTACCCCGTGGTGGACGTGAAGGTGGCCCTGTACGACGGGTCGTACCATGATGTGGATTCCAGTGAAATGGCGTTCAAGATCGCCGGCTCTATGGCCTTCAAGGAGGGTGCCGCCAAGGCCTCTCCCGTGCTGCTTGAGCCGATCATGAAGGTGGAGGTCGTGACGCCCGAGGATTACATGGGCGACGTGATGGGCGATCTGAACCGCCGCCGCGGTCTGGTCCAGGGCATGGAAGACGCCCCAGCGGGCAAAATCATCCGCGCCGAGGTACCGCTGGCGGAGATGTTTGGTTACGCCACGGACCTGCGTTCCGCAACCCAGGGCCGCGCCACCTACACCATGGAATTCAGCAAGTACAACGAAGCACCGGCGAGTATCGTCGAGGCGGTTATTAAAAAGGCATCTTGATAACTAAACCAACGACTTTATGAGGGTATAG
>CAYXAX010000240.1:0-3638 GCA_964463055.1 uncultured Gammaproteobacteria bacterium | reverse complement strand
TTTTCATCAGGTGTTCGACGTGGAGGCGGTGCGCATCACGGTCAAGGAAATCCAGGCCTGCTACACGGCCCTGGGGGTGGTGCATCGCCTGTGGCAGTACATCCCGGGGGAATTCGACGACTACATCGCCACCCCCAAGGAAAACGGCTACCGTTCCCTGCACACGGCGGTCATCGGCCCCGAGGGCCGCACCCTGGAGGTTCAGATCCGCACCGAGGACATGCACCGCGACGCCGAACTGGGCGTGGCCGCACACTGGCGCTACAAGGAAGGCGCAACCCAGCGCGACAGCGGCTTGGAAAAGCGCCTGGCATGGCTGCGCCAACTGTTGGAGTGGAAGGACATCAAGGACGCCGGCGATTTCCTCGACCGGGTCAAGAACGAGGTCCTGGAGGACCGCGTCTACGTGTTCACCCCCCAGGGGGACGTGGTGGACCTGCCCAAGGGCGCCACGCCGGTGGACTTCGCCTACCACATTCACACCGAGGTGGGTCACCGCTGCCGCGGCGCCAAGATCAACGGCCACATCGTCCCGCTGAATTACACTTTGCAGACGGGCCAGCAGGCGGAGATCCTCACCGTCAAGCGCGGCGGACCCAGCCGCGACTGGCTCAATCCGCATCTCGGCTATATCAAGACCACCAAGGCCAAGAGCCGTGTGCAGCACTGGTTCCGCCAGCAGGACTTCGACATGAACGTCCACGGCGGGCGCGTCATCCTGGACCGGGAGCTGGAACGGCTCAGCATGCAGGAACTCAGCTACGAAAAACTGGCCCACAAGCTGGAATTTGATCAGGTCGAGGACATGCTTGCCGCCATCGGCCGCAACGAAATCAAGATCGCCCAGATCATCCGCACCGCGGAAGACCTGTCCGGCCGCAAGCGCCTGGACAGCCTCCCCACGGGCATCACCCACGGACCGAGCGTGCTCCCCGCCGCCAATGAGATCAACATCCTCGGCGTGGGCGATCTGCTCACCACCCTGGCGCGCTGCTGCAAGCCGGTACCGGGGGACAACATCGCGGGCTTCATCACCAAGGGCCGGGGCATCAGCATCCATCGCCAGGAATGCCCCAACATGCTGCGCTACCGCAACGACTGCCCGGAGCGATTGATTGAAGTGGAGTGGGGCAGAGAGGCCCACCAGCCCTATCAGGTGGACGTACAGATCACCGCCTTCGACCGGGCGGGCCTGCTGCGGGACATCACCTCCCTGCTGTCCAACGAGAAAATCAACGTCACCGGTCTCAACACCCTGACCAGCCGCGCCGACCATCTGGTCAATGCCCTGCTCACGGTGGAAATTACGAGTATCGAGCAGCTGAGCCAGATGCTGGCAAAACTCAACCAGATCCCTAACGTCATACAGGCATGCCGTGCACTGCACTAGGCCGCATATTGCGGGCTAGAGGTTTCGGGTTTCGGGTTCCTGGTTTCGAGTTGTGGCAGCGGCCTTGCGGACGCATGCCAGTCTCCACCTGGGTAAGGATGAAAGGATCGAAAAGCGTATTGCAAATGATTACTCCCCCTCACCCCAGCCCTCTCCCTGAGAGGGAGAGGGGGAAAAACGAGGGTGGATCGGCGGTGGTTCATTCCTTCTCCCTCCCAGGGAGGAGAAGGTCAGGATGAGGGGGAGTTGATAGACGATTCCTTACACAACGCGGAGCGCGGAACTCGAAACTGCGTAGCTTACAAATGATTACTCCCCCTCACCCCAGCCCTCTCCCTGAGAGGGAGAGGGGGGAAAAACGAGGGTGGATTGGCGATGGTTCATTCCTTCTCCCTCCCAGGGAGAAGGTCAGGATGAGGGGGAGTTGATAGACGATTCCTTACACAACTCGCAACGCGGAGCGCGGAACTCGAAACTGCGTAGCTGGAACCCCGGACTCAAAACTGGTATTAATATTTAATCGTAATCGTCCAGGTAATCCGACCAGCGCTCCTCATTGAGCAGGCTGCCGCGGTCGGTGTCTTCTTCAAATTCCAATTCACCGAACATACCGCCCAGGCTTTCAGGCGCGCTGAGTCGGGTCAGCTCCATGCTCTCCCA
Organism: uncultured Gammaproteobacteria bacterium; assembly: GCA_964463055.1. Lineage (GTDB taxonomy): Bacteria > Pseudomonadota > Gammaproteobacteria > CAWJPQ01 > CAWJPQ01 > CAWJPQ01. The sequence continues at coordinate 1,588 of CAYXAX010000240.1, read as the reverse complement.
GCTGTCCATGTCGAACTCTTCCACCGCCCCATCCGCGTATTGAACCTCGATGGTCTCATCGTTATCGTCGATGGCAACGACCTCGAAGGTCTGACCATCCGCTTCTTTGTACCACTGACCAACAACAGGATTTATCGCTTTAGTCATCTTCTGAGTGCTCCCCTCCAGTATCGGGCTAGGGTGTCTATCGGCCACAAAACCACGTTACTTAAGCACTGTTAAATAACAATTACATTCACCCCCGGCCCGCAACCAACCCGGGATAAAAAATATTTAATTAATTAATTAACAGTTACTTATAGTTTATTATTAAAGTTGTTTATTGTTTTAGCCCATGACATTGCGAGGATTTTTTGCCCTGGCCCGGGGCCTGCGACCAAAGACCTGCGACGCTGATATTTTGAACTGTGACGCTCGTCACACTTTCCCAACCCGCCACACGAAACCCGAAACTCGAAACCCGCCGTGTCGGCGTGTAGACTGTCTCCAGATGTCAAAGCCCGCGACTTTCAATCCCGACTGCCAACACTGCCCGCGCCTGTCCGCCTTCCTCGGCGCGGTGCGTGACGAATACCCCGACTATTACGCCAGGCCGGTGCCACCGTTCGGCGCCGAGGACCCGAAGCTGCTGGTGGTGGGGCTGGCCCCCGGGATGCACGGTGCCAATGCCACCGGGCGGCCGTTCACCGGAGATTACGCCGGCATCCTGTTGTACAAAACCCTGCATGACTACGGCTTCAGCAACCGCGGCGTGTCCAAATCGGCGGACGACGGCCTGACCCTCAAGGGCGCCCGCATCACCAACGCCGTCAAGTGCCTGCCACCCCAGAACGCGCCCACCACCGGCGAGATCAACGAATGCAACGCCTACCTGCGCGACGAGATCGCCGCCCTCAAGCCGGGCACCGTTATCCTGGCCCTGGGCACCATCGCCCACCAGGCGGTGCTCAAGGCGCTGGGCCTCAAGGCCGGCGCCCACCGCTTCGCCCATGGTGCGGAGCACCGCCTGACCCACGGCCTCATCCTCATCGACTCGTACCACAGCAGCCGCTACAACATGAACACCCGCCGGCTCACCGAGGCCATGTTCCGCCAGGTATTCGACAAGGTAAGCGCCAGCGTCCGCGCCTGAACACCCGCGCCATGGACACCGCCGACACCCAAACCCCGTTCGACCACCGCGCGTTCCTCAAGACGTTGAGCAACCGGCCCGGGGTGTACCGCATGCTCGACCACCGCGGCGAGGTGTTGTACGTGGGCAAGGCCCGGGAGCTGAAAAAGCGCGTCGGCAGCTATTTCACCCGCCGCGTCGACTCCCCCAAGGTGCGCGCCCTGGTGGAGCAGATACGCGACGTGCAGGTTACCGCCACGCGCACCGAGGGCGAGGCCCTGCTGCTGGAAAACAACCTCATCAAGGAACTCAAGCCGCGCTACAACATCCTGCTGCGGGACGACAAGAGCTACCCCTACATCTACGTCTCCGACCACGATGACTTCCCGCGCATCGGTTTCTACCGCGGCGCGCGCAGCGGACCGGGGCGCTACTTCGGCCCGTACCCCAACGCCGGCGCGGTGCGCGAGAGCCTGG
>CAYXAX010000239.1:0-3657 GCA_964463055.1 uncultured Gammaproteobacteria bacterium | reverse complement strand
TGACGGGCAGGTCCTGGTGTTGTATGACATGCTGGGGATAACACCGGGCAAGCGACCGCGTTTCTCCCGGGACTTTCTGGCGGATAATCCCGATATTCCGTCAGCGCTGACGGCCTACGTGGCAGCGGTCAAGGACGGGACGTTTCCCGGCCCGGAACACACCTTTGAGTAATGGAAACCCTGTCTTCCATACAGACTGTTCGCAGCAGGGCACGGCAGTGGCGCCGCGACGGTGAAGTGGTGGCCCTGGTTCCCACCATGGGGAACCTGCATGCGGGCCACATGCGACTTGTCGAAGTGGCTAAGGCTCACGGTACCAAGGTGGTGGTGAGTATCTTCGTGAACCCTCTTCAATTTGGGAAAAATGAAGATTTTTCCTCATATCCACGCACAATCGAAGAAGATCTCGGCAAACTTGTGCAATTTCCCGTTGATGTGTTGTTTTTGCCGGACGTCTCGGCGATCTATCCACGGCCCGTAGTGGAGATGACCCGGGTGAGCGTGCCTGAGTTATCAGACATCTTATGCGGTACCAGCCGTCCCGGCCACTTCACCGGTGTGGCCACCGTGGTAAATCTGTTGTTTAACGTGGTTCAGCCGGATGTGGCGCTGTTTGGGGAGAAGGACTACCAACAGCTGCTGGTCATCAGACGCATGGTATCGGACCTGCAGCTGCCGGTGGAGGTATTGGGCGTGCCCACTGTCCGGGAACCAAGCGGATTGGCGTTAAGCTCTAGAAACAATTACTTATCAGAAGGTGAACGGGATAAGGCGAGTGGCTTGTATCGGGTTCTGGGTGAGGCTCGAGACATGATCTATAAATATACTGATGATTACTCTACAATTGAGCGCGCATCGGCGGGGCAACTCGATGCGGCAGGGTTTCGGCCGGACTATGTTGCCATCCGACGGGCCGCGGACTTGCGGGCGCCGGCGCCGGAGGACACGGATCTGGTGATTATGGCCGCCGCCTGGCTGGGCAAGACACGACTTATTGATAACCTAAGGGTGTCATTGAAGCGTCACGGATAAGACCCAATATCAAGGGATAGGTGGCCGCCCGCCTGTCGCCGGGTTTCGACTGAAAGCCTGTCCCGTTACGATTACTAAGGCAAGACCAGTCTGAGAGGTTGAATACATGCAGTTGACGCTGCTTAAGTCGAAGCTTCACCGCGCCTGTGTCACCCTGGTGAACCAGGAGTACGAGGGGTCCTGCGCCATCGACGGGGACTTGCTCGATGCGGCGGGGATTCACCAGTATGAGCAAATCCAGATCTACAATATCGATAACGGTGAACGCTTCACCACCTACGCCATCCGCGCCCAGGAAGGCAGCGGCACCATTTCTCTGAATGGCGCGGCGGCCCACAAGGCGGCCCCGGGGCACCGGGTGATCATCTGCACCTATGCCGTCCTCGAGGAGGCCGAGCTTCCCCTTTTCCAACCCACCCTGATATACCTCGACGAGCACAACCGTATTGTGCGTCGCGGCCGCACAATACCGAAGCAGGTTGCTTGAAGGCCAGGAAGGTCTGGGTAATCCTGTTGCAGCCATTGCGGGCGCAGAAGTGCGCACGCCCCGAAACAGGACAGTTTAGCCTCGCTTGACCGAGGGGGGGAATTCCTTCCCGCCGTTCCTGATTTATCCCGTATTACGCATGCCGCTGGCAATGGCGTTGATGGATCGCAGCAGTGGGTCCAGCCACTTGGTGCGTTCTGCGTCTTCCAGGCGGGTATCCCGGTAGCGCTGCAACAGGGTGATCTGGATATGGTTCAGGGGGTCCAGATAGGGGTTGCGCCGGCTCAGTGACAAGGCCAGTGGCGGGTTCTCTTCAAGAAGTGATTTGGCGTCGGCCACGGCGAGGATATTGCCCACGGTGCGCTCATATTCATCCTTGACCCGGAGAAGGATGTTTTCACCCAGTGCGGTATTGGCACATAGGTCACTGTACTTATGGGCGATGCCCATGTCGGCCTTGAACAAGGCCATCTGGGTGTTGCTCAGGAGCGCGCGGAAGAACGGCCACTCGCGATACATTTCACGCAGTTTGTCCAGTCGTTCCGGTGACTGACGTTGCCAGCCGTCCAACGCCGTACCGATGCCGTACCAGGCGGGCAGGGTATGACGGGACTGGGCCCAGCCGAATACCCATGGGATGGCACGGATGGAGCCCTTGGAACGGTTCGTCTTGTTGCGGTGGCTGGGTCTGGAACCGATGTTGAGCAGGCCGATTTCATCCACCGGCGTGGCGTCGTAGAAGTAGTCGAGAAAGTTTGGGGTGCGGTCGGTCAAGTCCCGATAGGACTTCTCGCCCAGGGCCGCGAGTTCACCCATGATGGCGTGAAATTCATCGCGCTCCACCGGGGGTGTTTTATTCACCAGGCCGCGGCTTGCTTTGAGCAGGCCGGTAACACCCATGGTGAGTTCATAGACAGCGGTCTCCACGTTGCTGTATTTGTACGACAGCACCTCGCCCTGCTCGGTGAATTTGATCTGGCCGAATACCGTGCCCGGGGGTTGGGCGAGGATGGATTCGTGGGTCGGGCCGCCGCCGCGGCCGATGGTTCCGCCACGGCCGTGGAACAGGCGGCAGTCCACCCGGCGTCGGCTCGCCAGCGTGGTGATCTTCTTCTGCGCCTCGTACAGCAGCCACGATGAGGACACGATACCGCCGTCCTTGCACGAGTCCGAGTAGCCAAGCATGACCTCCTGCTGATTTCCGGAGGCCTTGAGCAGTTCGCCGTAGACGCGGTTGTCCAGCAATTGGCCCATGACCGGCTCGATGTGTTCCAGGTCCTCGATGGTCTCGAACAGCGGTGAGATTCTGATGTGACAGAACGGTACGCCGTTGTCGTAGCCGGCGAGGCCGGCGAGGTGCGCCAGCGCCATGACTTCCAGCACATGACTGGCCTTATGGGTCATGGAGATCACGTAGTGACCGAACGCCATGGGGCTGATCTCGGCGCTCATTTCCGTCATGACCTCAAATACCCTCAGGGTCTCGGCGGTGGCCGTTGTCAGGTCCTCGGTATCGAACGCCAGGCGCCTGGTGCCGGTAAGAATCTCCGCCAGTACCGCCATGCGTCGCTCTTCGGTGAGATTGTTATAGTCAATGGACGGGGATTGGCGGGCGAGCAGTTCCACCACGGCGCTGGTGTGGCGTGAAGACTCCTGGCGGATGTCCAGGCGCAACAGGTAGAACCCCACACTTTCGGTGAGGCGAATCAGGTCTTTGAGGTCACCGTCGGCGACGTTGCCCTCGCCGTGTCCGATCAGCGAGTCGCGGATCAGATACAGGTCGTTGAGAAACTCCCTCTCGGAGGGATAGCTGTCTTCACTCTTTTCCACCACCTTGCCCTGGAGGCGGCGGCGGATATCCACCAGATTGCGTTCCAGGCGATAGCGCATGATATAGAGCTTGCGTCGATAGGGCTCGTTGCGGAACCGGTCCGGTGCGTCGTGGAAGGCGTTCTTGGCAAAGGGTTCGTCTCTTTCGAGTGAGTCGAAGAACGCCTGGGAGGGCTGAGACATCAGCACCGAGTGGGTAAGTACGCGGCTCAGACCGGTGACTCTTACGATGAGCGCCAGCAGTGCCGCGCGGGTGTGCAGGCGTACGGCGTGGGCGGTGGTCTCCGGGGAGACATTGGGATTGCCGT
>CAYXAX010000238.1:0-3670 GCA_964463055.1 uncultured Gammaproteobacteria bacterium | reverse complement strand
TGAACAAGGCCGGTATCGAGGTCGACCGCAAGGTCCTGGCGGACATCGCCGTGAACGATATCCAGACCTTTGCCGCCCTTGCGGAACAGGCCAAGACCCACTTACCGGCTCAATCCGTCAGGTCCTGAACAGACACCGTCTCCACTGAGATGACGGTGTTACAAACTGTGAAAGGGGAAAGGTGTCATGCCTTTCCCTTTTTCGTTTATGCTGGAAGAATAAAGCGTTCCGGGTCTCGAGTTTCGCGTTTTGAGTTACTGGAAGCGGCCTGCCGGCCGCACTGAATTTCAACTGGGGATTCTTCAACACGAAACCCGGAACTCGACACTTATTAGTTAGCTCATGCACGACGAACTGGACAAGATCATCCATCAGCTGCAACGGGACAGTGCGGCAACCGCCACCGCCAATGACCTGGTACAGGTACGCGCCCGTTATCTGGGTAAAAAGGGCGCGTTGACGGACCAGCTGAAGCAGTTGGGTCGTCTGCCGCCTGAGCAGCGGCCTGCGGCGGGACAGGCCATCAACGACGCCAAGGCCCGGGCGGAGGCGCTGATCGAGACACGCCGGCTGGAAATCGAGAAGCTGCAGTTGGAGCAGCAACTGCAAAGCGAGGCCATAGACGTGACACTACCGGGGCGCGGTCAGCGCAGCGGTGGTCTGCACCCCATCACGCAGGTCCAGCGGCGGATAGAGAATCTGTTTGTCGAGGCGGGTTTTGAAGTCGCCCAGGGACCGGATATCGAAGACGATTTTCACAACTTCGAGGCGCTGAACATCCCCGCCAACCATCCCGCCCGCGCCATGCATGACACCTTTTACGTTGATGAAGGCCTGTTGCTTCGCACCCATACCTCACCGGTGCAGATCCGCGCCATGGAGACGCGCAAACCGCCGCTGAGCATCATCGCCCCGGGCCGTGTCTATCGCTGCGATTCGGACGTGACGCACACCCCGATGTTCCACCAGGTGGAGGGGTTCATGGTGGACGAAAATGTGAGCTTCGTGGATCTGAAGGGATTGCTCATCGATTTCCTGCGCGCCTTTTTTGAAAAGGATCTGGGCGTACGTTTTCGCCCGTCCTATTTTCCATTTACTGAACCCTCCGCGGAAGTTGATATCACCTGCGTCATCTGCGGCGGGCAAGGGTGCCGCGTGTGCAAACATACCGGGTGGCTGGAGATCATGGGCTGCGGCATGATACACCCACGGGTTTTTCAGCACGTGGGCATCGATAACGAACGCTTCAGCGGCTTCGCCTTCGGCATCGGCGTGGAACGCATGGCCATGCTGCGCTACGGCGTAAACGACCTGCGTCTGTTCTTTGAAAACGACCTGCGCTTCTTAAGGCAGTTCAATTAACGGAAGGGTGTTACTTCCATTTTCTCCTGTGTCTGATGTGAAATGAAATTCAGCGAACAATGGCTGCGCGGCTGGGTGAACCCCGCGGTACCCACGCCGGTACTGGGAGATCAGCTCACCATGGCGGGTCTGGAGGTGGAGTCTGTAGGACCCGCGGCGTCCGACTTCAAAGGCGTGGTGGCGGGAAAGATTCTCAATGTGAAGGATCACCCCCAGGCCGATCGCCTCAAGGACTGCACCGTGGACACCGGCGCCTCGCACCCTCTTAGAATCATCACCGGGGCGCAGGTTGTGCCTGAAATGATTGTCGCCGTGGCCCCGGAGGGGGCGCAGATTGCGGGAAACAAGATCAAGGATGCCTCATTCAAGGGCGTCACCTCCCAGGGCATGCTGTGCAGCGCCGCGGAACTTGGCCTGTCGGAAGACAAAGAGGCGCTGCTGATACTGCCCCGGGACACCGCGCCCGGTACGGACCTGCGCGCACTGCTTGACCTGGACGATAACATCATCGAGATCGCTATCACCCCCAACCGCGGCGACTGCCTGTCCATCGCCGGCGTTGCCCGGGAACTGGCTGCGATCAACGACATGACGGTGACCGAGGTTACCATCCCCGCCGTTGCCGCGGCGGTGGACGATAGCGTGAGCGTCCGTCTGCTCGCCCCGGAGGCCTGTCCGCGCTATGTCGGGCGCGTGATAAAAAATATCAATCCAGCCGCCGAGACGCCGCCATGGCTGCGGGAGCGCCTGCGCCGCGGGGGTATCCGCGCCATCTCCCCGGTGGTGGATGTCACCAACTACATTCTGCTCGAGCTCGGACAGCCCATGCATGCCTTCGACATGAACAAGGTCGACGGGGACATCCAGGTACGCATCGGCGAGCCGGATGAACAGGTCACCCTGCTGGACGGCCAGACCCTCACCCTGCGGGACCACGATACCCTGGTGATTGCCGACCGCGGCGGGGTCATCGCCCTGGCGGGCATCATGGGCGGACAGGGCACCGCCGTGGACGGTACCACCGCGTCCCTGTTTCTCGAAAGCGCGCACTTCACTCCCGCCGCCATCGCCGGGCGGCCGCGGCGCTTCGGTCTGCAGACGGATTCATCGTACCGCTTCGAGCGCGGCGTCGACCCCCAGTTGCCGGTCAAGGCCATGGAACGGGCTACCGGACTGATCATCGACATTTGCGGCGGTAAGCCAGGACCGCTCACGGAAGCCATCTCCCAACCGCACCTGCGGCGGCCCGAGGCCATTCCGCTGCGCGACGCCTACCTGCAGCGTATTCTGGGTATACCGCTGGAAGAGAAAGTGGTGACGCAATACCTGTCACGCCTCGGCATGAAGAGCGTGCGCGAGGCGGCCGGCTGGCAGGTGGTCCCGCCGGGCCACCGCTTCGATCTCAGCATCGAGGCTGATCTGGTTGAGGAGGTCGCCCGTCTCTACGGTTACGGCAGGCTGCCCCTGTCCGTGCCGCGTCAGCCCCTGACGATCAAGTCGAGGCACGCCGGCCCGCGCACGCAACGGGTCCGCACGCTGCTGGCGGACCGGGGCTACCAGGAAGTCATTACCTACAGTTTCATCGATCCGGCCATGCAGTCGCTGTTCGATCCGCACGCCGTGAGCCCGCGACTCAAGAACCCTATCAGTGAAGATATGGCGGTGATGCGCAGCAGTCTTTGGCCGAGCCTCGTACAGGCGGTACAGTACAACGCCAAGCGCCAGCAGGCGCGCGTACGCGTCTTCGAAATCGCGCCGCGCTATCGGGGGCACGGCCGAGACCTGGAGGAAGAGACCGTGGTCGCCGGTGCGGCCTTCGGGCCGGTGCTGCCCGAACAATGGGGTTCGCCCGGACAAGGTAACGACTTTTTTGATTCAAAGGGCGATGTGGAAGCCGTCCTCGCCCTTTACGGTCCCCCAGTCGCATTCGAATTCAAGGCCCGGCCCCATCCGGTGCTGCATCCCGGCCAGAGTGCGGGCATCTTTCTCAGGAGCAGCGGTGAGCAGGTCGGCTGGCTGGGGACCTTGCACCCGGTGGCTCAACGCCGCCTGGGCCTGTCGGGCCCCGCGCCGGTACTGTTCGAACTGTCCCTGCAGCCCCTGGAAAGACCCGCGCATACGGCCTTTAGCGAGCTCTCCAAGTTCCCGTCAGTGCGCCGCGATATCGCCGTGGTAGTGGACCAGGAGGTCCCGGCACAGGCCATGCTCGACGCCGTCCACAACGCCGCCGGCGGGCTCCTTCAGGAGGTGCAGTTATTCGATGTTTACCAGGGCAAACACCTTGAATTAGGTCGAAAAAGTGTCGCTT
>CAYXAX010000237.1:0-3709 GCA_964463055.1 uncultured Gammaproteobacteria bacterium | reverse complement strand
AATTCGATGTTCTTGAACACCTCGGCGCTGGGCTTGAAGCGGATCTCGGTGCCGGTCTGGTCCGTGTCACCGATGGCCTTCAGGGGCGAGACGGGGGCCCCACCGCGGTATTCCTGCTGATAAATCCTACCGTCGCGGCGAATGGTCAGCCGCAGGTACTCTGACAGGGCGTTGACCACGGACACGCCCACGCCGTGCAGGCCGCCGGCCACCTTGTAGGAGTCCTCGTCGAATTTGCCCCCAGCGTGGAGGGTGGTCATGATCACCTCAGCGGCGGAGCGGCCCTCGTCCGGGTGCAAATCCACGGGGATGCCGCGGCCGTTGTCGATGACGGTGATGGAGCTGTCGGTGTGGATAGTGACCTGGATGTCGGTGCAATACCCCCCCAAGGCCTCGTCCACGGAGTTGTCGGTGACCTCGAACACCATGTGGTGTAGCCCCGTGCCGTCATCGGTGTCGCCGATGTACATCCCCGGGCGTCGGCGAACGGCATCCAAGCCTTTGAGAACTTTGATATTTGCCGAATTATACGTGCTATGCCGTGGGGTTGCCGCCGCAGGGCCGGTCTCGTTTTCCATAGACATCTCCGGGAGACGAAATATAAACCAACTAATTATAGCACTTCTATGATGTTTCCGTGTTCCACGTGGAACATCCGTGCCGGCGGTGTGCCGGGGGTTTTCAGCAGTTCGGGTTCAGTAACGGTAAGCAGAGATTGCCCGCCCAGTTCGGCGAGGGTGTGCAGGGCCAACCGGCGGTGCTCAGTATCCAGTTCCGCGGCCAGATCGTCGATGAGCACGATGCAGCGGTCGCCGCGGGCGGCGTTGAGTACGGCGGCCTGGGCGAAGGCCAGCGCGAATACCATCAGTTTCTGCTGCCCGCGGGAGATGCACTGCTCCGCGGGGACGCCGTCCACCATAATGTGCAGGGTAGCGCGGTGGGGACCATAGCGGGTATAGCCCAGCTGCCGGTCCTCCTTGGCGGCTGTCTGCAGTACATCCAGATAGTCGGCGCCTGCGGCCCAGCCACGGTCATAGGTGACCGCGATGTCTCGGCGTCCCAGCAGACGCTCCAGATACCGAGTGATCCAGGGCGACCATTGCGTGAAGTAGCGGCCCCGCCCCTCGTGGATGGCCACGGCGGCATTGGCCAGCTCGTCATTCCAGATATGGGGCGGAACCTGGCCATGGAGGCTGTTCTGCAGGCAGAAATTGCGCTGCTTCAGGGTATTCTGGTAGCGGGACAATAATGACCCGTAGCCATGTTCCACGTGGAACACTCCCCAGTCCAGCATACGGCGGCGCTGGGCGGGTCCGCCGACGATGATGTGGTGGCTGTCAGTATTCACCAGCAGTACCGGGGCCAGCTGGGCCAGCTCTGAGGCCCGGGTCAGGGCCACACCGTTGGCCTGCAGCGAGGTATTGGACTTTTTATGTTCGACGGCCAGGGTTACGGGCGGGCGCAGATGGGGATGAATGCGAGCATGGACGCTCAAGGCCTCCTGGCCGTGCTGGATCACATGCTTGAGCTGGCGGGCGCGAAAACTCTTGGCCACCCCAAGGATATGCACCGCTTCCAGCAAGCTGGTCTTACCACTGGCGTTATGACCATAGATGATGTTCTGTTCAGGACCGAGGTCGATGGCGAAGGGGCTCAGATTACGGACATTGACCCCTGAAAGGCGCTGCAGGTAGGCCATGCTGCGCTACCCCGTCTTGGGTGTGGTGGTTATGGGTGAAATAGTGTTGCCGCTGGCCGGGAAGTGGGGTGCTGCGCTGCGGCTACAGCCGCATGGGCATGACCACGTAGCGTGACTTCTCATCCCCCAGGCCTTGGATGACGCAACAGCTGTTGGGATCAATCAGGCCTACTTCCACTTCCTCCGTGGCCACGGCATTGAGGGCGTCCAGCACGTAGGTGGCGTTAAAGCCAATCTCCATGGCATCGCCCTGGTAGACCACATCCAGTTCTTCCGAAGCCTCTTCCTGATCAGGGTTGTTGGCACCGATTTTCAAAGTATTCTCATCCACTGCAAAACGTACGCCGCGATATTTTTCATTGGACAGTATCGACGCCCGGGTCAGGGCCTGGCTGAGCAGGTGCCGGTCGGCAATAAGCTTGCTGGTGATCTTGGCCGGTAGCACCCGCTGGTAATCGGGAAAGCGCCCGTCGATGAGCTTGGAGGTGAAGCAGATCTGCCCGGTGACCAGGCGGATATGATTCTGCCCGATCTCCACCTGTATGGGTGTGTCGTTGTCCTCGAGGATGCGGGAAAGCTCAACCACGCCTTTGCGAGGAATAATAACCTGTTGATTTTTATCAATTTTATTGCCGGATGAGGCGCAGATGGCGAGGCGGTGGCCGTCAGTGGCCACGGTGCGCAGGGTGTTGTCGTCCACCTCCAGAAGCATGCCGTTGAGGTAATAACGTACATCCTGCTGTGCCATGGCAAACTGAGTCTGCTCGATGTGTTCCTTCAGACGGTTCTGGGCCACGTTGAAGGATACCTGTGGTTTTATGTCATCGACACTGGGGAAGTCCTTGGCCGGCAGGGAGTTAAGCACAAAGCGGCTCTTGCCGCTGGTGACCACGGTGCGATCGCCCTCCGTGACGAGGTTCAGTTCGGCACCGTCAGGAAGCGTGCGACAGATATCCACCATCTTGCGTGCCGGTAAGGTGGTGATGCCGGCTTTGGCCCCAATAATAGGGATGTACGCCGTGGCTTCGATTTCCAGATCGGTGCCCGTGAGTGTGAGGCGTTCCGTTTCCACGTGCACCAGGATGTGGGACAGAATCGGCAGGGTCTGACGCCGTTCCACAACGCTGCCGATGTGCTGCAAGGGTTTGAGCAGTGCGTCCCGAGAAATGGTGAGTTGCATAACTAATAATATTTTAAGATTTAAAAAAGACTGTAGTTATTATGTCACCGGCAAACTGTGCATAATTCTTAAATTCACCTTGCATCCCAATATATTGTAGCTCCAATCGGCTGTGATTGCAGCACCACGCAAGGTGTAGTGTTCCTGTGGATAATATGTGTGTGAAATGAAGCGCTCACCGGTCGGGTCGATTTATCCACAGGTTATACTCATCATGTGGTCAGGGTTCTCAACAGGTTGGTGTAGTCCTCTTTTACCCGGGTGATGGTCGTGCGCAGTTCAGTCACCTTGCGGCAGGCATGCAGCACCGTGGTGTGGTCGCGGCCGCCGAAGGCATTGCCGATTTCCGGCAGGCTGTGGTTGGTGAGCTCCTTGGCCAGGGCCATGGCGATCTGACGCGGCCGCGAGATGGAACGGCTACGGCGTTTGGACAGCAGATCGAAGGTACGGATTTTGTAATACTCGGCCACGGTTTTCTGAATATTCTCGATGGAGATCAAACGGTCCTGCAGAGCCAGTACGTCCTTGAGGGCCTCCTTGGTGGTCTCCAGACTGATGCTGCTGTTGGTGAAATGGGTATAGGCGATGACGCGGCGCAGCGCGCCCTCCAGCTCGCGGACGTTGGAATGAATGCGCTTGGCGATGAAAAACGCCACATCGTCGGGCAGCCGCACCTGGGTGTGAGCCGCCTTGCTCATAAGGATGGCCATGCGCATCTCCAGCTCCGGGGGCTCGATGCTGACCGTCAGGCCCCAGCCGAAGCGGGACTTGAGGCGCTCCTCCAGCCCGGTGACCTCCTTGGGATAGCGGTCGCAGGTCATGATGATCTG